>CAINOI010000046.1 GCA_903851465.1 uncultured Bacteroidota bacterium
ATATGAGCTTAAAAATATGTCTATAAATGTGTAAAAAAAACATTGATATAGTTGTAAAAAGTAAAAAATTCATATATTTAGTGAACAAAAACCCCAAAACCAAACTCCATGAGAAAATCTGATCTCATCAATCAAATCTCTGAGAAAACGGGAATTCCTAAAGTTGATGTTTTAGTCACTTTAGAAACCATGTTCAAAGAAGTAAAAGAAAGTTTAGCAAATGGCCAGAATATCTATATTCGTGGCTTTGGTAGCTTTATTACAAAGAAGAGAGCCGCAAAAATTGGTAGAAATATCAAAAAGAATATTGCAGTTGAAATTCCTGAACATTTTATTCCAGCTTTTAAACCAGCAAAAGAATTTGTAAACGAGGTGAAAAGCAAACGTAAGTAGTTACCTTTGCAAAAATCTTTTTTGCATTGAGAAAACCACAACTCATCCTCATCTTGTCAGGGCTACTACTATTTAGTGTGCTCTACTTTTTTACCCCAAGATTTACTGCTAAAGAAGCCGTTGCTTCAAATCAAACGATTGAAAATCAAGTTGTTACAACCGAATCGATCTTAAATACGGCTAAATTAGCCCTATCGGAAAACCAGAAGATATACTTATTATCCATTGAAAATCAATTGAGCAAGGCATCCAATGCAAACGATAGTTTGAAGTCTTTTAAGGCATTGTCCCAGTTCTGGGCCGATTCAGCTCAAAAACTAGCCCCATATTTATATTTCACTTACAGCGCTGCTTTGTTGGAAAATTCTGAAAAAAGCCTCACTTTTGCAGCCCAGCTGTTGGTAGATAATCTACTTACACCGGATGCACCACCAGCACTCCAACCTTGGATTGCCGGAAATGCAAAAGTTCTTTTAGAGAAAGCATTGGTAATCAATCCAAAAAATGACTCCGCTAAAATCAATTTAGGTGCTTGTTATTTATTTGGCAACTTATCTGACAATCCTATGCAAGGGATAACAAAGATCAAAGAAGTGGTAGATCAAGATTCAACCAATTCTTACGGTCAATTTATTCTAGCACTAGGAGGTAAGAAATCAGGACAATATGATAAAGCAATTGAACGCTTTTTAACGGTGATCAAAATTCAGCCTAATCATATCGAAGCGATGATTCATTTAGCAGAATGTTACGAGTTGACCAATCAAAAAGATTTGGCCATTGAGTGGTATACAAAAGTTAGCAATAGCGTGAATATCCCTGAAGCCAAAGCAGCTATCTCCAAAAGAATACAAGAATTAAAGAAATAATATTTTATAACAGAAAAAGAATCGAACATGCCTTGTGGTAAAAAAAGAAAGCGTCATAAAATTGCGACGCACAAAAGAAAAAAACGTTTAAGAAAAAATCGTCATAAGAAGAAGAACAAATAGTTCTCATTCAATACAAGCATTTTTCAAATGAAAAATGCTTGTATTCTTTTCCATTGCACGGCACTTCTCTACCTAGCAACTTTACTTTACCTTTTACCTTCCTTTGTAAAGTGTCCGTGATTTCAAAAAACATAAAGCATTCTCACGCTATAAGGCGAGTTATATGTTTTATTAAAAGTTGCTATTCGTGAACAAAGATTTAATTATTAATAGTTCTCCTGATGGGGTTGAAATTGCCCTATTAGAAGAAAAAAAATTGGTAGAAATTCACAATGAAAAGATTGACGCCCGCTTTGCAGTAGGTGATCTATATCTTGGAAAAGTGAAAAAAATCATACCAGGATTGAATGCCGCATTTGTTGATGTGGGATTCGACAAAGATGCATTTCTGCACTATACCGACCTTAGCCCATATATCAAATCCATTATCAAGTTCACGCAGGATGCGATGAATGACCAACATAATCAATTTGATTTTTCTAAGTTCGAATCAGCACCTGAGATTGTAAAAACAGGTAAAATCAGCGAAGTCTTAAATGGCAAACCCAATATCTTGGTGCAGATTTTAAAAGAACCTATTGCTGCGAAAGGACCTCGATTAACTTGCGAAATTTCATTAGCCGGTCGTTTTGTTGTGCTAACCCCATTCAATGAAATCGTTGCTGTGTCTAAGAAAATTCATTCCTCAGAGGAGCGTAAGCGTCTTCAAAAAATGATGGAGTCTATTCGTCCAAAAAACTTTGGCGTGATTGTAAGAACAGCTGCAGAAGGTAAAACAACTGCAGAACTGCATGAGGATTTATTGACTTTAGAGGCCAACTGGAAAAACATCCAGTCCAACTTAAAAGGTGCAGTACCTCCTACTCGAATCATGAATGAAGAAAGTAAGACTACAAGTATTTTAAGAGACCTTTTAAGTGAAGATTTCAATAAGATAGTAGTGAATGACAAGAAGATTTATGATATCACTTTAAGCTACTTACAAAGAATTGCCCCTCATAAATCCAATATCATCAGTTTGCATTCAGGAGATATTGGCATTTTTGACCAATATGGTATCACCAAGCAAGTGAAATCCTCTTTTGGGAAGACCATTAATTTAAACAGTGGCGCCTATTTGATCATCGAACATACCGAAGCACTCCATGTAGTGGATGTAAATAGCGGTTTTAAGAGCGTTAGTAATAACCAAGAGGAAAATGCATTACAAACGAATTTAGAGGCTGCAGAAGAGATCGCAAGGCAATTAAGGCTTAGAGACATTGGTGGGATCATTGTCATTGATTTTATTGACATGAAATTGCCAGAAAATAGAAAAAAAGTACAAGAAGCCTTAGAAGGTTTCATGAAAACGGATAGGGCTAGACACTCCATTTTGCCGATTTCAAAATTTGGCTTATTGCAAGCTACTAGACAAAGAATCAGACCCGAAGTCAATATCAATACTTCCGAAGACTGCCCTGCTTGTTCAGGCACAGGGACCATTACAGCTTCTTTATTGTTGGAAGACGAGATGGAGAAGAAACTAGCTTATTTAGCGACACATGGTCACCATAAACTGACGATACTGGTGCATCCCATCATTCACTCACATTTGACAAAAGGGATCTTTAATAGCATTATAAAGCGCTGGAAAAAGAAGTACAAATTAAAGTTACAATCCCAGGCTTCCAATACGAGCCACTTGGTGGAATACAAATTCCTAGATGACCAAATGGAAGAGATTAAATTGTAACAAAACAGTTTTAATTATCCTCGCAAGAAAAATTATACTTTCAAGAAAATAGATTTCAAGGAACCGTAAAAAAAGACATAAAAAAAAGACCCCGAAAATTCGGGGTCTTTTTTTTATGTCATCCTAGTTGGATTAATAACCTGCATTTTGAACCAATTGCTTATTCACATCCATCTCTCTTTGAGGGATAGGCATAATTAACTTTGGATCGTTCCAAGCCAATGTTCCTACAGCAGTTTGTGTTCTTTTAGCATCAGGTAAGAATTGTCCTTCGAAAGCCAATTCTAATTTTCTTTCCTTCAAGATAGCAGCCAATGTAACTGCAGTCAAAGCAGGTAAACCAGCTCTAGTGCGAATTGCATTCACATCACTTAATGGAGTAGCTCCAACAACTGTGCTATTTCTTTGGTTTGCTTCTGCTCTTGTTAAATACATTTCAGATAAACGTACCACAGGTACATCACCAAAACGATCTAAATGCTTTAAGCTATAGTAGTTACCGCCAGATAAAACAAAATAGTCTTTTCTTTTATCTCCAGTTTCATATTGCGTAAAATGCGCAGTTTTGATTTTACAATCACTACGTCCAGCAGAACCTGGGTAAGTGCTGATTGTTCTACCAAAATAAGTATTCAAAGCGTTGGTACCATCTTGTGCAGTTACTTTCATTGAGAATAAATATTCACCAGGTGTAGTACCACCATTGTTGATGAAAGTGAACCAGTTTTTACCAATCTCAGTTGCTAAAGTT
This sequence comes from uncultured Bacteroidota bacterium, assembly GCA_903851465.1. Taxonomy (GTDB): domain Bacteria; phylum Bacteroidota; class Bacteroidia; order Chitinophagales; family Chitinophagaceae; genus Sediminibacterium. The sequence continues at coordinate 3,872 of CAINOI010000046.1, forward strand.
TTACCGCTACCAGTAATCACACGGTTAGCAGCAGCGCCAGCTTCTGTATAATTTTTCAATGCTAAATGCACTCTAGACAATTGAGCAGCCGCTGACCACTTAGTTGCATAGATACCATTTGAAGAAGGCAATAAAGATTCTGCTTTTGTTAAATCAGCAATTACTTGATCGTACACTGCTTTCACAGTTGCTCTAGCTTTATAATCTGCTTCAGTTACGTTACCAGTTGGTGTTAAAACCAATGGCACACCTGGGTTGGTAGCATAATCACCATCACCAACAGGCTTAGCATACAATTTTACCAATTCAAAGTAGATAGAACCTCTTAAAAATAAGGCTTGTCCTTCTACTGAACTTTTCATAGCAGCAGAAGAAGTTACTTTATCAACTGCAGATAATACATTATTGATACGATTCATTGTACTATAAGATGCTGCCCATGTACCAGCAGCATTTGAATTATTTGCAGTCATTTGTGCTTTAAAGGCATCAGATAAACCTGCGAAAGTACCAGTAAAGTTGATATTCTCTCCATTACCGATTAACTCGTTTAATACCATGATATCACCACCGTAAACTGTAGCAGCTTGTGCACCATCATAGGCACCCACTAAAGTTACATTCACGTCGCCTTCAGACAACAAAGCTTTGTCATCTGAAATACTTTGGTACGGGAAAACGTCTAGACGCTTTTCGCAAGCCGTAGCAAGTACACTTGTAAACAAAATAGCAGCTAAGTATTTGTTTATTGTTTTGTTATATATTTTCATAAAATGCTTTATTAACGAATTAGAAATTAATGTTTATACCAAACAAGATTGTTTTTGGTTGAGGTGGTGTGTAGAAGTCACTACCTTTTGCAATATTAGAATCAAAATCATCAGCGTTAACCTCTGGATCCCAATAAGGATACTTTGTGAAAGTCATTAAGTTTTGACCTGATACATACACTCTTACTTTCTCAAGTTTAAGTTTGTTTAATTTCTTAGAATCAAAAGTATATCCAATTGACGCTGTTCTTAAACGGATATAAGAACCATCCACAATGTAACGGCTACTGATTTGAGCACCATTGTTATAGAACAATCTAGCTTGTGGGATATTGGTGATATCACCAGGCTTTTGCCAACGAGCCATTTGATCATAAGTTTGGTTGTCTTCATAACGCATACTTGCAGAAGAATAACGACCCATACCGTAGATATTGTTTTCGTTACCCATTACACCGTTAAAGAATACACTTACATCAAAACCTTTGTAAGAGAAATTATTCGTTAAACCTAAAATCACATCTGGATTTGGGTTACCAGTTACAACTCTTGTTGCTTGGCTGAATACGCTAGTAGTAGAACGATCGATTGTACCGTCAGCTAATTTTGTATTCTTATACCATAAAGCGTTACCATTTGCAGGATCTACACCAGCCCACTCTGCAGTGTAGAATACACCAATGGCATATCCTTCTTGAACACGGTTCATGCTACCAACTCCACCTTCAATTACTTGACCTTGGATATCAGTTACTTTACCTTGGTTCAATGCTACGTTAAAGCTAGTATTCCACTTGAAAGCACCTACAAAGTTTTGTGTATTCAATACAAATTCAAAACCTTTATTTTCTAATTTACCAACGTTCTTCACCATGCTAGAGAAACCAGTTGTAGCAGGGATGTTTACGTTTAATAATAAACCAGTTGTATTTTTTACGTAGTAATCAATTTCTCCAGAAATTCTGTTATTGAATAAACCGAAATCGATACCCGCGTCTAATTGACTAGTTGTCTCCCACTGTAAGTTGTCATTTCTTAATTGAGAAGGTCTTTGACCTGCAGCACCTGCATAACCTGCATCACCAGTAAACAAGCCCATTTGAGGGAAGTTACCAATTTCAGAGTTACCCACGATACCATAAGAAGCTCTTGCCTTTAAGAAGCTAACCACTTTATTATCCATTAAGAATTTTTCGTTAGACAAGATCCAACCAGCAGAAACCGCTGGGAAGAAACCTGTTCTAGCGTTCTTACCGAATCTAGAAGATGCATCCATACGACCACTTGCAGAAACGATATACTTTTCATTGAAAGTATAATTAGATCTTAAGAAATAAGATAAGAATCTGAAATCTGATTGAGAAGAACTACCACCAGACTTAGTAGCAGCACTTGCAATCTTTTGATAAGAATCAGAAGGGAAACCAGTACCAGTTGTACTGTTGTATTTCGCTTGAGATTGTTGGTATTGCATACCTAATGTAGCAGAGAAATTGTGCTTACCAGCTAATTTATTATAGTTGAAATAACTGTTAGTGTTGTAGTTCGTAATAAAAGCACCAGTGTTGGTACCTTCACCTGTTGCTGAACTTGTGTTTCTTACAGTTTGTGTTTGATAATAACGCTCTTCGTTTTGGCTTAAGAAGTCTAAACCAAATTCAGATTGGAATGTCAAACCAGGTAATAATTTTACTTTGAAGTAAGTATTACCAAAAGTTCTGTATACATCTTGAACATACTTAGCGTAGTCAATTTGAATTCTTGGGTTAAAATATAAACCAACATTCACATCACCTGGAGGGGTACCTGCTGGTAAACCAGTAGTAGGATCAAGGAATGGCGTCATTGGTAATAAAGCCGCAGACTGTAATGGGTTAGAGAACGCATTATCACCTGGCAAACGACGATTGTAAGTTCTAGATAAGCTTAAAGAAACTCCTAAATCTAACCAGCTATTTGCTTGTTGATCTACGTTTAAACGACCAGTTGTTCTGCTTAATTCGTTACCAACAATTGTACCACCTTGGTCTAAATGTTGGAAAGAAGAGAAGAACTTAGTTTTATCATTACCGCCTCTGATTTGTAAATCAGCTTGGCGATATTGTCCTTTTTGGAAAGCTTGATCCTGCCAATCGTAAGATTTACTTGGATCTTTATCCCACTCACCATAGCTATGGTAGCTCATGATGTCTTTCATGTATTGTGTATAGCTATATGGATCGTTATAAGGAATGCCTTCTGCATCATCAGAATATTTAGCCGCTTCCATTGCTAATTCGTTGTACTCAGTTGAGTTCAACATTCTTACTCTCTTAGTTGCTTCTGATTGACCAGTTTGCAAGTTGAAAGTAATTTGAGTTCTACCAGCTTTACCTCTTTTAGTTGTAATTAAAACCACACCATTCGCAGCACGAGATCCGTAGATCGCACCTGCAGATGCATCTTTTAAAACTTCGATAGACTCGATATCATTCGGGTTCAAATCTGTTAAAGGGTTCATATCACCACCATAAGTAGATTGGTCTTGAGAAGTAACTGGGATACCATCTAATACATATAAAGGTTGGCTAGATGCAGAGATAGAAGAGTTACCTCTAATTCTTACTGTAACAGCTTGACCTAATTTACCAGATTGGCTATTTACGAATACACCCGCAGCTTTACCTTGTAATGCCGCATCCACACTTGGTGTTGGCATGTACTCGATATCTTTACCTTTAACGCGAGCAATATTTCCTGTTAATTCCTTTTTAATTAATGATCCACCAAAACCAGTCACAACCACTTCAGAAAGTGATCTTACGTCCTGTTTCAGTACAATTAAAAAAGACTTCGCGCTGGTTGAAACCTGACGGCTTTCGTAACCAACTGCTACTACTTCTAATACTTTGTTTGCTTGAACTGCAATTGTGAAATTACCTTGAGCATCAGAGTTTACCCCTGTTTTAGTTCCTTTAACAAGTACACTTGCACCTGCAATTGGAGCACCCGACTCATCGGTAACCTTACCATTGACTGTTGTGTTTTGAGCTATTGTTACTCCAATCATAAGAAAGGAAGCAAGAAAACTCAATAGAAAAAATTTTTTCATCATAGAATTTATTTTTTTGAAAAAACCATATTGGATTGAATCGCAATTTAACAAAATTTTAGATATATTAAGCTATTGTTATGATTTTTTTGGAACCGAGCACAGTTTTATAGCTAAAACAAGGGTTTTATGATACATATAATTTTTAGTAATATTACTTTTTTACACCAAAAACTACGTTTTTCGGCAAATACTGTGAAAAAAAATGATAATCCAGGTATCTTTACCCTATGAGTAAGTCAAAATCTGCCTTTTTTTGTACCAATTGTGGTTATGAGTCCGCAAAATGGGCTGGCAAATGCCCAGCCTGTAATGAGTGGAATAGTTTCACCGAAGAAGTCATTGACAAAGGCAAAGGAAACACCCAAACATGGGAGGATTATGCTGTAACTCAAAAAGGGACCGAAGTGATCGCCATCAATGAAGTACAAAGTCAATCAGAAAAAAGAATTGACAGCTCAGACCCAGAATTGAACCGTGTTTTAGGTGGGGGGATTGTACTTGGGTCGATCGTGTTAGTTGCAGGTGAACCAGGCATTGGAAAAAGTACCTTGTTTTTACAACAGGGCTTAATGATGAAGGATCAAACTGTTTTGTATATCAGTGGTGAGGAAAGTATTCAGCAAATCAAAATGCGTGCCGACCGATTAAGTTTGGAGAATGATCATTTTTATTTATTGACCGAGACACATACGCAAGCCATTTTTAAAGCAATAAAAAAATTAAAACCTACTGTGGTAATTGTTGATTCAATCCAAACCCTTGAATCCAATTTAATTGATGCAGCAGCAGGAAGTATTTCTCAAATCAAACAAACTGCAGCAGAATTTCAAAGATTTGCAAAGGAAACAGGCACCCCTGTTTTTTTAATTGGTCATATCACTAAGGAAGGTTCCATTGCTGGACCAAAGATTTTAGAACATATGGTAGATACTGTGTTGCAATTTGAGGGTGATCGTCATTATGCATACAGGATGTTGCGTACTTTAAAGAATCGATTTGGTAGTACAAGTGAATTAGGGATTTATGAAATGACAGGGACGGGTATGAAAGTCGTGACCAATCCGTCTGCATTTTTAATCGCACAAAGAAACGATTCACTTAGTGGAAGTACGATTGCTGCAGCAATGGAAGGGATGCGTCCATTATTGATTGAAGTGCAAGCATTGGTAACACAAAGTGTGTATGGCACACCTCAAAGAACAGTCACTGGATTTGATTTAAGAAGATTACAATTATTATTAGCGGTGCTTGAAAAGCGCGGTGGGTTTGCATTTGGCATGAAAGATGTGTTTGTAAATATCGCTGGTGGACTTAAAATAGAAGACCCCTCCTTAGACCTTGCCGTGATTCTTTCATTGCTTTCATCTTACGAAGACATCCCATTGCCACAAGGTATTTGTTTTGCAGGAGAGGTAGGTTTGAACGGCGAAATTCGTGCGGTCAATAGAATACAACAACGAATAGCAGAAGCAGAAAAATTAGGATTTGAAAAAATCATTATTTCTGGATTCAACACCAAAGGCATTGATACAAAAAAACATAGTATCGAAATTATTCCTGTAGAAAGAGTCGACGAAGCTTATCGCTTATTTTTCTAGTTTTGAAAATTGTTGCCGGTATACAAAACTACCTGAATGCTTTTTTGCATTTATTGTATCCTCAAATATGTTTTGGTTGTGGCACAGATCAAATTGAAAAAGCAATGCCCCTGTGTTCAAAATGCATTCATGATTTACCCTACACTGAATTCTTTAGTATCAAAGAAAATTCAATTGAAAAAAATTTCTGGGGACGCGTACCTGTTGAAAATGCAGGTGCTTTATTATTTTTCACAAAAGACAGTTTAGTTCAAACATTGATGACGCAATTAAAATACCATCACAATAAAAAAGTAGGTATTTTATTTGGACAACTTATGGGAGAAGCTATTGCAATCGAGCAAAAATTTAAGCCAATTGATTTGCTAATTCCTATTCCAATTCTACATTCCAAAATCAATAGCAGAGGCTACAATCAAAGTCAAGTGATTGCAGAGGGGATACATCAAGTTTGGAACAGGCCCATCCTTAACAATGTTCTAATCAAAAAAAATTGGTCTAATTCACAAACAAAAAAAAATAGAAAGGCAAGGCTTCAACAAGTTCCAGACCTGTTTATGTTAAAATATCCAAAAAGTATTGAAGGAAAAAACTTACTACTGGTGGACGATGTACTTACAACAGGGGCCACTTTAGAAGCAGCTATTGAAACCCTGATGACCGGAGCCCCTGCATCCATTTCGGTAGCAGTTGCCGCTTATACCCTATAGGTAACCTATTGGTATAGAATTCATTCAACGAATGAATCATCAATTTCGTCAAATATTTAGTCAACTATTCAGCGTATTTCTTGTTATATTTATTACTTCAACCTTTCAATTAATCTATTATGAAAACGATACTAAGTTTCTTATTTGTTGCTTGCAGCCTCTTAACAAATGCACAAAGCATTCATAGCTTTAAAGTTAAAAGCATTGACGGCGGTCAGATTGATTTGTCAAAATACAAAGGAAAAAAGATCTTAGTGGTCAACACAGCAAGTCAATGTGGTTATACCCCTCAGTATGCACAATTACAAAAAGTATACAGTCAATACAAAGACAAATTAGTTGTCATTGGCTTTCCATGCAACCAGTTTGGTGGACAAGAACCTGGCTCTAATGCTGAAATCGTAGAATTCTGTGAAAAAAATTATGGTGTTACTTTCCCGTTAGCAGATAAAGTAGATGTCAAAGGCGGTGCTCAATCTGCCATCTACCAATGGTTGACTCAGAAGTCAAAAAATGGGGTTTTAGATGCGACCATAGGTTGGAATTTCAATAAGTTTTTATTGGATGAAAATGGGAAAATGTTGGCTTATTTTCCAAGCAATGTAAAACCAGATAGCGACGCGATTTTGACTTACTTAAATAAGTAGCTTACCCTAGGAAATACTATCTTCGCTGCATGTTATTGCGCGATATTATTGGCCAAGAAAAATTAAAGCATCAGTTGGTGGAAATGGTTCAACACCAAAGATTGAGCCATGCCCTATTGTTTGTAGGACCAGAAGGATCTGGTGCGCTTCCCCTTGCCATTGCATTTGCACAATATTTAGTGAGCTCCCCAGCTACAACTAACGAAGTGTTGGACATGTTTGCAGACCCGGATGCACTTGCAAAGCAAATACATACCTACAACGAACCAGATGCTATTGCCAATTTGCCTGCCTACCAACGGGCGAATCAGTTGATGCACCCCGATCTGCATTTCTCTTTTCCAACCATCACGGAGAAGCCAGGTCAAAAAAATATCAGTGCGAATTTTATAGCGCAGTGGAGAGAATTTATACAGGGCTATCCCTACGGCAATGTATTTGACTGGTTGCAATTTATCAAAGCAGAAAATAAGCAAGGCAATATTAGTGCAGACGAATGTGCTGAAATTATAAAAAAGCTGAGTTTTAAAAGCTTTGAAAGCCCTTTCAAAGTGCTTGTCATGTGGATGCCAGAATACTTAGGCAAAGAAGGGAATAAATTATTAAAGCTGATAGAAGAGCCACCTGCAGATACCATCTTTTTATTGGTGGCTAGTTCCGAGGAGCAGATTCTACCAACCATTCTTAGTAGATGTCAGTTTATTAGAGTGCCAAGATTAACCAATGCAAACATTGCAGCTGCGCTGGAGCAAAGAGCCAAGTTAAGTCCAGAAAAAGCACAGCTTATAGCAGCCATGTCGGATGGCAATTACAGGGAGGCACTTCATCTAGTGCAACATAGTGATAGTGATTTTTTAGACCAAATTAGAGACTGGTTGAATGCCATCCTTAAAAATGGTCCTTTGGCTCAATTAAAATGGGTAGACGAGGTCAGTAAATTAGGAAGGGAGCAACAAAAACAATTCCTAAAATACTTTAACCACTTGCTTGAGCAGAGCATTCGCATTAAAGTATTGGGTGCAGACTTGCCTTTAGATCCAGATTTAAAGGATTTCGCCATCAGAATCAATAAAATTGCTGGAGTAGGTCAATTAGAGGCCATTATACAAGAATTGGACAAAGCAGTCTATTATATAGAGCGAAATGCCAATGCCAAGATGTTATTTATGGCAATGGGTATCAAGTTCTATCATATCATTCGCAACAAAACCTTAATTTTGACATAGACGCCAATCTAAGGAATAGGGATTTAAGGAAGTGGGTGTCGGGTATTTCAATTAATAACAGTTAGAATTTGAATATATGGGATGTGGATCATGCGGCACGGGTACGCCCAATGGCTGCAAAAGCAATGGAGGCTGTAGTACAGGTGGATGTAATAGACTAAATGTACATGACTGGTTAAGAGACCTGCCTGTGGATGACACAGAAAGTCAATGTAGGGTAGTAGAAGTAAGCTTCAAACAAGGAAGCCGAAAAGATTTTTTTAGAAACCCTACTTTCCAAATTTTTGAAAAAGGAGATTATGTTACGGTTGAGGGCGTGAACGGCTTCGATGTAGGAGAGGTTTCTTTGACTGGAGAACTAGTTCGTTTACAATTGAAAAAAAGCGGTACGGATGAATTTCATCCTGAGATAAAGAAAATTTTAAGGGCTAGTACAGATAAAGATATTGAGACCTTTAAAATAAGTAAGAGTAGAGAATCAGACATGCTAGCTCGAAGCAGGGCATATGCAAGAGATTTGAAATTACAAATGAAGTTAAGTGAAATCGAATTGCAGGCAGATGGGAAAAAAGGTACTTTTTTCTATACGGCTGATGATCGTATCGACTTTAGAGAACTCATACGCATTTTCGCAGGTGAATTTAAAGTGAAAGTAGAAATGCGTCAAATTGGTATTCGTCAAGAAGCGGCAAAAGTGGGTGGCATTGGAAGTTGTGGTCGTGAACTTTGTTGTAGCACTTGGCTACACGATTTCAAAAGTGTCAACACCACTGCAGCTCGTTACCAAAATTTATCAATCAATCAAACTAAGTTAAGTGGCCAATGTGGTCGTTTAAAATGTTGTTTGAATTTTGAATTAGATACTTATTTAGATGCATTGCAAGCATTCCCAGATTACGCAGATAATTTACAAACTGCAATGGGCACTGCCTTTTTAATTAAGAAAGATATTTTTAAAAATCTAATGTGGTATACCCTTCCTAATAATACCAAACATTTTCCTTTAACGATAGAACGCGTAAAGGAAATTAAAAAACTGAATCAACAAGGTATTGCAGTAGAAGAATTGGAGGCTGTAGAAATCACAGGTAAGAACAAAGAAGTAGAACCAGAATTTGTAGAATTAGTTGGTCAAATAAGTTTACGTTCTTTAGAAAAGAACGATCGACGAAGAAGAGATCAACAAAGAAATTATAGAGAACCTCAAGGCCCAAATCAAAATGGACCGCGCCAACAAGGACCAAACGGACCGCGTTCTAATAACGGACCACGTCCACAAGGACCAAACCAAAACGGACCAAATGGTCCTAGACCTAATAATGGGCCAAGGCCACAAGGACCGAACCAAAACGGACCAAATGGTCCTAGACCTAATAACGGACCACGTCCACAAGGACCGAACCAAAACGGACCAAATGGTCCTAGACCTAATAATGGGCCTCGTCCTCAAGGGCCAAATCCAAATGGACCAAGACCTGAAGGACCTAGTTCCGAAAATGGAAATAACGCATAAAAAAAAGACCTCGAAATTTCGAGGTCTTTTTTTTAAACTAGCATCTTCAATTTATTTTTTCGTTGGCTTCTTTAATTTCACCAATACAATGCCATGTTTATACTTTGCCCCAAATTTTGCTATGGCATCTGGACCTTTATATACATCCATAGAAGCAATCAATGCGGTATTGATTTTAATCACTTTAGCATAAGGTGTTTCCACGCCATCCACTAAATAAACTGGCATTACTGGATCTGATTTACCAGTAGGTGCAGAACTTGGTTTTTGTGCTGTAACAACGAATGTGCACAAACTCAATAATAGTACAGTCGCTATTTTTTTCATCTTATTTAATTTTTAAAATTAGTGGTATAATTTTTCTAATGCTTGATTGGTAAATTCCATTAAATTTTTAACATACTCAGGAGAGAAGTTGAATTCCAATCCTGCAGTTTGATACAATTCTGGCAAAGTCTTTGTTCCACCTAAAGCTAAAGCATTCATATAATTTTCTAAAGCTTGCTTAGGATTTTTTTGATACTGCATCCATAAACCAATCGCACCCAACTGTGCAATCCCATATTCGATATAATAAAAAGGCACTTCAAATAAATGCAATTGTCTTTGCCATCCTATTGCTCTAAATTCTTTTAAACCAGACTGATTCAAAGTCTTGCATGAAAATTCTTTTACAATATTTTGCCACTCATTGGTTCTTTGCTCAATGGTATGAGCAGGATGCGTATACACCCAATGTTGAAATTTATCAATGATCGCAATCCATGGAAAAATGGTGATTGTTCTTTCTAGTTGATGTTCAATCGCTCTTTTTAAATCTGACTCTTTTTCAAAAAACGGTTGCCAGTGCTGCATGCTAAATAATTCCATGGCCATACTTGCCACTTCGGCAATTTCCATTGGATACTCTTTGAATGCGCTCAAGGACAGTGGATGTGATAAAAAAGAATGCACTGCGTGCCCTCCTTCATGCACCATTGTCGTCACATCGCTCATTTGACCTGCTGCATTCATGAATATAAATGGTGCGCCAGATTCTGCTAAAGGACAATTGTATCCGCCTGGTGCTTTGCCTTTTCTACTTTCAAGATCAAAATGTTTAAGCTCATTCATTTTTCTTAAACAGTCTGCAAAAAAAGGATCAATCTGTTCAAAACAAGCAACAGATTTTTCATATAAATCTTCCCCATCCGTAAATGGGCGCAAAGGTTTGGTGCCAGCAGGTTCTGCTTCTAGGTCCCAAGGCTTGAGCATATCTACTCCTAGCTTTTCTTTTTTACGCGAATAAATTTTTTCTATTAATGGCATCACATGGAGCTTAACTGCTTCATGAAATTGAAAACAATCTTCTTTCGTATAATCAAAACGGCCTAACTCTGCAAACTTATAATCACGATAGTTTTCAAAGCCGGCATTCAAAGCCACTTGGTGTCTTTTTTGAACTAGGCTTGTAAACAAGTCATGCATCGCTTCTTGGTCTTGCAATCTTCTTGTTTGAATTTTTCGATATACCTCCTCTCTAAATGCACGGTCTTCATTTTCTAAAAATTGTGCTGCTTGTTGTAAAGTGTATTCTTTTCCTCCAACTTCGATGGTCATCTTACCAGCAATAACGCCGTATTGTTGTTGTAACACACTTAACTCCGCTTGAATAGGAATATTCTCGGTCCTAAACAACTCAATGCTTTTTTTGACTGACCTTAAATAGGTATGGTATTTTGTTTGGTCTAACCCTGCAGTAAAAGGGGATTGAATCAACTTTTTATTCAATGCATCTGCATAAGGCTGCATTTTAGGTTGAATTTCCATGCAGAAAAAAGTAAACGCGTCTTCTAAACTTTTATCTGTGGTATCGCAAGTCATTTTTATTTGTCTCCAACAGGCATCTTCACTAATACAAGCCTCCAACTCACTTAAATCTAACAACCATACCTCTAAATCTTGTAAAGAAAGGATAGGTCGTTCATTCAATTCCTTAAAAAAAGGCTCTAAACTTGCCCAATCTGTTAGTACGAAGTCGGCTGGAAGGTATTTATGGCTTAATTTTTGGATGTCGGCTGTTCTCTGCATAAGGTTCGTTATTAAGACGCAAATTTACTACTTTTACACACTTTAAAATAGTTAAATAAGTGGCCGAAACAATTCATTTACTACCAGATCATATTGCCAATCAAATTGCGGCAGGCGAAGTCATACAAAGACCAGCCAGTGCCGTCAAAGAATTATTGGAAAATGCAGTAGATGCGGAGGCTACAGAAATTAGGTTGATTATTAATGAAGCAGGCAAATCCCTTATCCAGGTCATTGACAATGGCAAGGGTATGTCTGAAAAAGACGCTCAAAATGCATTTGCTAGGCATGCTACTAGTAAGATAAGTGTGATTGAAGACTTATTTGAAATACGCACTATGGGTTTTAGAGGCGAGGCCTTGGCATCCATTGCTGCGGTGGCACAAGTACAATTGAAGACAAAAAGACCAGAAGATGAAGTTGGCACAGAAGTCTCTATAGAAAATAGTAAAGTGATTTCAACAACACCAGTTGCAGCTCCCGTTGGCACGAGTATCAGTATGAAAAATTTATTTTTCAATGTGCCTGCTAGAAGGAATTTTTTGAAAAGCAACTCTGCTGAACTTAAACATATTCTTGAGGAATTTACGCGGGTTGCATTGGCTTTCCCAGAGATTCATTTTAATTTAAATAACAATGGTCAAGAAGTATACCATTGGGATGGAGGCAGCTTTAAACAAAGAGCCATCCAAGTATTAGGCAACAATTATCAAAGTAAATTAGTGACAGTAGGAGAACATACAGACTACTTGACCATCTCTGGCTTTGTTGGTAAACCTGAAACTGCAAAAAAAACAAGAAGCGATCAATACTTTTTTGTCAATAGAAGATTTATTAAGAGCGCGTACTTGCACCATGCCATTGCCAATGCCTTTGATGGTTTAATTGCAAAAGATAGTTTCCCAAGTTATATTTTGTATATCGATGTAGACCCTTCTAAAGTCGATATCAATGTGCACCCAACCAAACAAGAAATTAAATTCGAAGATGATAAAATTATCTACGCATTTGTTCAAGCGGCAGTCAAACATGCTTTGGCACAGTTTAGCATTGCACCTTCTTTGGATTTTTCATTAGATGCCAATATTCAACAATTGGATGCCATTCAAAAACCATTTTCAGAAAGTCAAGTTCAGGAAACTTCTAGAAAGTCGCTGTATGAAGGCTTTACGCAAAAAAATCAAGCACATTTAATTCCTAAATCGGCACAAGGTGGGCAGCAAGATTGGAAAGATTTTTTTACTGAACTACCGGGTGCAAATCAGGAATTCATTGTAAAACCTTCTTCGATGGGTTTATACAAAGAAGATGCCTCTTTATCAGTTCCAGAAGATGCATTTTTGATGCAGTTGCATCAAACCTATATCATTGCACCAACTAAGAGTGGACTAATCATCATCCACCAACAATTGGCACACGAAAGGATCTTATACGAAAAATACCAAAAAGCAAGTGCACAGCCACATGCAACACAAAAAAGTTTATTTCCAGTGGTATTGGAATTAAGTGCAAGTGACGCTGTATTGCTAGAAGAAATGGTGGAAGATCTTGCCAATATTGGTTATGAAATAGAAGCCTTTGGTCAAAATAGTTTTATCATTCAAGGTATCCCAGCAGACGTGCTTGCAGGTAACGAAAAGAATGCTATCGAACTTTTACTAGAACAATTTAAACATTTTAGTGCCGATTTGAAATTCAGTAAAAGAGAAAAATTAATTCGTTGCATGGCACGTCAAATGGCTATTAAAGCGGGCCAAAATCTTGGACAAAAGGAAATGCATAGCTTGATTGAATCACTCAGCGAATGTGATATTCCAAATAACACTGCCTCTGGAGCACCTACCTTTATTGAATTCAATGAAGATTACCTAGATCGTTTGTTTAGTAAGTAAAAAACTATAACCCTTTCGTCACTTTGGTTAAATAAGTTTCAACGGCTCGTCTAACTTGCGCACTTGATGAACTCATATGGTTCGCAACCAATACCGAAAAATATAATTTTTGTTGTTTAGGTGTGTAAATAAATCCACTCAATGCAACCTGTCCACCCAGTGTGCCTGTTTTAGCATACATGGTTCCTGGGAAATTTTTGTAATAGGCAGAAATAGTACCTTCCCCTCCTTTTTCAAAAATATTTTTTACACGAGCTTCGCCAAATTTAGCTTGCATCTGTTGTAAAATAGCAATAAAATTTTCGGGGGTATTTAAATTGTAGCGACTTAAACCACTACCATCTGCCCAACGCATAGGTTGAGGTAGGTCAGTAAAGAATAGTTTTTTAGCACTGTCAATCAATGCTGCATCATCCATCTTGCCAAATAATTGCTCACTAGCCATTAAAACAATTTGGTCTGCATAAAAATTATCGCTACGAAGCATCATGATCTTTAACAAGCTATCTGTAGGGACCGTTTTAATAGTCTTATAGCTGCTTGATGGCAATGTTGATTTATTCTGAAAGCTGATTGTTTTTCCTAAAGTATCCTTTAACAAACCAACTGCTAAAAGCATTGGTGCAACTTCTTGGCTAAATGGGACTTGAAAATATTTACTTTTATTATTTTCATTCGTTGTAAAAAAGCGATTCCCCGTCCTATTTCTTGACCAGTTTTTTTCTTCTACTTTGTCTAAGTCAACAATATCTTTAAAAAAATAAAAAGGCTTGATAGCTGTTAATTTTTTATTGCTTTGGTAAAAGTGTACCACATTACCATAGATCGGCATCCTGCTTCTTTCTGGCTGATAATCTTCGGCATAATCAGCCCAGGACCAACCACTTCCAAATATTTCAAATTGATCTTGATTGTTGCCAACTAATACTACCTGCTTTTTTGTATTTTTAATGATGTCCACTACAGGTTGATATCTAAATTCAGGGTGCATAAAACTAGGATCCCCCAATGGCATCAAAAATAAAGTATCTGTATTTTCTGCCATCTTCCACCCTGGCAAAGAATCTCCTAAAAATTGTAAGCCTAAATAAGTAGCTAAAATTTTTGTGTTACTTGCTGGTGTAAAATAATGATCGCCTTGGTATTTGGTCAACCACTGCCCCTTGGTATCATTGTAAATAGCAATTCCAATATGAGCGCCCTTTACGCCCTCAGCACTCAGTAATGTTTTTTGTGCTTGACGAACAGCGCATGCACTTAATACCAAGGCAATTGCTGTAATAATAAATAGCATTTTAAACCAATTCTCAAACTTATAGTTTGTTACTCTCTTTCTAGTGCTCTTAACCATCTTTCTGGAATTTCGTTATTGGAAGCTATTAAATAATCCTTGTAACTACAAGGCATCCATTCACCATTGTGTGATTTCATCCACCATCTGCCTGTGCTTTTACTTTGTAAAAACTGTGTATCAATATCTGAAAAAGCAATTTGAAATTCTTTAAAACGATCTAAATCGGTGAGGGGCGCTTCTTTTTTACCACGATGTACCCCGTCAATGATATACCATATCATTTGCGCCATTTGAATGGCTGTTAATCCATGGTGGTCTAGTTCTGCTTGGTATCCAAATAAGCCAATAGAACTTGTTTTCCAACTCATCCCAGCATACTGCATCAATACACAGGCTTCTTCTCCATTAAATCCATTTGTGGTAATGATATTGGCGGGTGCTTGTGCGTGCTGAATTGCACTAATATCAAAACTCATCATATGACTATCTCTAATAACTGGCTCCATCTCTTCGATACTTTCACGAACCACACCCAATCTAAAACAGTCAAACCTTAATTTATCAATCGTCTCAAGCATATGCGGATGCATAAAATAGCTTTGGAAACCAATATGCGCATAATGGTTTAGATGATTCGGTAACCCAGTAAATAGTTCTTCTAAAAAATGATCCGATGGTAATCTGGCTTCTAAGTCTAGATCGATTTTAGCATCGGCCACCACCGCATTCACTAAAGTTGGAATAGCGGTGTAGGCATGGTATTGAGGCAGGGTTAAATCATGAGACCCTCCCATGATGACCACTTTTTTATTTTGAAGGATCAATTCTGCAATCACTGTTCTTAATGCAGCATAACTATCTTGAATAGACTGCCCAAGTTTTACATTCCCAATATCTGCTATTGTTACCTGAGCATGCCAATAATATAAATTGTACAAAGCAGCTCTAACCGCATTGGCTGCTTCAAAACCATTCAATGCAAATCCAGCGCCCCTGCACTCACCTGCACCAATCAATACAATATCTGCATCCGAGATATCTGGCAATTGATTTTCATAAGATTTAATATGCTTGCCAAGCTGGGTATCCCGATAACCTTCGTCTTTTGACAAAAAAGACAGGTTAATAGGTTCTACAAAGTCTTGGATAGAGGACAATGACATGGGCTAAAATTATCTATAAATACTAACGCAAATTTTGCCCAAACATTGCGTAAAGGGAGATTAATCTTGGAATTTATAGCCTACCCCTCTCATGGAAATAAAGTGTTTTGGGTGCTTAGGGTCTATTTCGAAGTACTTTCTAAAATTAAGTATGAAATTATCGATGGTTCTGGTATTTGGGAAGACTTGGTAACCCCAAACCAATTGGAGTATCTTTTCCCTAGTGACCACGGTATTTTTATGTTCAATGAGTAGCTTTAATAATAACAATTCTCTTTTAGTTAGGGTGATTTTTTGCCCAGTGGCAAGCATTACCTCTGATGCATTAAAATCGATGCTATGTCCTTTAAATTGGTAATTATCCATCTGCGGGGAAGCATTCAACTGTTGAACTTGCTTTTGTATGAGCTTTGCAACCCTTAAAAGCAATTCTTCTAAATTAAATGGCTTAGTCAAATAGTCATCCGCACCCAATTTTAATCCTTGTACCCTATTTGCACTTGTATTTTTTGCACTTAATATTAAAATAGGGGTTTGGTTGTTGTTCAATCGCATCCGTTCGGTGATACTAAAGCCATCCATAGAAGGTAACATGATATCCAAAATCAGTAAATCATAATGGGCGGATTGTATTTTCTTTAAAGCCTCCCCACCATCAAATGCAGAATCCACTTCGTAGCCCTCCATCTCTAAATTTAGCTTCAAAGCCTCATGAAGGTGCTCTTCATCTTCCACTAATAAGATACTATGTTTTTGCATGATTAGTCTGCCTTGAGTTGGACCACAAAAATACTTCCTTTAGGTTGATTTGGCTTAACGAAAATTGATCCAGCGTGGAAGCTGACAATTTTTTTACATAAATACAACCCCAATCCTGTACCCTTAGTTGATCTGGTTTGTTCCGCACCCACTCTATAAAATTTATCAAATACTTTTGACCTTTCCTCTAATGCAATCCCAACACCTTGGTCTTTGACAGTTAATTCAATATTATTTTCAATTAAATGCAAGTCAATAAAAATAGGTGTTGCCGGATCAGCATATTTATTCGCATTGTCCAATAAATTATTAATCATCAACTGCAATAATAAAGGTTCACCTTGTAGTTGAATAGATGCATCAATCGAAGGAATGCATTTTCTATTGGTATATCGCTCTTCGAAAGATTGTACACATTGAACTGCAATGGCTGAGAGATCCACAGCTTGTTTGCTATTTTCATATTGTCCCATTTCGAATTGAGAAGCTAATAAAATATTATTGCACAAAGCATCTAATCTTTTTGTTTCTTTAATCGTATTCTCAATTAAATGTTGTTGCTGTGCAGGCTGTAAGTCTCTTTTTATAATTGTCTCTAAATTTAATTGCGTGACGGCAATAGGTGTCTTGAGTTCATGTGTGACCGCCATCATGAAATTTTGTTGTAATGTCGAATACTTTAATTGCTTCAATAATGAACGGTACACATAAATAGCACCTAAAAGAAAAAGCAACAAAAATGTCAAGCCTTCTCCAATATATTGTTTTGTTTTTCTAACAGCAAATGCTTCAATGGTTGCTATATGCTGCTGGTCTATTTCACCTCTTGCTTTTAAGGTTTCAATTTTTGTAGCTGTTAGTAAATCATTTTGCTTAACAAGGGCTACGTACCACCAAATAAATGCAGCGACCATGTATGTTAGAAATAACCAATAAATAATTCTAACCCATACTAATTTTGATATGGAAAATGGCATGCGCATCTTATAAAGCAGCTTTTTCTATTCGAATGCCTGTAGATAAAATGTTTTGTAAAGGGTCTTCGCGCATCGTGTGCTTGATAATAAAAGTATGCATACCGTATTTTAATTTAACAGGCTTGGAATACAATGGAATGCGTTGATCATAAAGATCATCCATCCCAGTGCCTAACCAGCCTTTTTGATCATCTGCTAAATTTAAATTGAAGGCTTCTTTCTTCGATGGTTCGCTTGCACTGCTATGATTCAGCTCAATCCAGATATTTTTATAATGATACGAGTTATGGTGTCTGATGACAAAAATAACTTTATACAATTGATTGGTATCGGTGATATTGAATAAATATTTTTCTGGCTTAACGCTATTCCATTGATGGTCTGGATGAATTGTATTTTGTTCAGACAAGGGTATTGTTTGACAAGCAGCTATGCTGATTACAAAACAGATGCCGCATACTATACGATAATACTTCCCCATTTATAATACATTTAAAATTTGCTCTTTTGCTTTTTCTAACTCATCCTTCATTACAATCACAGCTTTTTGAATATCCACATCATTGGCCTTAGATCCAGTTGTATTTATTTCTCTACCCATTTCTTGTAATACAAATGATAATTTTTTTCCTTTATTAGGATCTTTTTCGGCAAGGATAGATTTAAAATAAGCACAATGATTTGTTAATCGAACGCGCTCTTCTGAAATATCAATTTTTTCGATATAATAAATCAATTCTTGCTCAAGACGATTGTTGTCATACTTATCTGGTCCTACATTTTGTTCTAATAATTTAATCAAGCCGTCTTTTATTTTAGTTCTTCTATTTGGCTCAAGCACAGCAATCTCAGCCTGTTGTGCTTCAATTCCCGCAACACGTTCTAATAAATCCAACTCAATGGATTTTCCTTCTTGTTGTCTATGCTCATTTAATAAATCAATGGCTTGTTTTAATAAACCAAAAATAGCTTGCTTTTCTTCATCAGATAAAACTTCGTTGGTTGAAGAAACCACATCTGGCATTTTTAACAATGTGCTTAAAATATTTTCCTTTCCAATACCAAGCTCATCCGCTAGTTCAACAATGGGCTGGTAATAGGATTTTGCTAGTTCTTTATTGATATTCACCGGCTTTAAAGCACCATTTGATCTAACTGCAATGGAACACTCCACACTACCTCTAAAAAGGTGTTCATTCAAAGTATTTCTAATTTCAACTTCGATTGGTTTTAATAAGGAAGGGATATTTAAACGAACGTCAAATTGCTTTCCGTTTAAAGACTTGACTTCCACCAAAAGTGTTTTGTCATTGAATGTCATTTCTGCCCTTCCATAACCCGTCATTGAATACAACATAAGTATACCATTATTTAGTTCATAAAGGTATTAAATAATGAGCTTGCAAGCGCTAAAGTTTGTACTTTAGCGAAGATTTTAGCCCATGTACGATAAAGCACAAATACTAGCATTTCAACAATCGACAAAGCAGTTTTTAACGACTCCTTTAAGTATTGAATTAAACGCATTAAAAAAGGTATTACAGTTTCATGAATACCAATATTATGTGATCAACGAGCCCTTGATTAGCGATTATGAATATGACCAACTCTTTCAAGCCTTATTGAACATTGAAACTGCAGAGCCTTCTTGTATTACGCCAGACTCACCAAGTCAAAGAGTGGGTAATAGTTTAAATAGCAATTTTGAAACCGTACCGCATTTGGTACCTATGTTAAGCTTAGAGAATAGCTACAACGGAGAAGACCTCATTGATTTTGACCGTAAAGCAAGAGAAAGTGCTGGCCTCGAATCCATCTCGTATTGTGTCGAGCCAAAATTTGACGGTGCTAGTATTTCCTTAATCTATGAGAATGACCTTTTGGTGCGCGCATGTACAAGGGGCGATGGTGTTGAAGGAGAAGATATTACCAACAATATCAAACAAATTAGATCTATCCCTTTACAAATTCCACTTGCAGCAAATGGCATTCATCAAATTGAAATTCGTGGAGAAGTCATTATGACAAAAAAAGCTTTTAACGATTTTAATGCGACTTTAAAATCCAAGCAACAAGCGCCTCTTGCCAATCCAAGAAATGCTGCATCGGGCAGTTTGAGGATGAAAGATCCAAAGGAAGTTGCAGAAAGAAATTTAGATGCTTTTATTTATCATATTAGTTATGTTTTACCAATCCCTGGGAAAACTGTGAACCCACTTTTAAAGACCCATAGCGGCAGCTTGGAATTTTTATGGACTATGGGCTTTAGGTCGCCGCAGAAGGAAAAACAGGTTGTAAGTAAGATGCAGGATGTCATTAACTATTGTGCTATTGCAGCAGCAGAAAGAGATGAACTACCTTATGAGATTGACGGCTTAGTGGTTAAAGTCAACGATCTAGCATTACAAGAAAAATTAGGCATGACCTCGCACCATCCAAGATGGGCAATTGCCTACAAATTTAAAGCAAGACAAGCGACCACTGTTTTAGAACATGTAGAATTTCAAGTAGGCAGAACCGGCGCAGTCACTCCCGTTGCCAAATTAAAACCAGTAGCCATTGGAGGTGTCACCGTTTCTAGCATCTCTATTCATAACGAAGAATATATTATTGAAAAAGATTTGCTTTTAGGAGATACTGTAATCATAGAACGTGCCGGCGATGTGATTCCACAAATCGTGCATTCCATTGCAAGTCTTAGAACTGGTAATGAAAAAAAGATTCAATTCCCAACCCATTGTCCTGTTTGTGCAACCACTTTAGTTAAGGAAAGTACAGAAGCTGTGTGGAGATGTACCAATATTAATTGTAGTGCACAAATTGTAGAGCGCATTGCCCATTTTGTGAGTAAGGACGCCATGGATATTAAAAATTTAGGCGAAGCCAATATTAAAAAATTCTTTGAGCTTGGTTTTCTAAAAGACATACCTGGAATTTACACACTCGACTTTGAACAAATTGGTCAAATGGAAGGATTTGGGAAAAAAAGTGTAGACAACTTAACTACAGCAATTGAAGCTTCAAAACAACAGCCATTGCATAGGTTCATTTATGCATTAGGCATTCGGTTTGTTGGAGAAACAACAGCTAAAACCATTGCAAGTAAAATCAATCACATACTTGATTTAACCCGTATCACCGAGGAGCAATTACTTGAGTTTGAAGATATAGGCGTTAAAGTGGCAAGTAGTATCGTTCAATTTTTTCATGATCCAAGTCAACTCAAGATGATTGAGTCGCTGATACAATTGGGATTAAATGTAGCACAGACCAACCATCAACCAACGGATGGTTCACTTACAGGTATAAACTTCTTGTTTACTGGAACCTTAACGCAACTCAAACGATCAGATGCAGAGGAAATGGTAGAAGCAAAAGGCGGGCATATCCTTAGTGGCGTGAGTAGTAAATTAAATTATTTAATTGTTGGGGAAGATGCTGGAAGCAAATTAGAGAAAGCTAAAAAAATTGCCTCGATAAAAATAATGACCGAAGCTGAATTCATTGAATTAATCAATAGCAATTCGAAATCCTGATTTTTTATTGCTAATGATTAAGAACGGTAATGCCTTTTTTAAATCATATTTTTTGATAACAAATATTCTGCTATCTGAACTGCATTGGTAGCGGCACCTTTACGAAGGTTATCACTTACAATCCACATGTTTAAAGTTTTGGGCTGCGTTTCGTCTCTACGCAATCTGCCTACAAATACATCATCTTTTTCGTGCGCCCACAATGGCATTGGATAAAATTGAGCAGCATCATCTTGTTGCACTACCACGCCAGGTGCCTTTGCTAATAAAGCAGTCAATTCTTTCAAATCATATTCATTGTGAAATTCTACATTCACACTTTCACTATGTCCGCCAACGACTGGAATACGAACAGTGGTTGCAGTCACTTTTATCGAATCATCTTGCATGATTTTGCAAGTCTCTTTGACCATTTTCATTTCTTCCTTGGTATAACCATTTTCTAAAAACAC
Source organism: uncultured Bacteroidota bacterium (assembly GCA_903851465.1). Taxonomy (GTDB): domain Bacteria; phylum Bacteroidota; class Bacteroidia; order Chitinophagales; family Chitinophagaceae; genus Sediminibacterium. Next base: position 25,573 of record CAINOI010000046.1, read on the forward strand.
ATCAATCTGAGGAATCACATTTAAATCGATTGGGTATTTATAAGCCATTTGGTCGGCTGATAATTGTTCACCTTTGCGCTCGTTGAACAATTGATCTACGGCTTGCTTACCTGTTCCAGTGACACTTTGGTAGGTGCTTACTACAACTCTTTTAATGTTGTATTGCTCATGTAAAGGTTGCAATGCCACCACCATTTGAATGGTTGAACAGTTAGGATTCGCGATAATAAAATCATCTATTGTTAATACAGATGCGTTCACCTCTGGCACCACTAATTTTTTTGTTGGATCCATCCTCCATGCCGAAGAATTATCAATCACCCGAATGCCTGCAGCAGCAAATTTAGGTGCCCACTCCAAAGAAGTTGTTCCACCAGCAGAAAAAATGGCAACAGCAGGTTGTGCAGCAATACCATCTTCCATACTCACCACTTTATATTGCTTACCATTGAAGCTTACCTCTTTGCCTACAGAACGTGCCGAGGCAACTGGGATGATTTCAGTTACAGGGAAATGACGCTCTGCAAGTATTTCTAACATTTTAGTGCCTACTAAACCTGTGGCACCAACGACTGCAACTTTCATATTTTCAATTAAAAAAATGATGGTTAAACCAACTCAATATCAAAGTTCACTAATTGAACAAATGAAGCCACACGTGCTTTGATATCTTCTGCATTGATTTCTGTCAAACGCTGTATTCCAAATTTCTCTACACAAAAACTTGCCATCGCACTTCCTAAGATGATTGCAGTTTTCATATTCTCGAATGAGAAGTCTTTTGTTTTTGCTAAATGTGCCACAAATCCACCTGCAAAAGTATCACCTGCACCGGTTGGATCAAATACTTCTTCTAATGGCAATGCTGGCGCAAAAAATACTTCGTTTTCATGAAACAACAAAGCACCATGTTCACCCTTCTTGATGATCACATACTTTGGACCCATTCCCATTATTTTTTTCGCTGCTTTTACCAAGCTATACTCGCCGCTTAATTGTCTCGCTTCACTATCATTCACCATTAATACATCCACTAAACTAATCGTATGTTTTAAATCATCCAACATGATTTCCATCCAAAAATTCATCGTATCCATTACGATTAATTTTGGTCGATTTCTCATTTGCTTGATCACACTGCTTTGTACAGCAGGCACCAAATTCCCTAACATTAAAATTTCACAGTCCTGGTAACTTTCTGGTACCACTGGTTGGAAATTTTCCAATACATTCAATTGTGTGTCTAAAGTATCACGGGTGTTCATATCTAAATGATATTTACCGCTCCAAAAAAAAGTCTTCTCGTCTTTTTTAATTTGAACCCCTTCTAATATAACACCTCTTGCAGTTAGGGCGTCTAATTGTGCTTGTGGAAAATCTCCACCAACAACGGAAATTTGTTTCACTGTGGTGAAATTTGAAGCGCACCAAGCAATATAAGTTGCTGCACCGCCAATGATTTTATCACTTTTCCCAAAAGGGGTTTCAATGGCATCAAAAGCCATAGATCCAACGACTACTAAAGACATGTGTATTTTTTTGATTTTCAGCTGCGAAACTACGATTTTTAAGCCTTCTATCCCAAAGCAATCTAAATCGAACTACTTCTAAGATCACAACTAGTTGATTACCAAAAAACTAACGAAATTGGATAAATTAATCAAAAATTAACCAAAACCTTGGTATTTATTCGATAATTTTGTGCTAACAAACGCTCAAAATTACATTATGGCTAGAATCAAAACAGAAAAAAACGGATCCAGAAAAGACGTAATTGTGCGAAAAGCAGCCACACTTTTTAGAGAAAAGGGGTATAAAGCGGCAAGTATGCGCGATTTAGCAGAAGCGGTTGGCGTGGAAGCAGCAAGTTTGTACAATCATATCAAATCAAAAAGTGAATTATTACATGAATTGGTATTCAATGTAGCCAATCGTTTTGTATTAAAAATTGATGAAATTGAATCTGAACAAATTAGTTCATTAAAGAAAATGGAGAAGATCCTTCGATTCCATATAGTAGAAATGATTCATCATTACGAGGAAGTATATGTAAGCGATAGAGAATGGAAGCATCTTTCAGATCCCTATTTATCCAATTACCAAAATCAAAGAAGGGTGTATCGTAAAAGATTAGCTGCAATTATTGAAGAAGGGATTAGAAATAAGGAAATCAAGCCAATTGATGCGCCTACTGTAGTCCTTATCTTTTTGCATGCCGTGAGTGGTATTGAAAGCTGGCACCGTTCCACCAAAAAAATCAGCGCAGAAGAACTAGAACAGAACATGGTTGCTATTTTAATTGATGGCCTAAAGGCAAATAATTAATTTTAGTTGCTAAGGACTATTCTTTAATAAAAATGCCATTTCAAAATAGGTATTCAAGCCTTCTTCAAAAGAGAAGGCTTTTTTATTAAATTAAATTACCGCTTGATTGTAGTAACTTTGAACTTATAATAAGAACAAGTGTCAGAAAGAAATAATTTTATTGATTACATCCGCATATTTGCCCACAGTGGTCATGGCGGAGCTGGTTGTAGACATTTTCTGAGAAATAAATTAACTGCCAAGGGTGGACCTGATGGTGGTGATGGTGGAAGAGGTGGTCATGTGATTCTAAGGGGGAATGCACAACTTTGGACCTTATTGCATTTGCGTTATCATAAAAATGTATTGGCAAAGGATGGAGAAAATGGCTCTAAAAATAAATGTACTGGTAAAGACGGTGAAGATATTATTATTGAAGTGCCTTTAGGAACCATCGCAAGAGACGAAATCACTGGCGAAATAGAAGCAGAGATTTTACATGATGGACAAGAAATTGTGTGGATGAAGGGTGGTCGAGGCGGATTGGGCAACTGTAATTTTGCCACGCCAACGCAACAAGTTCCCGAGTATGCACAACCTGGAGAAGACGGCATAGAAGGATGGAAGCAAATAGAATTAAAGGTACTTGCAGATGTTGGATTGGTTGGCTTTCCAAATGCGGGCAAGTCCACGCTCTTATCTGCAATTACAGCAGCAAAGCCAAAAATTGCGAACTATGCTTTTACTACTTTGACACCTCAATTGGGTATGGTTGAATATAGAAACAATCTATCATTCTGTATTGCAGATTTACCTGGGATCATCGAAGGCGCTGCTGAAGGAAAAGGCTTAGGTCACCGATTCTTAAGACATATTGAGAGAAACGCAGTTTTACTTTTCTTAATTCCAGCAGATTCCAATGACCATAAAAAAGAATTCGAAATATTAAAGAACGAATTGAATGCATTCAATCCTGAGTTATTGCAAAAGGATTTCATCATCGCTATTAGTAAAACAGATTTACTAGATCAAGAATTAATGGATGCGATTGAAAAAGAATTACCAGAAAACATTCCTCATATTTTTATCTCTTCTGCAATTTCAAAAAACCTGATGGAACTTAAAGACTTATTGTGGAGGACATTGAATAAACCTGTGAATGCTTAAATCTTAAAATGAATTTAATTAAACTGCCTGTTTTATTAAAAGTTTAAAATTCATATAAAAAAAGAGTCTCAATTTTCATTGAGACTCTTTTTTTATACGGCAAACGAATTGCTTATTGAGCAGATTGTTTTGTTGCTTTACTTCGTTCATTCTCATCCAATAAAGACTTACGCATACGAACCGACTTTGGAGTCACCTCGATACACTCATCAAATTGAATATACTCCATACACTCTTCTAAAGTGTATTGAACTTTAGGTGTGATACGAACGCTATCATCACTACCACTCGCACGGTGGTTAGTTAATTTTTTCATCTCCACAGCATTGATATTCAAATCACCTGGCTTAATGTGTTCCGCTAATACTTGACCAGCGTATACTTCTTCACCTGGCTCGATAAAGAAACGACCTCTGTCTTGTAATTTATCAATAGAATAAGCAGTTGTAGTACCACCTGTTTTTGCAATCAATACCCCATTGCTTCTTCCAGGAATTGGTCCTTTCCAAGGCTTGTATTCATTGAAACGATGTGCCATGACAGCTTCACCTGCAGTTTGTGTCAACATCTGAGATCTTAATCCAATCAAACCTCTAGAAGGAATATCAAATTCTAAGTGTTGCATGGTGCCCTTAGATTCCATGATCAACATTTCACCTTTCTTTTGGGTGACTAAGTCAATTACTTTACCGCTAAATTCACTTGGAACATCCACTACCAATATTTCAAATGGCTCATGCTTCTTGCCATCAATGTCTTTCACCAAAACTTGTGGATTACCTACAGTCAACTCATATCCTTCACGACGCATTGTCTCTACCAATACACCTAAGTGCAAAATACCACGACCATACACCAAGAAGCTATCAGCACTATCTGTTTCTTCTACACGTAATGCTAAATTCTTTTCCGTTTCTTTCATTAAACGATCACGGATATGTCGAGAAGTAACAAACTTTCCTTCCTTACCAAAGAAAGGTGAGTTGTTAATACTAAAAGTCATACTCATAGTAGGTTCATCTACACTGATTACAGGCAATGCCTCAGGATTTTCTGGATCAGCAATGGTATCACCGATATTGAATTCTTCTAAACCAACTACAGCACATAAGTCACCAGAAACAACTTCTGTTACTTTTCGTTTTCCCATGCCTTCAAATACGTATAATTCTTTTACCTTATTTTTTTTGATGCTACCATCTGCTTGCACCAAAACAATGTTTTGGTTTTCTTTGATGGTACCTCTTTCTACTTTTCCAATCGCAATACGACCTAAGAAAGTAGAATAATCTAAAGAGGTGATTTGCATTTGAGTATGACCTTCCTTCACATCTGGACCTGGAACATACTTTAAGATACCATCCATTAAAGGCGTGATATCTTCGCATTGCGTCAATGACTCATTGAACCAACCATTTTTTCCGCTACCATAAAAAGTAGGGAAGTTCAATTGATCTTCTGTTGCATCTAAGTTGAAAAATAATTCAAATACTGCATCATGCACTTCGTCAGGACGACAGTTTTCTTTGTCTACTTTATTGATGATTACAATTGGTTTTAAATTCAACTGCAATGCTTTTTGTAATACGAAACGAGTTTGTGGCATAGGACCTTCAAAAGCATCCACCAATAAACAAACACCGTCTGCCATTTTCAAAACACGCTCCACCTCACCACCAAAGTCAGAGTGACCTGGAGTATCAATTACATTAATTTTTACGCCTTTGTAAGTTACAGAAGCATTCTTACTTAAGATAGTGATACCTCTTTCACGCTCCAACTCGTTGCTATCCATGATTAAGTCACCAGTTTCCTGGTTGTCTCTGAATACTTTAGTTGCGTGTAAAATTTTGTCAACCAAAGTTGTTTTACCGTGGTCAACGTGCGCTATAATAGCGATGTTTCTTATTTCCATTTGCTGTTTTGAGGCTGCAAAGGTACGGCGTTTACTGTCCTAAAAAAAACTATTGGAGAAAAAGGATGATTCAACTTTAGATATGAACATATATCTTAAATTTATCTAATACATAACCCAATAGCCAGCAAAGCAACATGAAAGAAATAGCGAAGAATAGGGAACCCCAATAAGGGTCAAAATGAGCAAAACCTAGTTGATATAACCAGTCAAATGCGCTTGTATTACCAGAAGGCCCCTGAAGTAAATTCAAAGTGGTGAGCAAAATCTCTGAAAAAAGGTAGATCACAAGTGCATTTTTCCCAAAAATTTCGAAAAAACGGGAAAATTGATGTTGACGATGTAAGTCAACCCTATAAATAATTGTGGCCAAGATGATCATGTCTATGCCAATGGTCAATACAACGAATGAACTGGTCCAAAGTTTCTTATTGATAGGAAATTGATAATGCCACATAAATGCTAAGAATACGAAGCCAGCACCCCACATGAATAAGTGGGTTAATCCTTCATAGGTTTTCCCACTGGCTTGAACAAAATTTCCAATGATAAAACCGACTAGTACATTCACAATGGCCGGCAATGTACTAAGCAATCCTTCTGGATCGAATGCAATTCCCTCACCATGATACAAATGACTTGGCCCAAGCAAGTATAAGTCTAACCTTAAAACAGCATTACCAGTTAGACTCAACGAATCACCAGATTGGCCATAATGCATTGCGATATACCAATAAGCCAGTAATAAAACAGCCGTCATCACCTTTACCACTCTTTCATGCATAAAATGTGCCATCAAAGCTGCAACGGCATATGCTAATGCAATACGTTGCAAAACGCCAAATATTCTGGTATCCTGCAAAGCCCCAGTGAATGGGAACCAATACATTAAGAAACCTAAGGCAAATAAAATAAATGTGCGCTTTAAAATGGTATAAAGCACTTTAGTTCTACCTGATTTTTCTAGATTCGGCATTACAAAACTGAGCGCGTTACCCACGGCAAATAAAAAAGAAGGGAATACCAAATCGGTAGGTGTAAACCCATGCCAACTAGCATGTTTGAATGGCGCAAATGTATGCAATGCGTCCCCTGGTGTATTCACAATAATCATCAAACAGATTGTCATACCGCGAAAAACATCCAATGATAAAAACCTTTCTTTATTCATAGCTGCAATTTAGTGGATTTACATATGCAAAATATTTTTTTAAGGCCATCAAAATAACTAGCTTTAAAAAAAAGTACTCCAATGCGTATACTAAAAATAGTCATTCTCTCCATTTTAGCTTTATTTGTTATTTATTTTCTAGGCCCTAAGCCTCCAAAGCCTGTATTGAATGATACCTTGCCAACTGTTGCAAGCATTAATGGGCTTGATTCTTTTATTACTGTAATGGAGGCGCCACATAAGTTAAAACCTAACAATGAAGCAAAAATTATTTGGGTAGACAGTAGTAAAACGCAAACAGAGTATGCGATTGTGTATTTGCATGGTTTTAGTGCAAGCCAAATGGAAGGCGATCCAGTGCACCAAAATATTGCTAAACAATTTCATTGCAATTTATATTTAGCAAGATTAGCAGAACATGGCATTGATACCACCGAAGACCTTATGAATCTAACTGCAGATGCCTATTGGGAATCTGCAAAATTAGCCTATGCTATTGGGAAACAAATTGGTAAAAAAGTGATTTTAATGAGCACTTCAACTGGAGGCACTTTAGCATTAAAATTAGCAGCCAATTATCCTGAAATTGCTGGCTTAATTTTGTATTCCCCTAACATTGAAGTATTTAATCCATCTGCGCCATTATTAAATAATCCATGGGGTTTGCAAATTGGTAGAACTGTTTTAAAAAGTAATTACGTAGATATAAAATATAAAGACTCCGCTTACCCAAAATATTGGAATAGCCACTATAGAATAGAAGCAGTTGTTGCTTTGCAAAATTTATTAGAGGCGACGATGACAGAAGCTACATTTAAACAAATTCATCAACCTACCCTAGCATTGTATTATTATAAGGATGAAACACATCAAGACAATGTAGTTAAAGTAAATGCAATTCGAAAAATGATGCAACAAATTGCAACCCCAACTAATTTAAAAATGGAAATGGCTATGCCAAATACAGGGAGTCATGTGCTTGCTTCACCGATTGTTTCAAATGACATTGTAAGCGTTGAAAAAGCGACTGCAAAATTTATGAAAGAGCTGATTATAAAAGAATAGTCCATTAATGATCAGAGGCAAGTGCCACCGCAATTTTAGAATCGGCTGTGCCATAATATAAATACCATTGCGCTTTAAAATAAACCAAGCCTTCAACAAAACATACATTATTGACTTCCCCTTTTAATTCATAGGGTTTGTCGGGTTGAATAAAAGGCTTAGCTGCTCTATCAATAAGTTTATAGGGTGCAGCTGTATCAAATAAAGCTTGTGCTGCAGCATATGTAAATTTTGGACTTGCAGGATCGTTGTTATTGGAAGCATTACTGCTATTATAAATAAGCACGATGCCTTTGGGTGTATACATTGCAAAAGGACCTGGCTCTACTAAACGGCTATCAAAATAACCAGGCCTTGGTGTAAGGACCGATACCATTTTTTTGCTTTCTTCATTTTCCAAAACTTCCCAATGCAATAAATCGCTGGAATAGGCCATGAATAAATCGGTGTCTCCGAAATACATCCAGTATTTATTATTAATTTTTTAGCAACCATTTTTTCACCCACTCTTTGGGCAACAATAGCACCCGACTTAGACCAAGCATTGATGTATTTAGGATTTGCTAAAACAGGGCCTTGTTTTTGAAAATGAATTAGATCCTTTGTGATGGCAAAACATAGTCGAGCTGTTTTCCCATCATATGCGGTATAAGTTAAAATATAACCACCCTCTGGGTTTTCAACAATCCTTGGATCTTCAATGCCCCCCTTCCCTTCATAAATGGCAAAGCTATCTTTAGCGGGATAAAAAATAGGGTGCGCTTGTCTTTTAAAATGAATACCGTCCTCACTTATGGCAAGTCCTATTCGGGAAGTCATTGCACTATCTTGTGCACGGTATAATAAATAAACTTTACCTTCTTTTACAAGCGCCGTAGGGTTTAAAACATTTTTTGCCTCCCATGCTACAGTATCGTTTTGTAAAGGGCAGAAAAAACGACTGCTGGTGTCTGGAACTAAAATTGGATTGACGATATCTACCTTGTGAAAATTAGGGGCCCAGTCGGTTATATTCTTATTTTCATCAGGACTACTTGTACAAGCAGCTAATAAAATTAAAACCCATAATAAGGTATATCGTTTCATCTTTATTTATTAGTCAACCACTTTTTTATGCTTAGAAGACAAATAAGTATATACTGCAGGTATCACAAATAAAGTTAAGATCAAGGAGAACATTAAACCTCCTACCACTACTGTACCTAGAGGTTTCCTGCTCGTTGCAGCTGCACCTAGGCTAATGGCAATTGGCAAAGCACCTAATGCGGTCGCTAAACTTGTCATTAAAATTGGTCTTAAACGTTGCGCTGCAGCTTCTAAAACGGCTTCCTTAATGGCTAAACCAGCTTCTCTTTTCTTATTGGCAAATTCCACAATTAAGATACCATTTTTGGTCACCAATCCTATCAACATAATGATACCAATTTGGGAGAATATATTTAATGTTTGATCTAACATCCATAGAGAAATCAAAGCACCAGCTATAGCCAATGGTACAGTAACCATGATGATGAAAGGATCCGTGAAACTTTCAAACTGGGCAGCTAGCACTAAATAAATTAAAATCAACGCTAATAATAAAGCATAAGAAGTATTTGAAGCACTTTCCTTAAAGTCTCTAGAAGGGCCACTTAACGCAGTTTGGAAACTTTCATCTAATTTCTCTTTTGCAATACGGTCCATCGCATTCACACCGTCTCCAATGGTTTTACCCTCTGCTAAAGAAGCAGAAATGGTAGCAGAATTAAAACGATTGTAGTGATAAAGATTTGGAGGATTACTATTCTCTTCAATTGTCAATACACTTGAAATAGGAATACTTTCGCCACGATTGTTTCTGATATAAATTTTGCTGATATCCGTAGGCGTATTACGATCGGATTTAGGCACCTGTGTAATCACTTCGTATTGACGATCGTTCATGATAAAATAGGCAGCACGTGCACCACTAAAAGCAGACTGTAATGCTTGTGATACATCTGCCGTAGACAAACCAAGATCCCTGGCGCGCATTCGGTCGATCGTTAAATCTAATTCTGGTTTATTGAATTTTAAATTCACATCCACATTCTGGAAGGTCTTGTCTTTTCTAGCTGCTTCTAAAAACTCAGGAATGACATTTCTTATTTTTTGAAAATCTAAATTTTGAATGATAAACTGCACTGGTAAAGAACCACGAGACATCATACCAACTGAAATAGTTTGCTCCTCTACAGAAAAAATACGAACATTTTTTAATCGTTTAAATTTCTTATTTAAATCAGCAGCAATTTCGGACTGTGTTCTTGTTCTTTCAGTAATGCCTACCATGCCTAATCTACCAGATGCGCCAGTGCTTCCTCCACCCCATGATGGAACACTACCCCAAGTAAATGCATGTTCAGGTATAGAGTCTTGCATAATGCGAACGGCTTTTAATAAATCCGTTCTTAAATCTTCATAACTCGTTCCTTCTGCGGCTGACATAGATATACGAACAGTGCTTTTATCTTCCATAGGTGCTAACTCACTTTGTATATTTTTTCCAATAAGCACAATCAACACAAAACAAATGCCAACAATCACCCAAGCCATCCATCTAATTTGCAAAAATTTAGCAAGCCCATTTCTGTAGCCCTGTTCCATCCCTTTGAAAAAAGGTTCCGTGCGTTCGTAGAATTTTCCATGCTTACCACCATTTCTATTCAAATACACATTCAACACTGGTGTAATTGTTAGGGATACAAATGCAGAAACTAAAACAGCACCTGCAACGACTACACCAAATTCTTTAAATAAGGACCCTACAAAGCCTTGTAAGAAAATAACAGGCAAGAATACAACCGCCAATGTAATAGAGGTAGAAACAACTGCAAAGAAAATTTCTTTACTACCTTCTCTAGCAGCGTCTTTGATAGGAAGTCCTTCCTCTAGTTTTCTAAAAATATTTTCGGTGACCACAATCCCATCATCTACGACTAGTCCTGTAGCTAAAACGATGGCTAATAAAGTCAATACATTAATAGAGAACCCAGCCAAATACATGATAAAGAAAGTGGCAATCAAAGAAATTGGAATATCAATTAAAGGACGTATTGCAATCAACCAGTTTCTAAAGAAAAAGAAGATCACCAAAACCACCAATACAAATGAAATCACAATAGTTTCTTTTACTTCCGATAGGGCACGACGAACATTCTTGGTATTATCAATTGGTATTGCAAATTCTATATCAGATTTGTTTTGCGCTTTTACTTCTTCTAATCTTTTGTAAAATTCATCTGCAATATTAATTTGATTGGCACCCGGCTGAGGAGAGATGGTTAACATAACAACAGGTACTCCATTAAAATAAGTACCTTGATCTTCTTGGTCTGGACCAAGTTCAACCCTCGCTACATCACCCAACCTCACAATACCATTTAAGTCTTCTTTTAAAATAATATTTCTAAAATCTGCCTCTGTAGACAATCTTCCCAATGTACGAATAATGAACTCTGATTTATTACCATAAATACGGCCTGCAGGCAATTCCACATTTTCTTTGTTCAATCCCGTTTGAATATCATTAAATGCAATACCAAACGCATTGAGTAAATCTGTATTTGGGTAAATACGCATAGACATTCTCTTCCCTCTAACCCCTACACTTGTTACTTCATCAATCGTTTGAAAACGTTGCTGCAAAACATTTTCCGCATATTCAGTTAATTCTAATAACCCTTTTGTTTTACTTCTTAAAGTTAGCATTAAAATAAAATCTCCACTTGCATCTGCTTTTGATACGACAGGAGGGTTATTAATATCTTCGGGCAAACTTCTTGTAGCCTGTGATACTTTATCTCTCACATCATTTGCTGCAGTTTCTAAATTCACGCCCAGGTTAAACTCGACGGTGATATTTGAATTACCAACAGAACTAGAAGAATTGATGGTACGAATTCCAGGGATACCATTAATGGCTTTCTCCAATGGTTCTGTAATTTGACTTTGTATTACTTCTGAGTTCGCACCTGAATAGGATGTTTGAACCGAAATGATTGGTGGATCAATGGCAGGATACTCTCTTAATGCCAAAAAAGAATAACCTACCAAACCAAAAATAATAATCGCAATATTCATCACAGTGGCTAACACTGGACGTTTTAACGAGAGTTCCGATATATTCATCTCAATAATGTATTAATTGTGAGCCTACTTGATGATATCAGCAAGTGGCAATGTCTTCCCGATTTTTAAATCATTACCATCTCTTACAAAAAGCATCCCTGCAACGATGATGCTATCCCCAACTTGAATGCCAGAGGTAATTTCAACAGCAGTGGCAGTTCTGTAACCTGTCTCCACGCTTGTAAATTTTGCTTTACCGTTTTTAACGACAACTAGCTGTTTCACTTTAGAATCAGGAATAATTACATTAGAAGGAACTAAAATACTTGGCTTTTGTTGGTTCTCCCCTAGGAAGACTTTTGTGTAAGCGCCTGGCAACAACTTGCCTTGTAAATTGGCACGCACTTTAATATTTCTTGAAGTAGCAATAATCTGTGGCTCAATGGCAGCAATTGTTGCAGTCATTTTAACCCCAGGATTAGCAATACTTTCTACAATCACTTTCTTGCCTACTTTAATATAATTCTGATATAGCTCTGGTAAAGTAAAGTCAATTTTTAGTTGGTCCATTTTTTGCAATGTAGCAATCGTTGTTGCAGTGCTAATGAAGGCCCCTAAACTCACTTGTTTTAATCCAATCTGACCAGCAAAAGGGGCTTTTATCACAGTTTTATCAATTAAAGACTGCGTATACGCCATATCCGCTTTCAAGCTATTGACTTGCTGTAAGCTAATATCATAATCACTTTGATTGATCCCTTTGGCTTGTACTAATTTGAGATTTCTTTGTTCATTGCTATTTGCCAATGTCAATTGTACTTTAATTTTTTGCAATTGCGCTTGCAAATCAGCATCATTTAACTTGGCTAATACCGTTCCTGCAGCTACCATCTTACCTTCTGGTATTTGAAGATACACTATGCGCCCATTGGATTCTGGACGAATGTCCACAAAGTCACTTGCCACCACAGATCCGTTCACTTCAATCACTTTATCAATTACTTGTGTAGCTGCAATTGCAATATCTACAGATACAGG
>CAINOI010000047.1 GCA_903851465.1 uncultured Bacteroidota bacterium
CGACCATCGGGCGCAATCCACTTTGAGTACGACCAATGCGAAGAGGATGCGACCATCGGGCGCAATCCACTTTGAGTACGACCAATGCGAAGAGGATGCGACCAAAGGGCGCAATCCACTTTGAGTACGACCAATGCGAAGAGGATGCGACCATCGGGAGCAATCCTATTAAACCAATGCGTGAGGATGTTGCGTAGCAACCATCCGCAATCTTGAGTTTATCTAAAATTTTAATAATTTGGAACAATCTCATTTATGGAAATAGTGCCATCACTATTTCCTTTTATTGCAAAATAGGTCAGTTGATTATTTATAACAAAAACCTTCATGAAAGCTGGATTGATGTTTGGTATTGTAATCCCCTTGGACATTGAAGCAAAATTACCAGATGCATTTTTCCAAAGTAAATTATCCATAAATACATTATTATTTTCCCTAAATAAATTACCCGCCCAAGGATTTAAAAATATATCAGGATATCCGTCTTTATCATAATCTATAATTTCAAATTCTCTAAACTGTAATTGTGTAAAAGTATACTCAATCTTTTGATTACTTGGTGTAAAGTTTCCCTTGCCATCATTCATCCAAATTTCTATTCCATTAAAATTACTACCTTCAGTTGCGATAGCTAAATCCAAAAATCCATCTTTATTAAAGTCAGCAGATTTAATACTTGTAGCACCTCTATCGTTGTTAGCAAATACACCTAATGGACCAGGATCTTTTGATAAAACATATTTATTTAAACTTGAATTATAAGAATAGATCATAATACTATATCTGTCAGCGATTTTTTGGTAAGTTGAATTAAATCCATAATCTGCTCTAATCACTTCTGGTTTATTATCTCCATCTAGGTCTTTTACTAAAACAGCACCAGCGCCTCTAGCATTTAAATTACTCTGTAAAATGGTTCTATTTTCTGAAAAACTACCATCAGCATTTTGAAGGTAAGTGTGAAGGTTATCATACCAATCACCTTTTGTTCCCATATTTAATCCAACCACATCTTTTAGTCCATCTTTATTTAAATCACCGGTAGAAATTGAGTGATAAAAGCTTTTTGAAAGTGATATATTGCTAAATGTGAGTTTATTACCAATAGTCTTCATTACAATCATGTGACCATTTGGCCAATTACCTGTCGTTAACTCTAGTCCATGATCTGCATATACCCAAGACTGGTTTAATGTATCGATGCACTCATAATTTCTTCCTGCCCCCATTGCACCATCCAGATAGCTATTCTCGTATTGCCATGTACCATTTAATTTTATTAAATGAATCGCTGGTATTAAAGGGTAATTAAAAAACAATGTTGCTGGAATAACCATGTTTAACACATTGTCTTTAGAATAAACTATGGTGCCAGATATGCTGCCATTAACGCCTGTTTGCACTTGGGCGTTAGATATGTTAGGAATGATGAATCCAGATATAATAGTACTAGAAATCACATATTTTGATGCTGGTGGAGTAACAACGACAGGAGGCGTAACGACATTTGGCGGGATGATTATTGGAGGTTCGGTAGACTTTGTACAAGAAAAAAATAAGAAAGTACCCAATAAAATGACTACTCTTTTCATAAATTAAAGATTTAATTAGCCTTTGGGGTAAATAAATATATAATTATTTTTTTAATATAATGGAACAAACTTTCTCAAATTAATTACAAAGAGGTCATCTTACATAACAGGATGCAATCCACGGTAGTAAACCAAGTGAAAAATACTCTCTTCAATTTCAAATTATATCCTACATTGTCTTTGCTTATAAACTAATTACTTATAAAATGAAACTCTCCATTTTCTCCGTTGGCAAAGCCAACGAATCCTATATTAAAGAAGGCGTGGAACAATTCACCAAAAGAATTGGACATTACTATCCTCTCGACTGGCAATTGATCACGCCATCCAAACTAACCGAGCCGGCACAAATTAAAAAAGCAGAAGCGGCGAGTATTTTAAAAGCAATCACTCCAACCGATGTATTGATTCTATTAGACGAAAAAGGTAAAATGTTGAGCTCCCCTGGCCTAGCGAATTTAATACAGCAAAAGGCCAACCAAAGTGCACAAAAAATCATTTTCTTAATAGGTGGCGCTTATGGTGTGGACGAAGCCATACAACAAAGAGCCAATTTCACCTGGAGCATTTCTGAACTTGTCTTTCCACATATGTTGGTTCGATTGATGCTTGCAGAGCAAATCTACCGCGCATGTAGTATCTTAGCCAACGAAAAATACCACCACGAATAATGAGCATTACTTTATATATCATCGTTGTTACTGTCATTGTATCTGTCTTAGCTTTTTACAATGCCGAACTCATGGACAAATTAATTTTCCATCCTTATTCCGTTGGCAGAAGCAATGAATGGTATCGTTTTATTAGTTGTGGATTCATCCACGCCGATTTTATGCACCTTGCATTTAATATGTTCTCCTTCTATATGTTTGGAGATTATGTAGAGCAATACTTTAATATGCTCTTTGGTCAAAATGGCAAGCTGTTGTATTTATGCTTATACTTATCGGCCTTAGCTGTTTGTTTAATTCCAACTTACCTTCAACAAAAAGATCGTTACAATTACAATAGCTTGGGTGCATCAGGTGCAGTATCAGCGATTGTATTTGCAGGTATCTTTTTAATGCCCACGATTCAAATTGGCTTTTTCATTATCCCTCCAATCATTCCTGGTTTTATATTTGGGCCAATCTACTTAGGGATTACCGCTTATTTAGCAAAGCAAGGACAAGGAGGTATCAACCATAGTGCCCATCTTTGGGGATCACTTTACGGTGTTGTATTTTTGATTGTGGCAGCTTACTTTATTGCTCAGTTTAATGTAGTTGCAAGCTTTATAGAGCAAATTAGGATTTACTTAGGAATGTAATTTTTAATACACGCTTGGTATTGGGGGTGATTTTAAAACGATCATCAATTCTTTGGCCTACTACCCATACAATTTTACTGTCTGAACAAAGCACAGTGGTCATGGCTTTGATTGCTGGACTTAATTTTAAGCTGCCTAAAAAATGATTCAGCTTCTTTTTTTTACGCAGGCCTAATGGATAAAAATAATCTGTGGCAACCCATGACCTATTTAATAAAGGCCAGCTTAATTGATCTGCATCTAAAAAAGCCATATTCGCACTCGTATCTACTTTAAGTTCTTCCATATTCTCAATCCATTCCAATTGAAAATGTCCAAATAAGGTATCTAATACTCCCTGCTCTTTTGAAATCGTATCATATACATTATCTTCTTGGTTAGATACAATTTGAATGAAGTCATCCCATTTGATCAAACGATGGGTTGCAGAAGCAATATAGGCGCCCTTAGTAGCTTGTGCTATTTTATGAATCTCTTTTAATTGGGAGGCTTTAAATCCATATGCCTGAACCAATCCCCAAATATAAGTTGTATTGCCTTTTAGCTGATTCCATGCAGACAAATCAATAGTAGGTATCCCTTTAGGAAAACTGATGTGTTTTTTCCAAAAAGCTGCCACTGTAGCATCTACAATGTCTGCCGCTTCTTTTAACCTAGAAATAGTATCTAGCACTTGTTGATTCACATTTGGATAAATGGTTTCCATTTGTGGTATCAACTGATTACGGATTAAATTTCTGGTATAATCATTTTTTAGATTAGAACTATCTTCTACATACGCTAGCCCGTTTAATTTTGCAAAATCTTTGATGCTTACTTTACTAAATGGTAGCAATGGTCTCATTAAATGGATATGATCTGTAGCGAGTGGATTTTGTTGATGTGTTCTCATAGCTGGAATACCAGTCAATCCATGCAATCCTGTTCCTCTAAAAAATTGCATCAGCACGGTCTCCACTTGGTCGTCTGCATGATGTGCTGTAAGCAACACGATATTTGTAGTGGACTGATTCGTCTTTTCTTTAATTAAGCTTTCAAACCAAGCGTATCTAATTTCCCTTGCAGCTTGTTGGATACCCATTTTATATTGTTCCGCAAAGGCCAATGTATCGAATCGTTTTGTTAAAAATGGCATGCCTATTTGTGTTGCAAATGCTTGCACAAAACTTTCGTCTCTATTGCTTTCTTCCCCTCTTAATTGAAAATTCGCGTGCGCAATGGAACAGTTCGCTCCCATTTGTTGCATCAAAGCTGCAAGCACAATACTATCTACCCCTCCACTCACGGCAATAATAAAATGCGTGTTGTGGGTAGCGATACCTGGAAAAGTATTTGCCCAATGGCTTTTAAATTGTTCCAAGTCCAATAACATCATTGCTGTTTGAATTATTTCTTTTGCTCCTTAGCCCAAGTATCTTTAAGGGTCACTGTTCTATTGAATACCAATTTGTCTTTTGTGCTATTGGTATCCTGATAAAAATAGCCCTTTCTTAAAAATTGGAAACGTGCTTCTAATGGATCATTCAACAAGGCAGGTTCCCCCCACGCTGTTGTTACGGTATGCAATGAATGGGGATTGATATAGGCCTTAAAATCACCTTCTGCACTACTTGGATCCTCTACATTGAACAAACGATCATACTCGTTTAATTCAACCGGAATCGCGTGCTTAGCACTTACCCAATGTAATGTGCCTTTTACATGAATACCCGATGTATCTGAACCCGATTTAGAATTAGGGAAATATTTTGCATACACCGTGGTTATTTTACCATTTGCATCTTTATCAAAACTTTCGCACTCTACAATATAGGCACTCTTTAATCTTACAGACAAACCTGGGCCTAATCTAAAATATTTTTTAGTTGGGGCCTCCATAAAATCATCTGCTTGAATCCATAGTTCTTTACTAAAAGGTACAGGTCTCGTGCCTCCATTAGGATCTTCTGGATTATTTTCTGAATCTAATATTTCTTCGGCTTGCTCATAATTGGTAATGATCAATTTAATGGGGTCAGTCACCACCATTCTTCTTTGTGCAATTTTATTTAAATGCTCACGAACACAAAATTCTAGCAAGCTAAAGTCAATGATATTTTCTCTTTTAGCGATACCAATACGATCACAAAAATCACGGATACTTTCTGCAGTATAGCCTCTTCTGCGCATACCGCTAATGGTAGGCATTCTTGGGTCATCCCAACTTTGCACATGCCCTTCTTGCACCAACTGTAATAATTTACGCTTACTCATGACTGTATACGTCATATTCAATCTTGCAAACTCATATTGATGGGATGGGAAGATGCCTAATTGTTCGATGCACCAATCATATAAAGCCCTGTGTGGGATAAATTCAAGTGTACAAATTGAATGGGTGATATGTTCGATAGAATCACTTTGTCCATGGGCAAAATCATACATTGGATAAATACACCATTGGTCTCCTGTGCGGTGGTGATGTGCTTTTTTAATGCGATATAATAATGGATCACGCATATGCATATTTGGACTAGCTAAATCAATTTTAGCGCGCAATACTTTTTCGCCATCATTGTACTTCCCTGCTTTCATTTCCGCAAACAAGGTTAAGTTCTCTTGAATACTTCTTTCTCTAAATGCATTGCCTGTTCCAGGCTGTGTTGGTGTACCTTTTTGTTGTGCAATTGCTTCGGCGCTACTATCATCCACATATGCCAATCCTTTCTCGATTAGTTGAACCGCAAAAGCATACAATTGATCAAAATAATCCGAGGCATAACATTCTTTAATCCAATTGAAACCCAACCATTTTAAATCGGCCTTGATACTTTCTACATATTCAGTCTCTTCTGTCACTGGGTTGGTATCATCAAATCTTAAATTAGTGGCACCACCAAATTTTTCAGCAAGACCAAAATTTAAGCAAATACTTTTTGCATGACCAATATGTAAATAACCATTCGGCTCTGGCGGGAACCTAGTCAATATACTTTTATGTTTCCCATCTGCTAGGTCTTGGGAAATAATTTCTTCAATAAAATTTAAACTTTTTTCGTCGCTCATAGGATAGTATCTATTCTGGTAAAGGTACAAAAACCTACCCCAAAAACCTATCTCAATTTAGTAAATGGTATTAGCCCTTGGCGCCGTAAACTTTTTGAACTTCTAACACCAATTTTTCAATCTCTTGGTCTTCCCCATTTGGGCTGTAGGGTTGCTTCAAACTACTTCCAAATACAAAAGCAACTGTTTGCCATATACCAGCATTCAATCCCCCTTTATATTCCTTAATTAATTGGTAACAATTATTCCCAGTTTCACGATTGATTAATTTCATAAGGACCTTACCCTGATAGACAGATAGATTAGTCACTTTATCAGCAAAGTCCCTTTTCAATTCTTTCTCTCTAGACTTAATAATTTGCTTTCTTACTTTTTCGTCTTGCACACCTGCCAACTGTGCATTCACCGATTGAATCACTTTGCTGGCAGTTCTTGCATAAGGATAAGTTACATAAACCGCATTGCGCAATCTTGTCCAATTGCTCCAATAGTTTTTTAATGCACGGGTTTGAACTGCGTTAACCATGACAGTAGGCAACCAAGATTGAGGAATGGTATCTCCCTCTGAGGTAATATAGGCTTCCACTCTTATTGTATCTTGCTGGCTATTTTGGGCAATAAGTTGTTTTGGCAAACTTGTTGTCAATACAAATAGTAGTATACAAAAAATGGATCTCATAATAATTGATACTCTAATATACAAAAAGTAACCCTATTTCTTAAAACGATAATACGCCCCCATCATAAAACCAATAGTGGTTACAATCACCCCTAACCATACTAAATTGATCCAAGGGAATTCATAGACTTTTAAAGTAATGAGGTTTGTTAAAGCAGTTGACTCCTTTACCCCAATTTCTAAAATCCCTTTTTCTTGGTCTACGACTTTATTAAAACTCAAGACTAAATTCTGTGCTTTTATGGTATCCACTTTAGAAGTTAGATTCAATCCTTCCAATAAAATACCAGGTTCAGCTATATAGCTTAAGCCTTCCTTAGAAACCACATTCAATTGTAATCTCAATTCATTGACTCCAGCCGGTCTATCACCAGGAGGATTTACATTCACTTTCTCCAATTTGATATAACCGTTGCTATAAAAAATAGAATCACCTACAGTAATATTGATTGGCTTAAAGCTTGTGGTATCTTCCTCTGTATGGTCTTGGAAAGAAGTCACATACACAAAAATGTCTTTATGCAAATAATGTTTGGAAGATGGATTCGCAGAGAAGCCCTCCATCCCTTTATTATTTTTTAAAACATCTGGGTATAACTTAAAGGTCTCTCCAGTTTTCTTTTCTTTAAAATTCAATTCAAAGTATCTTTTTCCTATCGCATCAAATGTATCTCTTACATAAGTCACATTGTATTTACCCATATCGGTTTCAATGGTCTCAAATAAAGTTAAGTTCTCTCTTGGATCTCCTACTGGATTTTTTTTCTGGGTAGAGTCCACTCTTAAAGGGCTTATCCCTGTTGTATTATAGCTTAGCGTAGTTTTGTTGGCAGAGGAAATAAATATACCTGTCAATACCAAACCAAACCCAATATGTCCAATAGATGAACTCGCAGATTTTAACTTTCCTTTCAACACAACAGACCAATAAGCAATATTGCCAACAATCGCGAAGACAGAAGTCACAATAGCAATATAAATAGCACCTAAAAATCCAGCGCCTTTGTCATCATAAGCAACCCCTACAAAAACAAAAATAACAACGCTAATGAGTATGGTGATGATCAATGGCCAGATCAATTGTTTTTTGAAATAAGCCAATGGTGTTGTTTTGTATTTCAAAAACTGTCCAATGGCCGTTAAAGCACCAATGATGATGGCCACAAAAATTTGTACCTGATTGTGCGCAAACTCTGGGTCCTCTGGTGGCGCAATTTTAGTGTCAAAGATTTTATTAAATACGGGTGTAGAAGTCTTTAGAATAATCACTACCGCAGAAAGCACAAGCACTAAAGAACCAATCAACATCCAAAATTCCCTACTATCAATGGCATCTTCCTTCAAAGGTTCTTGCATGTGTTTGTATCGAACAAAATATAAAACGAAGAAAGGAATCACAAAAATGGATAAGAAAAAGATCAACTGTCCATTCATCCCTAAATCGGTGAACGCATGCACAGAAGTGTCTCCCAAAATCCCACTTCTTGTTAAGAAAGTAGAATAGACAATTAATAAGAAACTAATGCCTAAGAATAAATAAGTGACTTTTAAACTCGCGCCTGTCTTGTTGTAAATCATGGCCGTATGAATCCCCGCCACTAAAGTTAACCATGGCACCAATGAAGCATTCTCAACAGGATCCCATGCCCAATAGCCTCCAAAGGTTAAACTCTCATAAGCCCATGCAGCACCCATCATAATCCCTAAGCCCAATATACCAGCAGAAAAATTAGCCCAAGGCAAAGCAGATTTAATCCAATTGTGCTCTTTCTTTAATAAGCCAGCAACCGCAAATGCAAATGGCACAATGGTACTAGCAAATCCTAAAAATAAAATAGGTGGATGTATCACCATCCAATAATTCTGTAGTATAGTATTTAAACCTGTTCCATCTTTTAATAGTTGCACATAATCTGGTCTGGATAAAATTGGCCAGTTCATTTCATGTCTTAATAATATGAATGGACTAGATCCAATTTTTACATCAAAGACGAATAAGCCAATGACCATGGTGGCTAATATCATTTGAGCAAAGCTAATCACCATCATCACCCCAGCCTCATGCGCTTTGGCTTTCTTAATTAAAATCAAACCTAATACTGAGTGCCAAAAACTCCATAATAAAAAACTGCCTTCCTGACCTTCCCAAAAACAACTCAACAAATATTCAAATGGTAAATTTTTATCGCTATGGGTGTAGGCATATTTATATTCAAATAAGTGATTGTAGATCACATAAAACAACACCATAAAACTTCCAATCACAGTCAAAGCCTCAATCACAAAAGCCGTTCTAGCTAATTTTTTCCAACTCGCTTCCAACACCATCTCCTTTGTATAAAATGCTTTGGCGAAAGAAAATGTAGCGACTAATGAGGCTACAAAAGATAAGATGGATAAAAAATAACCTATTTGTCCGGGTAACAAATGTTCCCCAATAAACTGCGTTGGCTGCATGTTGTAATTTTGATTAGTTGGTAATGGTTACCGGTTGCTCTTTCATTGCATTTGGATTGTCCTTGTATTTGGACGGACATTTCATGACAATAGCGCTACATTCAAATGCATCTCCTTGTACACGTCCTTTCAATACCAATCGTTCTGACTTTTCCATATCGGTGGGCATGGTATTACGATAAACCACAGCAATTTTACCCCCCAAGCTATCTTCTACATTAAACTTTAATAAATTTGGATCTTTTACTGGATCGTATTGAACTGGCACTGATTTATCCATTTTTACGATCAAATTCACATATTTCCCTTCTTTTTGCTTCGCAGAAGCCACTGTTTCATAGCTACTTAAATCACCTGTATAGCTTATTAACACTACAATTGCTGCCGCAATTAAGACCAATAAAATAAGATGTGTTTTCTTCATACCGCAAAGTTAACCAAATGGCCTTAAATTGCATCAAATTTTACGCATCTCATAAACTTCAATTATGCGCCTTTTTGACTATATCATTGTTTGCAAAAGTCCCGATTTTAAGAACGTAGACAGAATCAGCCAATTGATGCTTTTCATTACCCTTATGGCGTTATCCTATTCGCTATATGCAGGATTATATCCTAGTCCAGCTTTATTAATTGCTATTATGACTTCGGTGGCAAGTTGGTGGATTTTTTGTGTCTACCAAAAGATAAAAGGAGGTACCCCTTATTACCGTTTAGGCTTAGTATTTGCTTCTTGGGGATGGTTTTTACTACCCAATGCTTTACTAATAGCAGGTGTTTATTTAATTGCAGCCTTGTTTGAGCGTCAAGTGAAATTCCCTTACGAATTAGCAGTTGACCCTGCAGGCGTTTTGGTGAATACTTTTCCTAAAAAGTTGTACCCATGGGCCGAAATCAACAATATGCTGATTAAAGACGATTATATTACAATCGATTTCAAGAACAACAAATTGATCCAAAAACAGATCAATGAACCAGTAACTGAAGCAATTAAAAACGAATTCAATGCTTTTTGCGCGGAGCATCTAGCTAAAAACAACTAATTATGGCATTAACCGAGTCTCCTTATTTATTGTATTCAGACGGCGAAGGCAACATCTTTGAAGATGAGACCTTGTATGTGGTTGGCAGAGCTGGATGGGACGCCTATCCTATTCCAGAGGAAGACTGGATCCCTTTACCAGAAGGTGGAAGCTTGTATGAATTACCCGGCAGAAGAGGGATTGGCATTGATGTGGATAGTGGTGAAATGCGTTTATGTGAAAAAGGCTGGGCAGTTGCTGCTTTCATCCCTCCTGCGCATACTGGATTGTATATTGCGGCTTATGAGTCTTTACCAGAAGCCCCATTGTTACCTTTATTTTGTTATACCGCTGTGGGTTGGTTAGATGGTGTAAACTATGTACCAGCTGTTAGAATTGAAGAAGATATTCGCCAAGATTGTGAAGGTTATGACCAAGAAACAATCGATTATGGTGCTGCACATTTATTAAAAACTTATGGCGAGAATAGATTGGTGCAACACCTGATGCAAAACTGTTGTATGACCTATCATTGTCCTGCAGCTAGAAATTTTGCCATGGGAAGATGGGAATGCCCCATCCCTATTTCTCCAGCATGTAATGCCAATTGCATTGGCTGTATTTCGTTCCAACCAATAGAAGAAGAAATTGTTTCTAACCAAGAACGATTATCGTTTAAACCTACTGCAGCCGAAGTGGTAGAATATACAGTGCCTCATTTAATGTCTGCCCCTTTCCCAATTGTTAGTTTTGGACAAGGTTGTGAGGGTGAACCATTGCTAATGTGGGAGACCATCAAAGAAGCAATCATTGAAATCAGAAAACATACAGACAAAGGCAGTATCAATATTAATTCAAATGGCTCTAATCCTAAAGCTGTTGCTGCATTGGCCGAAGTTGGATTGGATAGTTTGAGGGTCAGTACCAATTCTGCCAGACCTGAAATTTACAATGCCTACTACCGACCAAATAATTACACTTTTCAAGACATTGTTGAAAGTTTAAAAGTGATGTCTGCTGCAGGTAAATGGACCAGCATTAATTATTTTGTTTTCCCTGGTATGACAGATACAGTTGCTGAATATGAAGCGCTTAGACAATTGATCAAAGACACTGGATTAAAAATGATTCAATGGCGTAATTTCAATATCGATCCAGATTGGTATCTAGGTAAAATTGGTGTAACAGAACCAGGAGAAATTATGGGCGTTAAACAAATGATGGAATTAATTAGAGAAGAATTTCCTGATTTAAAATTTGGTTATTTTAATCCTCCTATTGAACGTATTAAAGGAGATTATACAACTGAATTTGCACATCATTAATGTAAGGCAATTTTGAAAAGACAATATAATAAACAAGTTCAAATTGGCACCCTATTGGCCATCATGGCATGCGTCATTTGGTCTGGTAATTTTATTGCCTCTAGATATGCTTATCAATTAGCTGGTCCAATAAGTCTTGCATTTTTTAGATGGACCATCGCTACATTAACCATGCTGCCCTTTGCGCTCAAGAATTTTAAAAAAGAAAAGCAATTGTTCAAAGACAATTTTAGTTACTTTTTTTGGATGGCTTTGGTGGGCGTAGCAGTGTACAATACCATGATCTATCAAGCAGGTCATTCAACGACTGCCATTAATATGGCATTGTTTGGATCCATCATACATCCCATTGTGGCCACCTTATTAGCGGCATGGGTAGTACAAGAAAAATTACATTGGAAAAGCATAGCGAGTATTGGCATAGGTGTTATTGGTATCATGGTACTCTTAAGCAAAGGCGATATCCAAACCTTATTACATTTTAAGTTTTCGACAGGAGATTTGTGGATGATTGGAGCAGGATGTTGTTTTGGTACTTACAATGTTTTTGTTCGTAAAAAACCAATCGGAGTCTCTAATAATAGTTTCCTGCTTGTGCTCTTTGCATTGGGCACCATTATGCTTTTTCCTTTTGCAGTGTATGAAATGAATTATATACAACCGGTGCATTTTACTAAAGAATTGTTGATTGTCGTTTTATACATTGGTATTGGTAATTCTACCATTGCCTATTTATTATGGAATATGGCCATTCACAGACTTGGGGCTGCAAAGACTGCTTTATTTGGTACATTAATTCCTTTTCTAAGTTCTATCGAAGCATTGTTTATTTTAAATGAACAGTTTACCATTTTTCAAATAATTAGTGGTGTGATTATTATTTCTGGAATTGTCATTAATACTTGGCCCTCAAAAATGAAGCATGGAAATTAGCACTATTCTTTTTTTATGCTTGATTGCATTTTTAGCAGGCTATGTGGATGCGGTAGTGGGCGGTGGTGGATTGATACAAGTTCCAGCAGGACTAATTCTAATGCCCACTCAAGCAGTGTCGACCGTCATTGGATCATTGAAAGTGCCTTCTTTTATTGGTACTTGTTTTGCCACTTACCAATATTTACAAAGGGTTAAAATTCCTTTATTAAGGATACTTTTATTTACAAGCATTGCATTTACTGCCGCCTTTTCTGGTTCGCTTTTATTGACAAGAATGAGTAGTCAATTTATGAAGCCAGTCATCTTTTTTGTATTACTTGCCATGGCGATTTACACTTTTACAAAAAAAGACCTTGGACAATCGGTTCAGAAAAATCAAATAAAGTTCCCAATGCTAAAAGGCATATTCATTTGTCTTATCATTGGCTTTTATGATGGATTCATTGGACCAGGCGCTGGAAGCTTATTTGTGCTTGCATTCATAGCTATTTTAGGTTATGATTTTTTGCATGCAAGTGCACATGCTAAAATTGTAAATCTTTCTACCAATCTTGGTTCCTTGATTTTATTCATAGGCAAAGGCGTCATACTTTGGCCTGTAGCCATCCCTATGTCCATTTGTAATGCCACAGGTGGCTATTTTGGTTCAAGAATGGCTTTAAAGAAGGGCAATCAATTTATTCGTAAAATTTTCTTAATTGTGATCGTAGCCACCTTGTTAAGATTGGGTTATGATATTTTTTTGCGTTAATTTTAAACTATGCAATTGAGTTTTGAACAAGAAAAGAATATTAAAGCAGGTGTCTATACTGGACTTATTTGTCTGTCACTTTCAATGATCTTTTTTGTATCAAAATTTCAGGAACCTGCCCCTAAAGTCGTCCCCCCATTGCCCGAATACATGGAGGTGAATTTAGGAAATAGCAATACAGGTGCTGGGGAGATCGCTCCTAAGAGCAAAGCAGCGCCTGCACCAGAACAAGGCGCTACTGTAAAGTCCACTAAAGTTGCTTCTAGTGCTGCATCAAAAATAAACACGACTTCCAATGATGCCACTGACGAAGCAATTCGTTCTGGCAAAGTAAAAAATACTCTAAAAAACAATCCAGTTCCTATTCCTGCTAAGCCTAAAGCTTTAATGGGGAAATATGCTGGCGGCAACGGCGCTGGTGGTAATAATCAAGACAGCTATAACAATGTGAAAGACCAAGGCATTGCTGGTGGTAAAGGAGATCAAGGGGTTGAAAATGGTTCCATCAATGGGAAAGCCTACACAGGCAGTGGCGGGCCATTTGTCACCAAAGGCGACAGAAGGGTTACAAAGACTTATTCATTTAATGGAGATGTGCCTCCTGCAACCATCTATGCAGAGATCGAAGTGAATCCGAATGGTGTAGGAAGGTTTATTCAAATTTCAAGAGGCTCCTCTTCCAATGACTCAAAATACAAAAGAGCCATTGTAGATTATTTGACAAAAATTAGTTTCAATTCGGCTGACCATAGTTCTACTGTGACGGTGAAATTCAAATTCGATCTACAATAAGCTATCCAATTAGTATGCGGTATCAAGAAACGATTGACTATTTATACACTAGACTCCCCATGTTTAGTCGAATTGGCGCTGCTGCAATCAAACCAAATTTAGACAACACCCTTGCTATTTGTACATTTCTAGGACACCCTGAAAAAAAAATCAAGACCATTCATATTGCAGGCACCAATGGCAAAGGCTCTACCAGCCATATGCTTGCAGCTATCTTTCAAGAAGCTGGCTATAAAACTGGATTATACACTTCTCCTCATTTATATGATTTTAGAGAACGCATTAAAGTCAATGGACAGATGTGTAGTCAAGATTTTGTCATTGACTTTACCAATAAAATAAAACCTTGCATTGAAAAAATCGAACCCTCTTTCTTTGAAATTACAGTGGGCATGGCTTTCGAATATTTTGTACAAGAAAAAGTAGATATCGCCATCATTGAAACAGGTTTAGGTGGCCGACTAGACAGCACGAATGTGATTACCCCAGAACTGTCTATCATTACCAATATTGGATACGACCATATGGCTTTACTTGGAAATACTTTAGAAGCCATTGCATCTGAGAAAGCCGGGATCATTAAAAAAGAGGTTCCCATTGTCATTGGTGTTTCGGATGCTGCTACAAAAAAAGTTTTCGAGGACAAAGCCAACAAAGAAAATGCCCCAATTTATTTTGCAGATGATTTCATTGAATTTAAAAGTTTTCAAAACAACTGGGAAAATGCTTTATTTGAATTCAATCAACCCCTAATACATTTATTAGACGCACCACTTTTTCCAAAAAACTTTACCATCGCATGCGACCTACCGGCAAAATACCAAGCTAAAAATTTAAAAGCGGCATTGGTGGCTACGCAATTACTCTCCACCATGGGCTGGAAGCTTTCGGCGAGTAAAGTGATGAAAGCATTGTCTCAGATTAAAAAAAACAATGGCTTAATGGGCAGATGGGAATGTATTCAAGCTAGTCCAAGAGTGATATTAGATGTGGCACATAACGAACATGGTATACATGCTTTATTAGAACAATTGGCTTCCTTGCATTATCAACAATTACATATTATCACAGGGATGGTAAAGGACAAAGATGTGCAAGCCGTGCTTGAATTACTTCCTAAAAATGCATTGTATTATTTCACACAATCACATATTCCAAGGGCGTTGCCAGTAAATGAGTTAGCAGCGCAAGCAAATGCAATTGGTTTGAATGGAACTAGTTTTGAAGATGTCAATATCGCTTTAGATGTTGCCATAAAAAATGCCAACCAGCAAGATTTAATTCTTGTGATTGGCAGTATATTTTTAGTCGCTGAAGTAGACAGAACTCATTTTTAATAAGCTTACCATCCTTTATTGGCTCTTAAAGTAGTGATATGTGCTACATGATGTTGACCATGCCATGCATAGATGGCAAATAAATCCCATAAACTTACTTCGGCATTTCTTCCAGGATGAAATATTTTTCTTTGCCATTGCTCCTCTGTTAAACTTGCTAATAAATTAGCCCATCTTTCATGCAATGCATGCAATAAGGTCATAGAATAATTAATGGGTGTATCCAAAGCGTCTGCCATTGATACCCATTTATTTTCATCATAAGCTTGTATCGTAGGTACTTCTTCTGTCAGTCCAAATTTGAATCTTGCAAAGGCATTCATATGACTGTCTGCAATATGATGCACTAGCTGATGTACTGTCCAACCGCCATCTCTATAGGGCGTGTCTAAATGTACTTTATCCAAATTCAATACGGCCATTTCTACATCTTTTGGCAAATGTCTAATCGCATTGATCCACTCCTTTTTTGTCGCTTCTGAATAAGGCTTCATTTCATACTTTCCAATAGGATACTTAGGGTCTGTTGTCATAATTTTATATTTAAGCTTCTCTTAATTGTTTGCCGGTCATATGGATAAAAACATCTTCCAAATTGGCTTTCTTCACTTCTTTTACTTTTTCAAATCCACTTTCTACCAACTCATCAATCAGTTGATTCGGGGAATTGATGCCTATGATTTTTCCACTATCAATAATGGCAACCCTATCACATAACACTTCTGCTTCATCCATATAATGTGTTGTGATGATAACAGTCGTTCCGTTGTTTCTTATTTCTTGAATCAGATCCCAAAGATTCCGTCTTGCTTGAGGATCCAAACCTGTGGTAGGTTCATCTAAGAAAATAATTTTTGGACGATTGATTAAAGTGGTTGCAATTGAAAATCTTTGCTTCTGTCCCCCACTCAATTCTTTAAACTTGGATGTAGCTTTGTCCACTAAATCTACTTTAGCCAAAAGTGCCATAGGATCCATCTCCATTTGATACAATCCAACAAACAAATGTATCAATTCAGTTAAATTCAAATTAGGGTAAAATCCTGCCGTCTGCAATTGTACGCCAATGATTTTCTTAATGGCCTCTGGATTCGTGTCTAAGTTCATTCCATCTACAATCACCGTTCCTCCAGACTTTTGTCTCAAGGTTTCAATAATTTCTAAAGTGGTAGATTTTCCCGCACCATTTGGGCCTAATAAACCAAATATCTCTCCTTTATAGACCTCAAAACTAATGCCTTTAACTGCTTCAAAGTCGCCGTAGGACTTCGTTAAATCCTTCACTTGAATGATGGGTTCTTTCATGAATTTTTGTATTAAATCGTTCTTTAGCAAAAATAACCTAACTAACTTATATTTGCCCTATCAAAATTAGTTATATGAAGGTAGGTATTTTAGGCGGAGGGCAACTAGGGAGGATGCTTTTACAGGCAGCAGCAAACTACGATTTGACCACCTTTGTATTAGAGAAAGATTCCAACTGCCCCGCTGCACATTTGTGTCATCATTTTACAAAAGGAGACATCTTAGATTACGATACGGTTTATACATTTGGAAAACAACTAGACGCATTGACGATTGAGATTGAAGCTGTAAATGTGGATGCTCTAACACAACTAGAAAAAGAAGGTGTAAAAATTTATCCTACCCCTGCTGCAATAAGCACCATCAAAAATAAAATTGCACAAAAACAATTTTATGCAGACAACGAGATTCCTAGTTCCAATTTTGTGATCACCGATTCGGCAGAAGCTATTCGACAACATCTAGGGCTATTACCTGCGGTGCATAAATTAGCTGAAGGTGGATATGATGGCAAAGGCGTTCAAGTGATTGAAGACGAAAAAGCCATTGCATTAGGTTTTAATGCGCCAGCAGTCTTAGAAGAAAAAGTAAAAATTGTCAAAGAATTGGCATTGATTGTAGGCATGAATGCAAAAGGCGAAACAGTCATCTTCCCTCCTGCCGAAATGGTTTTTGACCAAGTATATAATTTATTGGATTACCAATTAAGTCCTGCAAAAATAGAAGAGAAGCAACTTTGGAAAGCCGAAGCCATTGCCAGAAAAGTAGTTCAATCACTTAAAAGTCCAGGCCTTTTTGCAATTGAATTATTTGTAGACGAACAAGGAGATATTCTAGTGAATGAAACTGCACCAAGAGTACACAATAGTGGACACCATACGATCGAGGCTAATTATTCTAGTCAATACGATATGTTGTTAAGAATTATTTTAGATTATCCTTTAGGTAATCCTGCACCTATTTTGCCAAGTGCCATTGTGAATTTAATTGGTGCAGAGGGTTATAGTGGCGAAGTGGTGTATGAGGGACTAGACGAAGTGTTGAAGATGGACAATGTGTTTGTGCATCTTTATGGTAAAACCACCACAAAACCTGGAAGAAAAATGGGCCATGTGACCATCATAAGCAATGACTATATGGACTTAACACATAAGGCAAACAAAATTAAACATACCCTTAAAGTCACTAGCAAATAGCATTTTTGTTTATTCGCCACTTGTCAATGTTACTGGCTTTGGCTTAGCTATAATTATTTTTTTCTTAACAGCAAGGCTTCTGAAATAACCAATACCTATGATGCTCTTGGTTTGTAAACCAGGCGATTTTTTAAGCGGTCCAAAAATGCGGATCTTGTCATCATAAATCAAATCCAGACTATAGGTTGCAGAAAAGTTTTTATTGATTTTGAATGTAAACAAATTGGTCATAAAAAAATTGACATTCTCTGGTTTATCATAATAATTAGAGAAGAAATCTGCACGACCTTTGTAGGTGATATTTGAAGCAATGACTTTATTGTAATTGACAGTTACAAATAAACCTGTTTCTCGATTCACCATTGATCCTGAATCCACCCCGTATTTCCCTAAGCTTGATAATTTTTTATTTAAGACGAGTGTCGTCCTAGAAGTTAAAGGAGAAAAGAAGAGTGAAAAATTATTGTCAGGTTTATAATCCAAACCTGCAGAAATGATCATGTAGGCAGGTGCAAAAAATGATGAGGTAAAGTTGGCTTTTGTCCCGCTAAAACTATAACCGTCAAAAAGTTGAGAACGGAAATTAAATAAACCTGAGAGATACCATTTTCCAACAGTATCCATTTTATAGCCATACTTACTTAGTAAATCCAATCGATCATCATTCTTTCTACCACCTTGTGATGTGGACTGAACAAATCCCAGATTCACATCTATATTATTATCCCAATTTTGACGATCTTTTTTATAAAAGGCGAAATAGTTAAAATAACTATTGATGGTCATATTAAAATTATCACCACCTGCTGCCCAATTGCTTAATGAACTTTGTGCCACATTTAAATTGTACAAACCACCCTGTTTCCAATTCCAATTTGTCGTATCTGAATCTTTTTTAATATTTCTTGAAGTCTCCGATCTCAATTTTGCCACCACTAAATCTTGCGCATATATACAATTCAAACAAAAAACAGTCAATAATAATATCAATCCTTTGTGCATGCGCAAATTTTTATAAATATACAACCAAGTCAATAATTGATTGACGCTTAAGTTAATATAAAATATAATACAATATATCTTGTCTTATTTTAATCATTTGTATATCAAAGGATTAGGAATTTTGTCTGACAAGTTGACACATAAAAATATTTTGACTAAGTTTGCAGTTCAAAACAAGTGCATGGATTCAAACTTACTGATAGATAAAACCCAGGATGAAGCTAGACAAGGGGAAGCTTACGCAAGCCAAGCTAGTACGGGTGTATTTGAAAAGCACTTCTATGTAGAGAGTTATGGTTGTGCAATGAACTTTGCTGACAGTGAAGTGGTTGCAGCTATCTTAGAAAAAAATGGCTTTGGTGGGACTAAAAATATTGAAATCGCGGATTTAATCTTGATCAATACTTGCTCTATTCGTGAAAAAGCCGAATTAACCATTCGAAAGCGATTGACCGAATTTAGAAGATTAAAACAAGCTAACCCTGGCGTTTTGGTGGGTGTATTAGGTTGTATGGCGGAAAGATTAAAAGCCCAATTATTAGAAGAAGAAAAATTGGTAGACTTGGTAGTGGGACCTGATGCTTATAGAACCCTACCCGATTTAATTGCCGAAGCAGGTACTGGACAAAAAGCAGTAAATGTATTATTAAGTAGGGACGAAACCTATGGCGATATCGCACCAGTTCGACTAAATAACAATGGCATAAGTGCTTTTGTATCCATCATGCGTGGCTGTAATAATATGTGTAGCTTCTGTGTAGTGCCATTCACAAGAGGTCGCGAGCGCAGCCGTGATGCCTTTTCTATTCTTGTAGAATGTAAAGACTTATTTGATAAAGGCTATAAAGAAGTGGTGTTATTGGGTCAAAATGTAGACAGCTATTATTGGAGCAATCCAGAAAATAATGCAACAACTACATTCGCTATGTTGCTCGAAGAAGTGGCACAAATCGATCCAAGCCTTCGCGTTAGATTTAGCACTTCTCATCCAAAAGATATTACGGACGAAGTCTTACAAACCATTGTCAAATACGATAACATTTGCAAACATATCCACCTACCTGTTCAGAGTGGCAGTTCTAGGATGTTACAATTGATGAATAGAACCTATACTAGAGAATGGTATATGGCCAAGATTGACCGCATTCGTGCTTTATTACCAAATTGTAGTATTACTTCTGATATCATCGCAGGATTTTGCACAGAAACTGAGGAGGATCATCAAGACACCCTTAGTTTATTGAAATATGCCAATTACGATTTGAGCTATATGTATTTTTATTCTGAACGACCTGGTACATTGGCTGCAAGAAGATATGAAGATGATATTGATTTAGAAACGAAAAAAAGAAGGCTACAAGAAATTGTAGACCTGCAATGGACACTATCCAATGAAAGTAATAAACGAGATGTGGGTAGCTCATTCGAAGTATTGATAGAAGGCAATAGTAAAAGGAACGAAGCAGAATGGATGGGCAGAACAAGTCAAAATAAGGTAGTTGTTTTTCCGAAAGACAACTTTGATTATAAAAAAGGAGACTACGCACAAGTCAAGATTCAAGATTTCACAAAAGGTACTTTATTAGGAAGCATCATTTAATTTATTCATACCATGGATTTACAATCATTAAAAAACAGATTCAGTATCATTGGTAATACACCCTTACTGAATCATGCTTTAAATACTGCAGAGCAAGTTGCTGCAACCGATTTAACAGTGCTCATTGTGGGAGAAAGTGGTGTTGGTAAAGAAGTTTTTTCACAAATCATTCATAGCCTATCCTCCCGAAAACACAACCCATTTATTGCTGTTAACTGTGGCGCCATTCCTGAAGGCACGATTGATTCAGAATTATTTGGACACGAAAAGGGTTCATTTACTGGCGCAGTGGATAGTCGCAAAGGTTATTTTGAAACGGTGAGTGGTGGTACTATTTTTTTAGATGAAATAGGTGAATTGCCTTTGGGTACTCAAGCAAGATTATTACGTGTGTTAGAAACGGGTGAATTCATTCGAGTTGGTTCATCTAAAGTCCAAAAAACAGATGTGCGCGTCATTGCTGCAACCAACAGAGAATTGATTGAATTCACAGAAAAAGGAAGATTTAGAGAAGATTTATATTATAGATTGAACACCGTGCCGATTCGTGTTCCTTCATTAAGAGATCGCAAGGAAGATATCCCCTTACTTTTTAGAAAATTCGTAGTTGATTTTGCTGAAAAATATAAGACCAAGCCTATTTATTTAGACGAAGAAGCAAAAGGATTATTGACAGCATATGGTTGGCCAGGTAATGTGCGTGAATTAAAAAATATTGCAGAACAAATTTCTGTTTTGAGTAAAAACGACCATATTGATGCAGCACAATTAAATTCATTTTTACCTAAACATACTGCACACAAAATGCCAATGGTCACAGGCACACCGGTCGGTGAATTTGCCAATGAAAGAGAAATTTTATACAAACTCTTTTTTGACATGAAAAAAGATGTCAATGAATTAAAGAAAATGTTTTTAGAGATTCTACAGAACCCAAGTTTATCTGGACAAGCAGCACACTATACAAAAGAATCCATCATCAATGAATTAAAGGAAGATATAGGGCCTTCCAATACACCTATCACTAATGTAAGTATGCCTAATGCTGCAATGCAATTACCGCATCACCAACCAGTCATCATTGACAATGACTTACAGAACCATTATGAAATAGAGGAGTCTTTAAATATCATGGATAAAGAAAAAGAACTAATTTTAAAGGCACTTAAAAAACATAGAGGCCGTCGTAAAGATGCTTCTACCGACCTAGGCATAAGTGAAAGAACCTTGTATAGAAAAATTAAAGAATACGACATTGAAGAATAAACTATATATATTAAGTTGTATCAGCCTATGTATCCTGCTAGCTTCTTGTGGTATATATAGTTTTAAAGATGCGATGATCCCTGACAATGTAAAGACCGTTAAGATTGGCTTTATAGACAACAGAGCAAGATATATTAATCCACAGTTAGCCCCCATGCTGACTGATAAGATTTTACAAAAAATCATTGGTCAAACAAAATTAACAAGAACAAATAGTGACGATGCACATTATCAAATTTTTGCAACCATCACCAATTACGATCCATCACAGACTGTAGGTGTGAGTGGACAAGCAGCAGCAAGTAATAGACTAACCGTTACTGTGCATGTTGTTTTGAAAAAGACATTAGAAAATAAAGAACTTGAATTTGATGTAACGCGTAATTTTGATTTCTCAGCCAATTTAACATTGAATCAAGCTGAGGGTCAATTAATGGATGAAATTATTCGTAGTATTACGGATGATATTTTTAATCAAATTTTTTCAAACTGGTAAAGCATGAGTGCATTTATGATCAACGATATTATTAAACAATGGACAGGACATGCTTCATTAGAAGCCATAGAAACTGATACGCTTGAAAAGTATGCATTAGACCATCCCTATGCCCCGACCATTCAATTTCTTTTGGCAAAAAAATACCAAATGATTGCCTCCCCGCTTTTAGCAGCTCAATTATATAAAGCAACTACTTATTTCCCTTCTAGTCTTCATTTACATTGTTTAATGAATCAGGTAGCACAAACCGAAGCAAATGCACCTTCGGATGCCAAATTAAATAGCCTTCTAAACAATCAAGTTGCTCAATTCAATGAAGAAGTGGATGCATCTGCTGCTTTGGACTATGAAAAAGAAGCCACTCCAAGCTTACAAAAAGACTATTTTGCTGCACAAGGCATCGAAATAGACCTTTCTAAGCTCCCTCAAGATAAATTTACCCAGCAGCTCAGAAGCTTTACTGCCTGGCTTAAAGTGATTAAAAACAAGGATGGCGTGGATCAAAACGAACAAATAGCTGCAATAGGGGCCGATCAGGAGCAAATGATTGCTCAAATTGCCGAAAAAGCCAATGTTCCTGCCGATATTTTAACCGAATCCATGGCTGAAATATGGGAAAAACAAGGAAATTTGAAGAAAGCCATTGCGACTTATGAAAAATTAAGTTTTATTTTTCCTGAAAAATCCGTTTATTTTGCATCCCGTATAGAACAATTAAAAAATAACAAATGATAACTTTCTTTTTAATATTAATCGTAGTAGCCTGTGTTGCTTTGGGATTCATGGTATTGATCCAAAATCCAAAAGGTGGTGGTTTAAACGCCAATGTAGGTGGATTGAGTAATAATTTCATGGGTGTAAAGCAAACGACAGATGTGCTTGAAAAAGGTACTTGGATTTTCGCCTCTGTGATTGCAATTTTAGCCATCACTTCAACTTTATTTTTAAGTGGTAATACAAGCATTGGCAACAGTGTTTTAGATAAGGTGAATACCTCTACTACAACTAGTCCAGCAACGCAAGTAGCACCTCCTCCTCCACCAGCGACAATGGATACCAATAAGAAGTAAATGAATCTGTTCACATTCATTTAAAATAGTATTTTTCCCCACCATCCAAATGGTGGGGATTTTTTTTGTATTTTAGTTGATATGAAGCAACTACTATCCATACTTCTTAGTCTTATTGTATTCTATCTATTTTTTATTGTACTCGTTAAAAGCACCAATTTTAAAGGAGAGAAGGTTTATATCGAATATAAAAATGAAGGATTGAGTCAATTTGCTGATAGTTTGGTGGCTAAAAAAATCATCTTCGAAAAAACGAGTTTTTTACTTATCGCGAAAGCTTTGAAAGTCGAAGAAAAGATCAAGCCAGGCAAATTCCTTGTGAAAAGAAAAACCAGCTTACTAGATTTAATTAGAATGCTAAGAAACAATCAGCAAGCAACTGTAAAATTGATATTGAATAAAGTGCGCACAAAAGGTGAATTTGCAAAACTAATCGCAACAGCTTTCGAGAAAGACAGCGCAGCAGTCATGACCTTCCTAAGTAGCAATGACTCTTTAAGCGCTTTTAATACAGATACCACCCAACTTTTTTCGTTGCTTATACCTAATACCTATGAATTTTATTGGAGTAGCTCAATGGCTCAAATTATAGGTAAATTAGAAAAGGCGCAAAATCGTTTTTGGAGTCAAAACAACCGCATTGAAAAAGCCGCATCTAAAGGCATGACTCAAAACCAAATCTATACTTTGGCTTCGATTGTCGAAGAAGAAACCAATTACGACTCAGACAAATCCTTAATTGCAAGTGTTTACCAAAATAGATTAAAAATGCAAATGCCTTTGCAAGCATGCCCCACTATTAAATACGCCATGCAAGACTTTACCATTACTCGTATTTATGAAAAATATTTATCCAACGCATCCCCCTACAACACCTACCGCGTAAAAGGCCTTCCTCCTGGCCCTATTTGTACTCCAGCTTCAAAAACCATTGACTTAGTATTAGATGCTCCAAAAACAGATTATATTTACTTTGTAGCAAAAGCTGACTTTAGTGGTTACCATCATTTTAGTAACAACTATGCAGAACATGATAGATATGCCAAAGAATACCAAAAAAAATTAGACGAATACCAAGCTAAAAAAGCGAAAGAAAAAAATCCTTAATTGATTCAATTTTAATTAACCCTTACAAATACTTGAAAAAAATAGTTCAATACCTGCAGATCCCATTGCATTTTCTAAAGCAAAAAGCAAAACGCATTGTCATACCTGGATTTCAAGAGGTGAACTTGTTTCAAGTAATTCAGTTTTTATTCAAACAATTGAATACGATTGGGCTCTATGATCGCGCTTCTGCCATTTCCTTTAACCTAATTATGGCTTTACCTGCAGGATTCTTATTTTTATTTTCAATCATCCCTTATTTCCCCAAAAGCTTAAAAATTAAAAAACAGATTCTTTCTATTTTTAAAGATATCTCGCCCAATTCAAGTACCTATAGATTCATTTTGGATATTATCAATGATTTACTAAGTCAACACGTTGGTATTTTCTCCTTTGGTTTTCTTTTATTATTATTTTATGCTTCCAATGCCATGACAGGCATTATAA
This sequence comes from uncultured Bacteroidota bacterium, assembly GCA_903851465.1. Classification (GTDB taxonomy): domain Bacteria; phylum Bacteroidota; class Bacteroidia; order Chitinophagales; family Chitinophagaceae; genus Sediminibacterium. Next base: position 24,738 of record CAINOI010000047.1, read on the forward strand.
GAAGTTTTGATAAATCCATTATGCAAAACAGGCCCTTTTTTCTGCATCAAAGAATGAGGGCGCTTCGTTTAACATTAATTTTAATATTACTCGTTTTTGCAAGCTTACTAGTATTGATTGGGCAGGATCAATTAACTACTCTTTTGAGGGAATTATTTGACATCAAAAGAAAATCGATTTTGCCCTATTGGAATAGCATTCGATGGAGTATCATTGTGTTACTTTTATTTTATGGTAATGCATTTATATATAAGTATGCGCCGCATGTGAAAGAAAAATGGGCCTTACTCTCACCAGGTGCCATCTTATCCACTGCATTAATGTTAGTGACTACTTTAGGCTTTTCTTACTGGGTTAATAATTTCGGCAGCTATAGTAAAATTTATGGCTCCATAGGAACCGTACTTGTAGTCATGACCTTGATTTACATCAATGCACTTATTTTGTTAATAGGATTCGAATTAAATGTGAGTATTGAAATGCTTAAAAAAGAACAAGACCAGATAGACTACTTCAACTAAAAAAAATGAGCCTCTTTTAGGGAGACTCATTTAGTATTTAAATTGAAATCAATTTTACAAGACCCATTTTTATTTGTTGGCCATATCTGGAATTTCAGCCACTTTATAAGCACCTGCATCCAGCTTTGCCTTGGTCTCACTAAATGCTTTTAAAGTCAACTCAATCTCCTCCTGCGTATGAACAGCAGTAGGAATTAATCTGTAAATGATATGCCCTTTTGGAATCACAGGATACACAACGATAGAACAGAAAATTTTATAATTCTCTCTAATATCCATTACCATTGCGGTTGCTTCCTCTACGCCCCCCTTCATGTATACTGGCGTTACAACAGAATCTGTTTTACCAATATCAAATCCTCTTTCTTTCAATCCATTTTGTAATGCCAAAGCATTCTTCCACAAGTTTGCTTTAAGTTCTGGTTTTGATCTTAACAATTCTAAACGCTTTAAGTTACCCACTACGTATGGCATTGGTAAACTCTTTGCGAAAATTTGAGAACGAATATTATAACGAATATAATCAATAATGGTTCTAGGTCCTGCCATGAACGCACCAATCGATGCCATACTCTTTGCAAAAGTCGAGAAGTATAAATCAATTTCATCTTGACATCCTTGCGCTTCTCCTGCACCAGCACCAGTTTCCCCTAATGTGCCAAATCCATGTGCGTCGTCCACTAATAAACGGAACGGTACTTTCTTTTTTAATGCAGCAATCTCTTTTACTTTACCCTGATCACCTGCCATGCCAAATACCCCTTCTGTGATCACCAATACACCACCAGATTGTTGTTTATCCACCAACGCTTGTGCTCTTAATAATTGTTTTTCGCAGTCTTCTACATCGTTGTGTTTAAAAACAAATCGGTGACCTGGAATCATTCTTAATGCATCAATGATACATGCATGACATTCTGCATCATACACCACAACATCGTGACGACCACAGATAGCATCAATGGCACTCATGATCCCTTGGTATCCATAGTTCATCAAAATTGAATCTTCCTTATGTACAAATTCAGCTAATTCTTTTTCTAATTGTTCGTGTAAGTCACTATTTCCACTCATCATTCTTGCACCCATTGGCAAGGCTAAACCATATTGAGCAGATCCATCCGCATCTGCCTTACGTACTTCTGGATGATTGGCTAGACCCAAATAGTTGTTTAAACTCCATACAATCATTTCTTGGCCTCTAAATTTCATTTTAGAGCCTATTTCGCCTTCTAATTTAGGAAATGCAAAATAGCCATGCGCTCTTTCACGATGTTGACCAATAGGGCCATAATTCTTAATCAGTCTTTCAAATATATCTGCCATAGGTTTGTAATTATAGCTACAAATTTAATAATTTTTTAGCTTCCAAAGGCTATAATTATGCGTAATTTGCAGGTCTAAAATCATGTGAACATGCGTATTTTATCCATTTTGTGTTTTTTGATCTTGTCTTTTTTAAGCAATGCACAAGCGCCTAAATCAATCCCAACAAGCCCGTCACATAAGCCTAAACTAGTAGTAGGTATTATGGTGGATCAAATGCGCTGGGATTATATCAATCAATTTAAGTCCCATTTCTCCTCCCAACAAGGCTTTTTACGCTTTGTAAATGAGGGTGCGAGCTGTAATAATAATTTAATCCCCTACGTGCCAACTGTTACGGCATGTGGACATGCTGCAGTATACACTGGCTCCACACCTGCACTACATGGCATTACAGGTAACCAATGGTATGACAACTATCAACAAAAGACGGTGTATTGTGTAGAAGATCCAACTGTGGTTTCCGTAGGCATAGAAGGCAGTGCCGCTGGAAAAATGAGCCCAGTGAATGTTTGGACAACCACCATTGGAGATGAAATTAAACTGGCTAATAATTTTAAAAGTAAGGTATATGGTATCTCTATTAAAGATAGAGGTGCGATTATCCCGGCTGGTCATAGTGCCGATGGGGCCTTTTGGTATGATAGTAAATCGGGCAATTTTATTAGCTCAACTTATTATGGCAAAAACTTACCAAAGTGGGTGACTGAATACAATGGGCAACACAGGATAGACAGCTTTTATGCAAAAGGTTGGAACCTTAGTTTAGCCAAGTCTGTCTATGAGTCGAATTGTGATGGAGATGTCAATGCATATGAATCCACTGCTTTGGGTGCCGATCAAAAAGGATTCCCATATACCTTATCTCAATTTATTGGTAAGGATTATGGCAAAATTGCTTCAACCCCGTATGGCAATAATATCGTACTAGAAATGGCAGAAAAGGCCTTGGTGAATGAGCAATTAGGTAAGGATGACATCACAGATTTATTGGCAATTAGCTTCTCTTCTCCAGATTATATTGGCCACTCTTTTGGCCCAAATTCTTGGGAAACCCTCGATGGCTATATCAAACTTGATGCAGTCATTGCGCAGTTATTTGCAAGCTTAGATCAACAAGTAGGAAAAAATAATTACACCGTCTTTTTAACGGCAGACCATGCTGTGGCTAATATTCCTGACTTTGCTAAAAAGCATCAAATTCCTGGTGGCTTAATAAGCGAATCAGGATTGAAAAAAGAATTGGGACAATGGTTGTCAAAGCAAGGCTTGAGTGATCAATTAATTACAGCAATAGGAGAATACAATATTCATTTCAATCATCCATTGATGGATAGCCTTGGTGTAAGTCAGGATAAAATGGTTCAATTAGTTAGTCGTTATATTGAGCAAAAGCCAGGTATTTTACAAGTTGTTGAGTCTCGTAAAGCGGCGACGGCTGCATTGCCTGAGCAACTTAGAGAGCGCATTGTCAATGGATACAATCCTCAAAGAAGCGGAGACCTGTTCATTGTTACTAAATCTGGCTATATGGATGGTTATGCTACTGGAACAAATCATGGTGTTTTTTACAATTATGATGCACATATTCCATTGCTTTGGTATGGCAATGGCATCAAAAAAGGACAAGTCAATTCAGTGAATTATATGACTGATATTGCCCCAACAATCACGACCCTTTTAGGCATTCAGATGCCTAGTGGTGCTATTGGGAAGCCTATATTAGAAGTGTTGAAATAATCGTATCTTTAATCTATAAAATTTTAAATTATGAAAAAAATATCGATCTTATTTTTAGGTCTTAGTTTAAGCCTTGCTGCAATGGCAAATTGTGATGGCAAATGTAAAGACAAAACAAAATGTGCTGAATGTAAAAAAGAAGCAGCAGCTCATAAATGTAATAAAGAATGTCATAAAAATGGCGCTGGTCATGTAGCTAGTCATGGAGAAAAAGGACATAAGTGCACTGCAGAATGTAAGAAGTAAATGCCCTAAACAATATAAAAAAAGTCATCCTATTTCTAGGATGACTTTTTTTATTTGATGCCTTTAGCGTTCGCTATTAAGAGGCTAACTTTTTTTGCAAATTATTATCCAATGCATCTAAGAATTCTTCTGTGTAAACATAGTGTTCGCCATGCTTCACTTTATTCCCATGCACACATACTGCTAAATCTTTAGTCATGATGCCAGACTCAACTGTTTCAACACAAACTTCCTCTAATGCTTTAGAGAAACGAATCAATTCTTGGTTGTTATCCAATTGACCTCTAAACTCTAAACCTCTTGTCCAAGCAAAAATAGATGCAATTGGATTAGTAGAAGTTCTGTTCCCTTTTTGATGCTCACGAAAGTGACGCGTCACAGTACCATGTGCTGCTTCTGCTTCCATCACTTTACCATCTGGTGTAATTAAAGTAGAGGTCATTAAACCTAATGATCCAAATCCTTGTGCCACTGTATCAGATTGTACATCACCGTCATAGTTCTTACAAGCCCAAACAAAATTACCATTCCATTTTAAAGCACTCGCTACCATGTCATCGATTAAACGATGCTCATAAGTAATACCGGCATCTGCATATTTTGTTACGAACTCATTTTGATATACTTCTTCAAAAATATCTTTGAAACGACCATCATACTTTTTTAAGATGGTATTTTTAGTAGATAAATACAAAGGCCACTTTTTTGCTAAAGCTTGGTTAAAACAAGCCCTTGCAAATCCATAGATACTTTCATCTGTATTGTACATGGCCATCGCCACACCATCTCCTTTGAAATTGAACACTTCAAATTCTTGCACAGTGCCATCCTCACCTTCAAACTTTACAGTTAATTTTCCTTTCCCTTTTGTAACAAAGTCAGTTGCACGATATTGATCTCCAAAAGCATGACGGCCAATACAAATTGGGGCTGTCCAGTTTGGCACTAAACGTGGCACATTTGCACAAACAATTGGCTCACGAAATACTGTACCATCTAAGATATTACGAATGGTGCCATTAGGACTCTTCCACATTTGTTTCAACTTGAACTCCTGAACTCTTTGTTCGTCTGGCGTAATGGTAGCACACTTGATTCCAACACCATATTGTTTGATTGCATTGGCAGCATCAATCGTCACCTGATCGTTTGTTTCATCACGATACTCCATACCCAAATCATAATATTTAATATCTAATTCTAGATAAGGTAAAATCAATTTATCCTTAATGAATTTCCAAATGATTCTTGTCATTTCGTCTCCATCCAATTCTACAACTGGATTAGCAACTTTAATTTTTTGTCCCATATATTTAAAATTTTGTCTGCAAATGTACTAAATGTAGCTAAATAGCCATTAGAATATTAAATAGATTGTTGCACAATCAACACAGGGATTTTTACCTTGTGCCTAACCGATTCTATGGTCTCCCCAAAGAAATAATCTTTCCAACCGTAATGATGATGCGCCCCCATGACTAACAGTTGTGCGTCTGTCATCTTCACAATACGAACAATCTCTTTGACCCTATTTTTATACCCTAACACAAAATTAACTTTATACCCATTTTCACTCAATGTTGCTGCATATTGTTCGAGTCTTTCTTTATCCTTTCTTGATTCTTCATCATCACTTATTTCTTGAAAATAACTTGCTGTTACACTCTCTACTACATGGATCAAAATCAATTGTGTATCGGTATGTGCCTGCGAAATGGCAGATTTAATTAAATTAGCATCCCCAGATGTAAAGTCGACAGCTATGGCTATGCGGTCAATTGGCGCTGCTTTAGTCCAATCTAATTCAACTGCTGCTCCATGCAATGCCGTTCTTTCTTGCTTTTTCTTAGACTGAATCATTGGGAAAATAATGATATACAATAACAAGACAAAAAAGAAAAGAATCATTACTACGAGTAATATCTTAATCAACAATGCAGTTGGCCCAACCAAAAATGCTTTTGCAAAATCAAATACTAAATTGGCATTTAAAAAGACTAGAATACTTGCCACCATCCAAGCTAAAATTTTAACCCAAGATTTGATGGCGAACTCACCCATAGTGCTTTTATCACTCACAAAGTGAATGAGCGGAATCACTGCAAAACCCAATTGTAAACTCAAAATAACTTGACTAAAAACAAGTAACTCATCTACCCTGCCTTCTCCCATTAATCCAATTACCAAGACGGCAGGCACAATGGCAACTAGTCTAGTAAGCAATCTTCTGATCCATGGGTTTAACCTTAGATTTAAATACCCCTCCATGACTATTTGACCAGATAATGTTCCAGTGACAGTTGAACTTTGCCCAGCAGCAATTAAAGCAACAGCAAATAAAATAGGGGCTAATTTCGAACCCAATAATGGCGCCAATAAAGCATGTGCTTCTTCTATCTTAGCAATAGACTGGTTGCCTGATTGATAAAAAGCAGTAGCAGCTAAAATCAATATTGCCGCATTCACAAAAAAAGCTGCATTTAAAGCCACTGCACTATCAATAAAATTATACAACAAGGATTTTTTTATTCCAGCACTCGTTCTTTCAATTTTTCTAGTTTGAACCAATGCAGAATGTAAATATAAATTATGGGGCATGACAGTCGCACCAATCATACCAACTGCAATATATAATGCGCCTGGCGACAAAGCAGAAGGGACTAAACCCTTAGCTGCACTGGCTAAATCAGGTTTTGCAATGATCATTTCTGCAAGGAAGCTACCCCCAATGGTTGCCACTAATACAAAAATAAATGCTTCCATTTTACGCATGCCATATCGTTGTAATAGCATGAATAAAAAAGTATCAGTCACTGTAATGATTGTACCATACATTAAAGGCAAGCCTGTTAACAATTTTATTCCAATCGCCATCCCCAATACTTCGGCTAAATCTGTGGCTGCAATGGCCAATTCCGCTAATAGGTATAGACAGAAATTAACAAATTTAGGATAGGTCTCTCTATTCACTTGTGCCAAATCCAAACGCCTTACAATGCCCAATCTTGCACTTAAACTTTGAAGCAAGATGGCCATGATATTACTTAATAACAAAATCCAAATCAATTGAAAACCAAAAGCAGCACCTCCTTGTAAATCAGTCGCCCAGTTCCCTGGATCCATATAACCCACACTTACTAAATAAGCAGGTCCAATAAAGGCAAATAATCGTCTCCATCCAGTTTTGTTTTGAACTGGAACAGACTCATGCAGTTGATCTAAGGATTTATGAAACATAATTGAAATGTAAATTTAACTATAAACCCATTGTTAAAGGCATTTTGTTGCCTATTTTAGCAAAAAATAGAGTGCCATGCGCTACCTAAGTAATCTTTTGATTTTATTGGCATTGATTGGTTGTGCTGAAACAAAAACAGATCTATCTGGCAATACCCCTTTAAAAATAAATGATTTCAATGCAGCATTCAAAAATATTGAATTGCCTATTCGAATCAATGATACTAATTTAACCTCTTATACAGATTCTTTAGAAATTGGCAGAAAAGCCTTGGAGCAATTTTTACCCGATTCTGTGGTGGAAGCCATTGTTCCTAAGCAAGTCAAAAATGCTTCCCTTTTTACCATTGGGAAAATTGAAAAAGAAACAGAATATTATTTACTATTAAACAATAAAGATGCCAAAAAACAAACGGTATCTGTGATTACCTTTAGTAAGAAAAATATTTTCTTAGGCTATAAGATATTGACTCAATTTGATATTACACATAAGGGTTCACAGTTCTATGGAAAAACACTACTCATTAACAAAGAACCCACCTTTTTAGTAGAAGAAAATAAATTAGATCCTGAACTAGGTCTCACCAATGAAAAAAAGGGTTGGGCCTATACAGAACAAGGATTTAGATTGATTTATTTGGATGCCAATATTAAGCCAGAACAAAAGGCTATTTTAAATCCCATTGACACATTGCCAACAGTCAATAACTATAGTGGTGACTATGCAAGAGATAAAAAGAATTTCATTTCACTAAGAGACTTTGGCAATGCCAATAAATACCAATTCTTTTTACACTTTGAAAAGAAAGAAGGCACTTGTGTGGGTGAACTTAAGGGCCTATTGAATTTTAATAAAAACCAAGCGACTTATTCTGAAAAAGGTGATCCATGTACAATACAATTTACGATCTCAGGAAATATCATTAAAATAAAAGAAGATGGAAATTGCGGCAATCATAGAAATATGACCTGCTATTTTAATGATAGCTACGATAAGAAAAGAAAGCCAAAGACCAAGAAATAATCCACATTCTGCCATTGCAAACGATTGTTATTCACACTAGGATTGCCGATGACCTAATTTAAGGGCAAATAGGATATATTGTGGGTCAAATTAACCAAAGATTAAAAACATGTCTTTTAGAAACTACCAAGTTCCTTACCCTATTAATGAAAAGTATTCCAAGAAAGCAGCCTATTTCTCTATGGAATTTGCCATCCACCAGCCTTTGAAAATTTACAGTGGTGGATTGGGTTTTTTAGCCGGTTCTCATTTAAGAAGTGCATTTGAATTAAATCAAAATATGATTGGTATTGGTATGCTATGGAAATATGGCTACTATGATCAAGCAAGAAATCAAGACCAAACTTTGCAAGTTACTTTTATGGAGAAAATGTATAGCTTCCTAGAAGATACTGGCATTAAATATCAAATTTTAATCCATGATCATCCAGTTTGGGTAAAAGCATATTATTTGGCACCCAATACTTTTTGTAGTGCCCCCTTATTTTTATTAAGTACGGATTTACCTGAGAACGATTATGTTTCTCAAACCATTACGCATAGATTATATGATGCGAACGTAGCAACAAAAGTGGCACAATTTATTTTGTTGGGTGTGGGTGGTGCAAAATTGATTGACGAATTAAACTTTAATCCAGAAGTCTACCACTTAAACGAAGCACATGGTTTCTCTGCTGCATTTTATTTATTGAATAAGTACAAATCATTGGATGAAGTTAAAAAGCGTCTAGTGTTTACAACCCATACTCCAGAGGAAGCAGGTAATGAAAAACACGATATTTACTTATGTCATAGTATGGGCTATTTCTGTGGATTAGGGTTAGACGAAGTAAGAAGATTGACAGGAATTCATGACGATCAATTTAACCACTCTTTAGCTGCACTTAGGTTTGCGAGAAAGGCGAATGGGGTGTCAGAATTACATGGACATGTCAGTCGTGAAATGTGGGGAAAATATGAAGGTATTTGTCCAATTGACCATATTACCAATGCCCAAAACTGGCGTTACTGGGCAGACAAACAATTGTATAAATTTGCTGAAGCTGAAGATGATAAAGGTTTTGATGACAGAAAATGGTATTTGAAAAAGCGCGCTTTTGAAATTGTTGCCGATCAAACTGGTAAAATATTTGATCCGAATGTGTTGACCATTGTATGGGCTAGAAGATTCGCAGGTTATAAGCGTGCCGATTTCTTGTCATGGGATTTAGAAAGATTCGAAAAATTATTGTCTAACTTAAAATATCCTGTTCAAATTATATTTGCAGGAAAACCATACCCAGTAGACCATCCAGCTATTTCTCAATTCAACCACTTAGTGAATCTAAGTAAGAACTACAAAAATGTGGCAGTCATGGTTGGATATGAATTGGCTTTAAGCAAGCGCATGAAACAAGCATCAGATGTATGGTTAAATAATCCAAGAGTGCCTAGAGAAGCGTCTGGCACAAGTGGAATGACAGCAGCGATGAATGGATCAGTGAACTTCTCTACAGATGACGGATGGATACCAGAATTTGTAAACCATGGCAACAATGGTTTTGTAGTACCAAAAGCAGATTATGCCAATATGAGTACCGAAGCACAAGATGAATATGATTTAAATGAAATGTATAAAATTTTAGAGCAACAAATTGTACCAATGTATTATGAGCAAAAAGATACTTGGAGACAAATTACTCAAAATGGCATGAAGGATGTTCGTTTCCAATTTGATAGCAATCGTATGGCAGACGAATACTACGAGAAAATGTACAAGATCTAATTGGCAGATAGCCGAATACAAAATCCCCTCCAATGTGCTATTAGAGGGGATTTTTTTATAAGTCAACTTTTAAAATCTATTTGGAATTCATACTTCTTAAGATACCTAATTCAACTCCCCTAATTTCTGCCAAGCCTCTAAGACGTCCAATGGCCGAGTAACCAGGATTTGTTTTCTTTTTTAAATCATCCAACATCTGATGTCCATGATCTGGCCTAACAGGAATACAACATTTTCTTTGATGCATTGCTTTTACCAATTCTTTTATTACAGCATACATATCTACATCACCTTCTAAATGATTGTCTTCGAAGAAGTCACCGTATTCATTTCGACGCGTACTTCTTAAATGAATAAAGTGTATACGATCAGCAAATTGTTGCACCATTTCTGGTAAATTATTAGATGGTATGACGCCAAAGGATCCTGTACAAAAACATAAACCATTAGAAATAGAAGGCACCGATTGAATTAAAAATTCAATATCTTTTACATTTGAAACAACCCTTGGTAATCCTAAAATAGAAAAAGGTGGATCGTCAGGATGAATTGACATGACTACACCTACACTTTCAGCAACTGGAATTATTTGTTGTAGAAAATGGATTAAATGCGCTTGTAATTTTTCGTGGTCAATATGTTCATAGGCATTCAATGCCATTTGAAATTGTTCAATAGTAAAACTTTCTTCACTTCCTGGCAGACCTGCAATGATATTTTTTTGCAATAATATTTTCTCTTCTTCATGCATTGCATCAAACCTTTGTTGAGCCCTTTGAATGGTTACTTCATCATAATCTAGTTTGGCATCTTTCCGTTTTAAAATGAATAAATCAAAGGCCACGAAAGCAGCCATTTCAAAACGCAATGCTTTAGATCCATCTGCAACTTCATAACTTAGATCAGTTCTGGTCCAGTCAAGAACAGGCATAAAATTATATGTAATATTTTTGACACCACAGGTTGCTAAATTTAGAATGCTTTGTTTATAATTTTCGATATAGACTTCAAACCCATTGGCTTGCGTTTTTATAGCTTCATGGACAGGGACACTTTCAACTACAGACCAAACCAATCCAGCAGCTTCTATAATAGCTATTCTCTTATTAATTTCATCAATCGTCCAAATTGCTCCGTTCGGAATATGGTGCAAAGCTGTCACTATTCCTGTACACCCAGCTTGTTTAATATCAGATAACGAAACTGGGTCATTAGGCCCATACCATCGCATAGTTTGTTCCATTCTATATGTTATATTCCCATATGAAGGGTAATAAGCATTATCCATAAGTGGTGTTATTTGAATTTAGACTTTCGATTAGCTGTTAGAATCATCACAATTTAGTAAAATAATAATCAACCCTAGGTGCTCAGACAAAATAGTCACAAAAAGGAAATGATGCATGAAAATTATTCAACCTTTAGGCCCTAAATTTGTTATACTAATATGTCAAACAAAATTGTCGTTGCCATTACAGGCGCAAGTGGTGCACTTTATGCAAAAGCATTGCTAGATAGCTTAAAGCAAATCCCTGCTCAATACGAAGCGGTTGGTATCATTATGAGTGATAATGCAAAGATCGTTTGGGAGACCGAATTGGGCAATCAGGATTATCTAAATTATCCTTTTGACTTTTACCATAAAATGGACTTTAATGCCCCTTTTGCTTCAGGTTCAGCACAATATAATATTATGTTTGTTGTGCCTTGTAGTATGGGTACTTTAGGCAGGATTGCTGCCGGGATTAGTGACGATTTAACCACGAGAGCCGCAGATGTGATTTTAAAAGAACGCAGAAAATTAATTCTTGTTGCAAGAGAAACACCCTATAATTTAATTCATATTCGCAATATGGAAACAGTGACGCTCGCTGGAGGCATCATCTGTCCAGCAACACCAAGCTTCTACAGTGTACCAAAAACTTTAGAGGAAGTGGCCATGACAGTAGTTGCAAGAATGATGGACCTTGCTGGGCTTGATATCAAAACATATCGTTGGAGTACGGCATCCTAAATACTTTTTATTCAATCAGAGAATAGATTTAGATTGATAGATTTAATTAAAAAATAAGCATAAATAATAAGCCTAAAAAAGCCCCGAATTTTTCAACTCGGGGCTTTTTATTATAACTAGCATTAATCTTGTTTAGGTTCCTTAGGTACTTTAGGTGCCTTTTCTTTTTCCTTTTTTTGTAAAGTAAAGGTCAACAATGATTTTTCCTTGTCCAAATCCCCAATTAATGTATCGCCCTCTTTCACTGAGTGATTTAAAATCTCCTCGGCCAATGGATCTTCGATATATTTTTGAATGGCTCTATGTAAAGGTCTCGCACCAAACTGAACATCATATCCTTTATCCGCTATAAACTCTTTTGCAGCATCCGTTAACACTAAGTTTAATCCTAGGTTCACTAAGCGAGCAAGTACATGCTTCATAATGATATCAATGATCAAATAAATGTTATCCTTGGTCAATGAATTGAACACTACCACATCATCAATTCTATTTAAGAACTCTGGAGAGAAAGTTCGTTTTAATGCTTTTTCAATCACAGATCTGTTGTTCTCGTCCGTTTGTTCCATTCTTGTTGCAGTTGCAAAACCTACGCCATCACCAAATTCTTTCAATTGACGTGCGCCAATATTAGAAGTCATGATAATTAAAGTATTCTTGAAATCAACTTTACGGCCTAAACCATCAGTTAAAATACCATCATCTAATACTTGTAATAAAATATTATAAATATCTGGATGTGCTTTTTCAATTTCATCCAATAAGATCACACAGTATGGCTTACGACGTACTTTTTCTGTCAACTGTCCACCCTCTTCATAACCCACATAACCTGGAGGGGCACCAATTAAACGAGAGACTGCAAATTTTTCCATGTACTCACTCATGTCTATGCGAATCAAAGATTCTTCTGAGTCAAACATGTTTCTTGCTAAAGCACGCGCTAATTCAGTTTTACCAACGCCTGTTGGACCTAAGAAAATAAATGTGCCAATTGGTTTTTTAGGATCTTTTAACCCAACTCTATTTCTTTGAATCGCTTTTACTACTTTTCCAATTGCATCTTCTTGACCAATTACTTGACCACGCATGTCTTCGGCCATCTTGCGTAATTTAGTCGTTTCCGCTTCTACCATGCGCTTCACAGGAATGCCAGTCATCATACTAATGACTTCAGCAATATGCTCTTCATTGATTGGGAATCTTTTATTCTTGCTGTCTTCTTCCCAATTCAATTTTGCTTTATCTAAGGCTTCCCCTAATTTCTTCTCCGTATCTCTTAAGCTTGCCGCTTCTTCGAAACGTTGACTTTTCACGACTCTATTCTTCTCGTTCTTTACTTCTTCGATTTTCTTTTCTAAATCTACAATATCTTCTGGTACAGAAATATTTTTCAAATGCACTCTTGCACCCACTTCATCCAATACGTCAATCGCCTTGTCTGGAAGTAAACGATCTGTCATATAACGATCACTCAATTTTACACAAGCCTCTATTGCTTCTTGATCATAGATCACACTATGATAGTCTTCGTATTTAGATTTGATATTGTTCAAAATAGTAATTGTATCTGCCACACTAGGTGGTTCGATAATCACTTTTTGGAAACGACGATCCAATGCACCATCTTTTTCGATATGCATTCTATACTCGTCTAATGTAGAAGCACCAATACATTGCAATTCACCTCTAGCCAAAGCTGGCTTAAAGATATTAGAAGCATCTAATGAACCGCTTGCACCACCAGCACCAACAATCGTATGAATTTCGTCAATGAATAAAATCACATCTCTGTTTTTCTCCAATTCGTTCATGATCGCTTTCATACGCTCTTCAAATTGGCCACGATATTTAGTACCAGCCACTAAAGCAGCTAAATCTAAAGAGATTACTCTTTTATCAAATAAAACACGACTTACTTTTCGTTGTACAATTCTTAATGCAAGCCCTTCTACGATTGCCGTCTTACCCACCCCTGGCTCGCCAATTAAAATGGGGTTGTTCTTTTTCCGACGACTTAAAATTTGACTGACTCTTTCAATCTCGGCATCCCTTCCAACAATTGGATCTAAGCCATCTTGCTCAGCTAACTTTGTAATGTCTCTACCAAAATTATCTAACACTGGGGTTTTAGATTTACTTGTTGAGGTAGGCTTAGATTTTGTACCTCCTCCAAAACCTCCTCTGCCTTTTTCATCTTCAAAATCATCATCCCCTTCTTCTTGGTATTCGGAACTTGGATTTGAAGGCGCAGATGGTGAAGAACCTACCATGCCTAATTCATTGCGGAATAAATCATAATCTACATCAAATTGATTTAAAATTTGGGTAGCAATATTCTCCTTGTTCTTTAAAATACTTAATAATAAATGCTCTGTTTCAACCATTGGGCTTTTCAAAGCTTTGGCTTCTAAAACAGTCACGCGGATGACTTTTTCTGCTTGCTTTGTCAAAGGAAGACTGTTGATATTGGCAATATTCTTGCCTGACTTATCCTTAACGGCAAGTTCAATCTCTTTTCTTAATTCTCCCAAATTGACATTCAATTGTCTTAAGACTTTGATGGCCGTATTTTCTTGATCACGAATCAAACCTAACATAAGGTGTTCCGCGCCAATAAAATCATTGCCTAATCTTAATGCCTCTTCTCTGCTATAAGAGATGATTTCCTTAACTTGTGTTGAAAAATTGTTATCCATATAATTTATTCGAGCTGTTATTAGATAAACGAATAATTTTACCCTAAAGTATGTGATTATGCACTATAAAATTGATACAAAAGAGAAATTCACCGTTTTAAGCCTGCTCGACCCTAGTCTTAGTTCAAATCTCGTGCCAGAATTGAATGATTTGATCAAAAATTTAGGCTTAACGAGCCCTAAAAACTTGGTTTTGAACCTAAGCGCTGTAAAAGACTGGGATTTAAGCATTATGGAACTTTTGGCCCAACACCAAGAAGTGTTTTATGACAATAATACCAGTTTTGTACTATGTTGCTTGTCAGATGACTTACAAAACGGCCTAGATTTGACTGAATTTGGCGAAGTGATGAACTTAACGCCTACCGAAACAGAAGCCTGGGATATCGTTCAAATGGAAGAAATTGAACGAGAATTACTTGATAGTGACGATATGGAGTTTTCTACCCAAGAATAGTATAA
>CAINOI010000048.1 GCA_903851465.1 uncultured Bacteroidota bacterium
CAATATGCATTAAAATATTTGCATCTGTCATTTCTAAGGCAGGGAAAAAGTAACCTGCGAATTTACTAAAAGCTACACCCACTGCTGCAATGGTGCCTGTTTGAATCACAGAGAAGAAACTCCACCCATATAAAAATCCTAACAAAGGATTATAAGATTCTTTTAGGTAAACATACTGACCACCTGCTTTAGGAAACATGGCACTCAACTCGCCATAACTTAATGCAGCAGTTAAAGTCATGAATCCTGTTAGTAACCATACAGCCACTAGCCATCCAGCAGAGCCCACATTTCTGGTAATGTCTGCACTCACAATAAATATTCCCGAACCAATCATACTTCCTGCAACAATCATCGTTGCATCAAATGCAGATAAACTTGGTTTAAATTCAGTTTTTGTTTCTGACATAGTCTTTAGCTATAAGTTAAAAAAAATCCCGTTGGGTAACGGGATTGTCATTGATTATTTTTTGTATTCCGCGTTAAGCCCTTTTACAATATCTAAAGTGATATCGTAAGTGGTGTCTTTGTAATACATCAAGTCTGCATTGCTAGAAAACACATAAGCAAATTGCTTGTCTTTATTGTACTTTAAAATAAAAGCTTCTATTTTCTTCTTTACTTCTTGTAATTTTCTATAACTCTCCTCTTGTAAAGCTTGAGACAATTGTTGCTCTGTATTTGCATAGTTCTTTTCTAATTGTTGTAACTCTTGTTGTCTTGCAACAACTTCTCCTTGAGACAAATACTGACCATTCTTTTGAAGATCTTGGTACTTAGCAGAAAATGCATTTTTAAGGGCAGTTAGTTGCTTTGCATTTTCCATGTCTTTTAGTTGCAATGCATCTTTCACATCTTTAAAAAAGATATAGTTATTTTGAATAGAATCAATTTCAAAATAAGCTACTTTGGTTCCACCTGCTGCTTGCATAGTCGCTTGCTTGCTTGTAGCAGCACCACCACTAAAATGCAATACATACAAAGTAATAATTGCCAAAGCTAAAACACCATTAATCACCCAATTAGTCGACTTCATTTTGATTTATAATTTATTTGATTGTAGGCAGGTCGCCCTACCCTATAAAAATAAGTAAAATAAATAAATCTACCTTTTATTTACTGCATAAAAAAAGCAGGAAATAGTACTATTTCCTGCTTTTTAACAAAATCAATTAAAGTGCTTATTCTTCCTCATCGAAGCTCATCGCCTCACGAGTTGTAGCCAACACTTCATATTCTTCCTTACTTCCTACGATCAATTTCTCGAATTCTTTTTGACCAGTACCTGCAGGAATTAAGTGACCTGTAATTACGTTCTCTTTCAATCCAAGCATTAAATCAACCTTGCCTTGAATAGCAGCCTGACTCAATACTTTTGTAGTCTCTTGGAATGACGCAGCTGAGATCCAGCTTTGTACACCCAATGATGCTTTAGTGATACCTAATAAGACTGGACGAGCTGTAGCAGGTTTCGCGTCGCGCACTTCTACTACTTTCTTGTCTGCGCGCTTTAAGATAGAATTCTCTTCTCTTAATTCACGAACAGTTACAATTTGACCAGGCTTGAATTTAGCACTTTCACCACCATCAGTAACTACTTTCTTATCATAAATACGATCATTCTCTTCGATAAAGTCAAAACGATCTTCTAAATCTTCTTCTAAGAACTTAGTATCTCCAGCATCTACAATCTCTACCTTCTTCATCATCTGACGAACAATCACTTCGATATGCTTATCATTGATCTTCACACCCTG
>CAINOI010000049.1 GCA_903851465.1 uncultured Bacteroidota bacterium
GGTAGTGGGGTAGGTAAATGATTTTTTCTGTATAAAAATCTTGGCTTGACGAAGGAATAAGAATTGGATCCGCAACTATGTAGTCAATATACTCGGCGCCACTAGTTCCCAGATAGCCTAGGTAACTCATTTGGATCGGTGCAGCACGGTAAGCAAAAATGCCGAATCTGTTGTTGCCTGTGTGTCCACCTAAGTCAATGGCAATATCCACATTAAGTGATCTTGCCATCGAGGCAACTTCAACATCGGACTTTTCGGAAACATCAATCAGCTGGTCGAACGAATTGAAAATTCGACCCGTTGTTGCGTTGCTACTTAAATTTGTTGTTGAAAATCCAATTAAATTAAACTTTTTTTTGTTGTGCAACTCAAATAGTTCAGCCGTCAGAAAAGACACAGCATGTTCATTAAAGTCAGCTGAAAAATAAGCAATTGTTAATTTATCGCAGATTTTATTTGAGAGAATTGGACCAAGAGTCGAGTTGGCAGGATATAGCTCTTTGATATATGTTTCAGCTATTGATTTGTGAAGCGACGGATCATCAATGAGGCTTAGTCCATCAAAAGGTTTTGAAACATTTTCATTTTGAATGATTTTTGATTTATAGATTATTAAGTCATTTGTAAAATCGTCCCACAAACATAACTGCATCTTGGTATGTAAATATGTTCCTAAAAGAAGTTTATAGTTCACATTCAGCTGTAGAGCTGCTTTGTAGCTCAACTGAGATTCGTATAAAAAACCCAATTCGTGGAGAACGTTGCCTTTATTCTTGTGAGCTTCTGCGAAGTTGGGCCTCAGTTTTATGGCCCAGTTGAAGTTATTTAATGATTGATTTAGTTCGGACTTATTTTTGAAAAGAATGCCTAAATCATTATATAAATCTGAATTGTTTAAATCTATCTGGATGGCTTGTTGATAAGTTAATATGGATTCATCAATACGACCCATGGATCGGAGAATTTCTCCTCGAATTCGAAAGCCTTCGGAATTGTTCTTATTTAGAAGAAGTGCTTTGTCAACTGTAAGCAATGCTTCCGTATAATTTTTTAATTGACTCAGTACATTTGATTTATTGAATAAAATTTGTGCATCTACAGGATTAAGCTTGGAAGCTTTATTGAAGATCTCAAGAGCCAACACAAGTTCATTTTCTATGGCGTAGATTACAGCAAGTAGATTCAGAGCTTCAACATCGTTAGGTTTTTTATTTAAAACTATTTGACAAATTTCTTTAGCTTGCTGTGATTGCCCATTTTGCTGAAGCTTTGTCGCATTTGCTATTAGTTGTTTGTTGTTTGTTGCTTGTTGCATAAATATTGCTCTTCATATATTTTTTTAGTTGGCGAGTCTCGACTTGGGTTTTGCTAATTTGGTATTTATGAATCAAGCAACTTTGATGTGAATATTTTTTGTGGAAATTGAATAATTGAATTATGCGCAATCTCTTCTAATATCTTAATTTTTGATGGGCTTGACAGTAATTCAAGGCAGGTAGAAACTAGCCCCTCATATTTTGCTGGCAATATACCGCTTTTGATGTGGTTATCAACAGAGGTTGTGGCGTTGACTTCGCCAACAACTGCCTTCGAATTCGTAAGAAGATAAAAAACTCGAACAATTTCAAATATTTCAGACTTGTAGTGATGAAGATTAAGAACAATTTTAGACTTGCTTATTAGTTCATCACGATCTTTCCCGTAAATGCCAAATACAGCCTTTACTTTTGCTCCTGATTTTGACAACTCATCAATTATTTTCCTTCGCCTATCATTTATGGATCCGTAAAAAAGCACATCAATTTCTTGAGTGTCTGATTTTACAATTCGTCTGAGTTCTGGTTGATAGCCGATGTTAAGAAGTTTTACTTTTGGGGCTCCAAGTTCTTCAAACTTTATAATATTCCTATCTGAATAGTCCCATGTTTCAAATTTTTTAGCCCAGTTGAAAATATTGCTATTCCA
>CAINOI010000050.1 GCA_903851465.1 uncultured Bacteroidota bacterium
CCTCTTTGTGTAAGGACCACTCATGTTCATTTTTCAATTCCCATGCAGCAACATACATAAAGTTTTCATCGTCTCTTAAAGCTTCTCCTTCTGGGGTTTGGAATTCTTCTCTAAAGTGACCACCGCAACTTTCTTCTCTAGCAAGTGCATCTACACACATTAATTCTCCTAGTTCAATAAAGTCTGCAACACGGTTGGCTTTATCCAATTCAGGATTGTATTCGTTGATCTCTCCAGGGATTCTAACATCAGACCAAAATTCTTTTTTCAATGCTTGTACATCTGCTATGGCTTGCTTTAAACCAGCAGCTGTTCTTGACATACCACATTCGTTCCAGATAATTTTACCTAAACGCTTATGGAAGCTTTCAACTGTTTGAGTTCCGTTGATGTTTTTTAAAGTGGCAATTCTATCTGCTACAATTTTTTCTGCATCCACAAATGCTTGGTGTGTAGTTGGGATAGGTGCATTGTAAATCTCGTCTGCTAAATTGTTTCCTAATGTATAAGGAATTACAAAATAACCATCCGCTAAACCTTGCATCAACGCACTCGCACCTAAACGATTTGCACCGTGGTCACTAAAGTTGGCTTCACCTAATGCATATAATCCTGGAACCGAAGTTTGTAATTCATAATCTACCCATAAACCACCCATGGTATAGTGTACCGCAGGATAAATACGCATAGGCACTTCGTAAGGATTTTCTCCTGTGATCTTTGCGTACATATCAAATAAGTTACCGTATTTTTCTTTCACGACTTCTTTACCTAAAGCAATGATTTCTTCGTGGCTTACATTGCTTAAGCCAGTTTTACTTACTTCTGTTTTACCATATCGTTCAATCGCAGCAGCATAATCTAAATACACGGCTTGCTTGGAAGTACCAACACCATAACCTGCATCACATCTTTCTTTTGCAGCACGAGACGCCACGTCTCGTGGCACTAGATTTCCAAATGCTGGATACCTGCGCTCTAAATAATAATCTCGTTCTTCTTCTGGAATATCATTTGCTTTTCTTGTTTCCCCTAATTTTTTTGGAACCCAAATACGACCATCATTTCTTAATGACTCTGACATCAAAGTCAATTTAGATTGGTGGTCACCACTTACTGGAATACAAGTAGGGTGGATCTGAGTGAAACAAGGGTTGGCAAAATAAGCACCTTGCTTATGCGCTTTCCAAGCAGCTGTTACATTTGAACCCATTGCATTGGTAGATAAATAATATACATTACCATATCCACCAGTACATAATAATACTGCATATCCAAAATGTCTTTCTAATTCACCTGTTACTAAATTTCGTGCTATGATTCCTTTTGCTTTCCCGTCCACTTTTACTACATCTAACATTTCGTGACGAGCAAACATTTGCACATTACCTAATGCCACTTGACGCTCCAAAGCTTGGTAGGCACCAATTAATAATTGTTGACCTGTTTGACCAGCAGCATAGAAAGTTCTTTGTACTTGTGTTCCACCAAAAGAACGGTTGCTCAATAAGCCACCATATTCACGTGCAAATGGCACACCTTGTGCAACACATTGATCAATAATATTAGTAGAGACTTCTGCCAAGCGATGTACATTGGCTTCACGAGCACGATAATCACCACCTTTGATTGTATCATAAAATAATCTAAATACGCTATCACCATCATTCTGATAGTTTTTAGCGGCATTGATACCACCTTGTGCTGCAATAGAGTGCGCACGACGAGGTGAATCCTGAAAACAAAATGCTTTCACTTTGTAGCCCATCTCACCTAAAGTAGCAGCAGCAGAAGCACCAGCTAAGCCGGTACCCACTACAATCACTTCCATTTTTCTTTTATTAGCTGGGTTGACCAATTTACAATGGCCTTTATAATCTACCCATTTATCATCAAGATCACCTTTTGGAATTTTAGCGTCTATCATATTTAATCTTTTATCAATCAGTTAATGAAAATTGTGTTGGTTGAATTGAATTATTTAATCCAATTAAAATAAAAGCTAATTGGCATCATTGCAAAAAGCAATGGAATAAAAATGGCAAAACCATAACCAATGCTAGTTAACAAAGCGTGGTACTTTTTATTGTGCACACCAATTGTTTTAAATGCACTTTGAAATCCATGTGCTAAGTGATAGCCTAAAGATCCGCAGGCTAATACATATAATACAACAATATAAGGGTTAGTGAAAACCAAATCCATTTCTGCATATAAATTGTGTAAGAGCACGCCGTTGTGTTCAACCTCGCCTAATGGCTTAATTGCACCAATTCCGCCTAGTCTACTTGGTGTCCAAAAATGATAAATGTGGGCAATTAAAAACAAAAGGATCAGTGTACCCAATATGGCCATGCTTCTGCTATACCACTTACTGCCTTTGTCATAGCTCACTGCGTAACCTACTGCTCTTTTACTTTTATTTTCAAGGGTCAATAAATAACCTTGATAAATATGTAAAAAGATGCCAAGAAACAATCCAATTTCTAAGATTCTTGGTACTGCATTGCTTCCCATAAAATGTCCAGCTTTATTGAACATTAATCCACCATCATTCGCCCAGATGGTTGCATTTAGTCCAGCATGTACAATTAAAAAAAGAATTAAGAAAATACCTGTGAATCCCATTACCAATTTTTTTCCAACGGAAGAGGTAAACATTTGTTTGAAAGTCATAGTAGATGATTTTAAAAATCTCCGCAAAAATACGAATCAAATAGATAGGATTCGTTCTATGTTGTTTATTTTTAAGACAATAGACAATTTTCTTCTACAAACAGCTCATCGGCCTAATGGTTAATTCAGCCCTTTTATCAACCGTCCTTCAATTATTTAGGGTCAGTCAAATGAATGTCCTAATTTTACCACATGATTAAAGTTTTAAGTATCCTTTGGAACAGCTTTAAAATGGCCCTTCAAGAGCTAAAAGTGAATAAGCTAAGAACCTTTCTTTCCTTGTTTGGTATCACCATTGGTATTTTTTGTATTATAGGCGTTTTGGCAACAATCGATAGCTTAAAATCTAAAGTAAAAAGTGACTTATCTAGTTTCGGTAGCAATACCATTTATATAGACAAGTGGGATTATGCCGGTGGGCCTGACTATCCATGGTGGAAATTTGTCAAAAGGCCATCCATGAAGATGACCGAAATGGATATGGTCAAGAAGAAAAGTAGTTTGGCAGCAAATACCGCATTTTTTGTTTCTACCAATGCTACATTCACTTATGAAGAGAATATATTAAAAGGAATTAATATATATGGTGTTACCGAAGAATTTAAAGACATTCAAGCTTTTAACATCAGTTTTGGTCGTTTTTTCTCTGAATCTGATTTTCAAAGAGGCATTCCAGTAGGGGTAATTGGTTATAAAGTTTCTGAAGAATTGTTTGGTAAGGCAGAGAAAGGATTGGGTAAAGTGGTGTCTTTCAATGGTCGTAAATTAATGGTCATTGGTATTATTGAAAAGCAGGGTAGTAGTATCATTGGCGGATTTGATTATGATAGAACTTGCTTATTTACCTACAATCATTTTGCTTCTGTGTACAATCCAGATAATTACAATCCTTATATTATGGTGCAGGCAAAACCTGGCATCACTTCTAAAGCATTGCAAGAAGAATTGACTGGTGTGATGCGTCAATTAAGAAAACTAAGTCCAACACAAGAAGATAATTTTACTTGTAACGATGTGGCGCAGTTTAAGGATCAGGTGGAAGGCTTCTTTGGCTCTGTAAACCAAGGTGGATGGGCGATTGCGGGATTGTCTTTATTAGTTGGTGCTTTTGGTGTAGCCAATATTATGTTTGTAACCGTAAGAGAAAGAACGAGCCAGATTGGTTTGAAAAAAGCGATTGGTGCAAAGAGTTCTACTATTTTATACGAATTTCTTTTAGAGAGTGCTTTCTTATGTATTGTAGGCGGATTGGTTGGTTTATTCTTGGTTTGGTTATTGACTTTAGCATTAAGTTCCGTGCTACCTTTCCCAATTACGATTGCTCCAAATATTATTTTTATGGCGCTTAGTTTATGTATAGTTTTAGGGGTTATTTCTGGTATTATTCCAGCAAGAATTGCGGCGAGAATGAATCCTGTAGAAGCGATAAGATCGAAATAAATATATCTATTTTAGCTTTACCTTTGCCGGGTGTCAAACCCAATTACCATTTTAGCGATAGAGTCGTCTTGTGATGAAACGGCAGCCTCAGTCATCATTGATGGTCAAATCCATTCCAATTTTATTGCCAATCAATTGGTGCATGAAAAATACGGTGGAGTGGTGCCTGAATTGGCAAGTCGTGCACATATGGAAAATATTGTTCCAGTAGTGGAAGAGGCTTTAAAAAAAGCATTCCCAGATCTCACACATCATGCTCGGTTGGCATCCCTTGATGCCATTGCCTTTACGCAAGCACCTGGTCTTATTGGAAGTTTATTGGTGGGTGCACAGTTTGCAAAATCCTTGGCATTGAGTTTACAAAAACCTTTGATTGCCGTGCACCATATGCAAGCACATGTGTTGGCTAATTTAATTGATGATCCTCGCCCAAGTTTTCCATTTTTATGTTTAACTGTAAGTGGTGGACATACTCAAATTGTACAATGCAATAGTCCATCCGACTTAATCATCATTGGTCAAACCATTGATGATGCTGCTGGTGAGGCTTTTGATAAAATTTCTAAACTTTTAGGCTTGCCTTATCCTGGCGGCCCAGTGTTGGATAAATTAGCCCAATTAGGAAATCCAAAAGCATTTGAATTTGCTAAGCCAATGGTGCCCGATTTAAATTATTCTTTTAGTGGATTAAAAACGAGTGTTTTGTATTTTTTACAAAAACAAGAACCTGGTTTTATTGAAGCCAATTTGAATGATTTATGTGCATCGGTACAATATACGATTGTAGAAATCCTTTTACATAAATTAAAGAAAGCCATTCAGCAAACGGGCATCAAACATGTTTGTATTGCTGGCGGGGTTAGCGCTAATTCGGGCGTTCGAAACGGTATCGAAGCTTTAGGTCATAAATTGGGTGTTAAGACCTATCTACCCGCTTTTCAATATTGTACCGACAATGCCGCAATGATTGCGATTACAGCGCATTATAAATATATCAATCAAGCATTTGAGCCTTTGTCCACATCGGCACATGCTAGATCCAATTGGTAAGTGGAAATAACTTAACTTTGCAGCTTCAAAAACAGTTGAAAAATGATTAGTGCAAGAAACGTCACATTGGCTTACGGAAAAAGAGTCTTATTTGATGAAGTCAATATTAGCTTCACAAAAGGAAATTGTTATGGCATTATTGGGGCCAACGGAGCTGGTAAGTCTACATTCTTAAAAATATTAAGTGGTGAAATAGAACCGAACAAAGGATCTGTTGAAATCACGCCTGGTGAAAGGATGTCGTTCTTAAAGCAGAATCAGTTTGAGTTTGATGAACAAACGGTATTAAACACAGTGATGCAAGGGCACAAACGTATGTGGGAAGTGATGCACGAGAAGGATGCTTTGTATGCGAAAGAAGATTTTACAGAAGCAGATGGTTTAAGAGCAGGTGAATTAGAAGGAGAATTTGGAGAGATGGGTGGATATGAAGCGGAGAGCAATGCTGCGAGTTTATTGAGCGATTTAGGCGTGAAAGAAGACATGCATCAATCACTCATGAAAGACATTCCTAGTAATTATAAATTGCGTGTGTTGTTGGCGCAGTCTTTGTTTGGTAATCCAGACATCTTATTATTGGATGAGCCTACCAACGGATTAGATATTGAAACGATTGGTTGGTTGGAAAACTTTTTAGCAGACTACGAAAACATTGTATTGGTGGTAAGTCACGATCGTCACTTTTTAGATACAGTGTGTACGCATGTATCGGATGTGGATCGTTCAAAAATTAAAACCTTTACTGGTAACTATTCATTCTGGTATGAGTCTTCTCAATTGATGGCGCGTCAGATGTCTGATAAGAATAAAAAGAACGAAGATAAACGAGCTGCATTATTGGACTTCATTGCCCGTTTCTCTGCGAATGCAAGTAAGAGTAAACAAGCCACTTCTCGTAAAAAAGCTTTAGAGAAATTAACGATCGAAGAAATTGAGCCATCCAATAGAAAGTACCCTGGCATTATCTTTCAGCCATTGCGCGAAGTGGGTAACCAAATTTTAAATGTAGAAAAATTACAAAAATCAGTTGACGGTCGTGTCTTGTTTAAAGATGTAACTTTCTCTGTAAGTAAAAATGATAAGATTGCTTTTTTAAGTAAGGATGCTTTAGCGATTACTTATTTTTTTGAGATCATCAATGGAGTAGGTCAAGCCGATAGTGGTACGTATGAATGGGGTACAACTATTACTAAAGCCTATTTACCAATGGAGCATAACGAGGATTTTGTTAAGCCATTGACCTTGATGGACTGGTTAAGACAATTTGTGCCATCTCATGTGACCGATGCAGACGAACCATTTATCCGTGGATTTTTGGGGAAAATGTTATTCAGTGGTGATGATGTCATGAAGAAATCGGATGTGTTAAGTGGAGGAGAGAAAGTTCGTTGTATGGTTTCTAAAATGATGTTGCAGAACCCCAATGTGACCATCTTGGATCAACCAACCAACCACTTGGATTTGGAGAGTATCCAAAGCTTTAACGAAGGCTGTCAGAATTTCCCTGGAATTGTATTAATGACATCACATGACCACACTTTCATGCAAACTGTGGCCAACCGTGTGATAGAATTAACGCCTAAAGGAATCATCGACCGACTAATGACCTTTGACGAGTATATGGAAGATAAAAGAGTCCAAGAATTAAGAGCAGAATACTATTCTTAGGGATTAAAAGGGGTTAAAAATCAACATTTTAGCAATAAAAGACCTTTTTTCTTCGTTTGATAGAAAAAAACATTAAAAAAATGGGACTGTAAGGTATAATTACTTACCTTTGCCGTCCGTAAAAAATTATTTCTCATGGCTAGAGTATGTCAGATAACTGGAAAGAAGCCGATGACTGGAAACAGTGTATCGCATTCTAATATTAAAACAAAGCGTCGTTTTCTTCCGAACTTACAAAAGAAGCGTTTCTACTTTGTTGAAGAAGATCGTTGGATCACTTTAAAAGTATCTGCTGATGCTTTAAGAACTATTGATAAAAATGGTTTAGCAGCAGTCGTAAAAGATTTAAGAGCCGCTGGCACCAAAATCTAAGTAAATCATCATTAAGTATAACTTATAATATACCATCATGGCACGTAAAGGCAACAGAGTTCAAGTAATATTAGAGTGCACAGAGCACAAGACTACTGGTTTACCAGGAACTAGTCGTTATATTACAACTAAGAACAAAAAGAATACTCCAGATCGTATGGAGTTCAAAAAGTATAATCCAATTTTGAAAAAAGTAACTGTACACAAAGAAATTAAATAATCATGGCAAAAGCAGCTTCTAAAAACGCGAAAATCAAGGATCTTAAGGCTTCTGCTGAAGCAAAAAACTGGACTAAAGTAATTAAAGCAGTACGTAGCCCTAAAACAGGTGCGTATACTTTTAAAGAGTCTATCGTTTATAAAGACAATGTAAAAGAATTTTTAGCAGCTAAATAATTACTGCTATTGATATCTTTGATCAATAAGATTCCAAACCTTCATTAGCAATAATGAAGGTTTTTTTATGTTAATTTTACATCTATGAGCTTTTTAGGAAAACTATTTGGGAAGAAGGAACAAGAATCATTAGATCAAGGCTTGGAAAAGACCAAACAAGGCTTTTTTGAACGAATTTCTAAAGTGATTGTAGGAAAGACATCGGTTGATGAGGATGTCTTAGATCAATTAGAAGAAGCCTTAATTGGGGCCGATGTAGGCGTGGATACTACTTTAGCCATTATTGAACGCATTCAAGATAGGGTAAAGAAGGATAAGTATGTATCTACCTCTGAGTTAAACCAAATCTTACACGACGAAATTGCAAATTTATTAATAGATACACCACAAGATCTCGCTGGTTTTCAAGTACCTGCAACAAAAAAACCATTTATAACGCTTGTCGTTGGGGTGAATGGCGTGGGTAAGACGACCACCATAGGCAAATTAGCGCATCATTTTAAAGCTGCTGGGAACGAGGTCTTACTAGGTGCTGCAGATACTTTTAGGGCTGCTGCAGTAGATCAATTGACTATTTGGAGTGAAAGAGTTGGGGTGCCTATAGTCAAACAAAATATGGGTGCTGACCCAAGTTCTGTGGCTTTTGATACAGTTCAGTCCGCGATTGCCAGAAAATCTGATATTGTTTTTATAGATACTGCCGGACGTTTACATAATAAAGCCCATTTGATGGACGAATTGAATAAAATCAACCGTGTCATTCAAAAACAAATTCCAGCTGCACCGCATGAAGTGCTTCTAGTTTTAGATGGCTCAACAGGTCAGAATGCCTTAGAACAAGCAAAACAGTTCATGGCTGTGACTAATGTAACGGCCCTTGCCATTACTAAATTGGATGGTACAGCAAAAGGAGGGGTATTATTAGCTATTGCACATCAGTGTAAAATACCCGTAAAATATATTGGTGTTGGAGAGCAACTAGACGACTTGATTTTGTTTGATAAAGTCGCTTTTGTAAAAACCTTATTTAAGGGTGTAGCGGATGCCTAATCCAGCCCATCCACTTTCAAAATAACTAGACCCAACAAAATTAAAAGAAGGTTGCCAGTCAATACTTAGGTTCAACGGCGCATTTTTTACCTTGTAATCCAATCCTAATATACCATCTACGCCTAATGCGATACCTGCCTTGTGTGTAGGGTTATTCTTTTTCCATTCTTCGCTCCAAATACCTATGTGACCTCCATATCCGATATACCAACTTAATTGTTCTGTGTTGGCGAAGGCATTGTATTTCTCTATCATGACGGTAGTTCTAAAGCCATCTAATGTGAAATAACCTAAAACCTCGAATGCTTTAGTGTCTGTAAGGAAAGATTTATAAGAGATGGCGCTTGGGTACATTTTAACTCCAATCGCTTTTTTATAGCCAGTGTTAAATGGGCCAGATTTTTGTGCTGGTTCTAAACTAAAAGCTTGCGCTATTGTCTGTGAACTAAAAAGACCTGAAATTGCAATAAGTAAAATAGGGATTATTCGCATAATATGATCTGTTTGAATGTTACAAATTTAGTAATCAAGGTACAAACAACTGTTTAAAAAATGGTAAAATTTGAGTAAGTTTGTAACATGCATCCTTTTCAAGAACTGATCGAAAAATTTAATCAAGATTTCGATACAACACATTTTCCTGCAGAACCGGCTTCATTGTATGAGCCGAGTGAATATTTTTTAAAAATTGGCGGTAAACGAATCCGTCCAGTTTTATGCTTATTAGGCAATGAATTATTTAGTGACCTACATCCAGATGCATTTTTAGCAGCTAAAGCAGTTGAGTTATTTCATAATTTCTCTTTAGTGCATGATGACATGATGGACGAAGCCAATTTAAGAAGAGGCCAGCCAACTGTTCATACAAAATATGATTCGAATACCGCTTTATTGGTAGGAGATATTATGGTCATTAGAGCCTATGAATACATACAACCTATTCAATCCAATCACCTGTCAAAAATTCTTGGGCTCTTTAATCAAACAGCAAGAGAAGTTTGTGAAGGGCAACAATTGGATATGGATTATGCAAAAAGAGCAACCGTATCAATGGATGAATATATCCACATGATTACTTTAAAGACTTCTGTACTTTTAGCAGCGAGTTTACAAATGGGTGCCATCATTGGAGGTGCGGGCGAACACAACTGTTCTCATTTATATGAGTTTGGAAAAAAATTAGGCATTGCATTTCAAATTCAAGATGATTATTTAGATGCATTTGGGGATGCAACTGTATTTGGAAAAGATGCTGGAGGTGACATTAAACAAAACAAAAAAACCTTCCTTTTAATCCGTGCTTTAGAAACTGCTAACCCTGAACAACTGAATACATTAAATGCTTTATTGGCATCAGATGCTGCAGATAAAGTAGAACAAGTGTTGGCTATTTTTAAAGCTTGTAAAGTGGATGCATGGGCTGCCGATTTAAAACAAAAATACATGCAAGAGGCTTTGGCACATTTAGAATCTATTGCAGTGGTTGAAGCAAGGAAAAAACCACTGATCGATTTGGCAAATTATTTAATGAACAGAATCCAATAATTATATGTCTTTATTTAGAAAGAAATCAATTGATAAAATTGTACAAGATGCCGAAGCAGGTTTAGTGGATGGACATAGCACTAGTGGATTAAAAAAAGAATTAGGCGTTCGTGACCTTACTTTAATGGGTATTGCAGCAGTGGTAGGTGCAGGTATTTTTTCAACCATTGGTACTGCTGCTTTTCATGGCGGACCTGGTATCTCTATCTTATTTGTGATCACAGCTGTAACTTGTGGTTTTAGTGCACTTTGTTATGCAGAATTTGCAAGTCGTGTGCCCATTGCTGGAAGTGCTTACACCTATGCATATGTGACATTTGGTGAGTTGATTGCTTGGATTATTGGATGGGCATTGATATTAGAATATGCCATTGGAAATATCGTAGTAGCGATTAGTTGGAGTGGTTATTTTATTAATTTATTAGAAGGATTCCATATTCATTTACCAGGTTGGTTGTCTACTAATTTTGAAACGGCACAACAAGGTTATGAGGAAGCGATGCAACATTTGGCTGCTGGAGGTACACCAGCTACCTTTAGTAAACTTGCTAGAATCGGGTATGATGCCATTACCAATGCACCTATGATTGGTCAAACAAGGATCATTTTAAATATACCTGCATTTGTAATTGTTGTATTAATCACCATGTTAGTCTATAGAGGTATTAAAGAAAGTAAAAAGAGCACGAACCTCATGGTGATTTTTAAAATTGCCATTATTTTAATGGTGATTGTACTTGGCTTCTTTTATGTAGATACGGCAAACTGGGCACCATTTATGCCAAATGGATTTAAGGGTGTCTTAGCAGGTGTATCTGCTGTATTTTATGCCTATATTGGTTTTGATGCTATTTCCACTACAGCAGAAGAATGTAAAAATCCACAAAGGGATATGCCAAGAGGGATGATCTATTCCTTATTAATTTGTACCGTATTGTATATTCTTATTGCATTGGTTTTAACAGGGATGGTCAACTACACTGAATTAAAAGTAGATGATCCTTTGGCATTTGTATTTGAAAGAATTGGGATGCATAAAATTGGGTATATTATATCAATCAGTGCAGTTGTAGCTACAACAAGTGTACTCTTAGTATTCCAATTAGGACAACCAAGAATTTGGATGAGTATGAGCCGTGATGGTTTATTGCCTAAGAAGTTTTCGGAAGTACATCCAAAATATGGTACACCAGGTTTTGCGACTATCATTACCGGTATATTCGTAGGGGTACCCGCTATGTTTATGTCCATTTCTAGAATGACGGATTTAACAAGTATAGGAACCTTGTTTGCTTTTGTATTAGTTTGTTTTGGGGTATTGGTATTGCCTAGATTGTCTCCTTCAATAAAAGGTCAGGCATTTAGATTACCATACATTAATGGACAATATATCATACCTGCATTGGCCTTGATTTTTTTATATTTTGGTCAACATAGAATTTTAAATGCATTTAAGGAAGCTGGCAACGAAGGCTATCAAGAAGTTTTATTCCTAGTATTTACATTCATTTTTATTGTGGTGGCTATTTTGAGTTTTCTAAGAAAATATTCAATTATACCAATCATTGGTGCAATGTGTTGTTTATACTTAATGATTGAGATACCTCCAGTAAGCTGGTTGTGGTTCTTCGTATGGATGTTGATTGGCTTGGTGATTTACACTTTGTATTCAAAAAAGCATAGTCTTTTAGCAAAAAAATAATCGATGAAGTATCAAGTAGGGGATGAAATTTTGGTGCTACATAGCAATGAGGAAGGGCATATCATTGAGATCATGAACAATGAAATGGTGATGATTGAAGTTCGTGGGGTTAAGTTTCCAGCTTATATGGATCAAATAGACTTTCCTTATTTTAAACGATTTACGGAGAAGAAATTATTTCCAGAAAAAAAAGCACCTCAAAAGCTTTTTGTAGATCAAATTCCTAAAGAAAAAATTCAAAAGAACGCCAGTAAAGAGGATGCCGGAGTATGGTTGAATTTAATACCAAAGTTTAGCTTAGACGATTTTAATGATGAAGTTGTTGAGACGCTTAAAATTTTCTTATCTAACAAAACGAGGATTGAATATAATTTTGTGTATGAACAATCGGCCTTAGGTGAAGTTGATTTTTCTATTGCATCTACGATTGCCCCTTTTACCGATTTTTATATTCATGATATCCCATTTGCTACGGTGAATGATAGTCCTCAATTTTCATTTGATTTTTCTTTAACTGAACAACATAAGAAAAAAGCAGAACACTTTGAGTCCATTGTAAAAATTAAGCCAAAACAAATCTTCCAAAAAATTGAAACCTTAAAAGAAGACAATAAAGTGAGTTTGGATTATGAGTTGTTTCATACTTATCCAGATAAAGTCGAAGACAATCATATTGCAATTGATATTTTAAGAAATGCAGGTTACAAAGTATACGATGCCTCTAAAATCAAAGAACATATTCCTGCAGCTAGATCAGTAGTGGATCTTCATATCGAAAAACTAATGGATCGACATAGTCATTTGACCAATGCCGAAATCATCCATTTTCAATTGGAGGCTTTTGAGAAATGGTTTGAGTTAGCGCAATTAAATCATTTGCCTTCAATGATCATTATCCACGGTGTAGGATCTGGGAAACTTAAAAATGAAGTCCACGATTTATTAAAAGTAAAGAAGGGGGTTAAAAGTTTTATCAACCAATACTCCGATTTCTACGGGTATGGCGCTACAGAAGTCTTTTTTGAGTATTAAGCACATCCACTTTAATTTACTACCTTTGACCCGACTACAATCCCGAACTATCGTGGTAAGCAATTGCCAAGGAAAGTCCGGACAGCATAGGGTAACCCACCGGTCAATAGCCGGCATCTCAGCAATGGGATAGAGAAAGTGCCACAGAAAATAACTACCTCGCAAGAGGAAAAGGTGAAAACGTGAGGTAAGAGCTCACGAATAAGACAAGTAATTGTTTTATAGGGTAAACCTTGGGTGCTGTAATGCCATGTAAAGGAACGTTTGAGAGCGACTCGTTCGAGTTCCAGGGTAGGCAGCAAGACTTTAGCAGTAATGTTAAGGCTAGATAAATGATAGTTTAGAAACAGAATCCGGCTTATGAGGTTTGTAGTTACTTTTTTAATTGAACAAAAAATAAATTCATATGACGATTGAACAGATTAAGCGTATGAAGGACCAAGTGAGTGTCCTGAGGAGGTTTCTTTGACGTTGAAAACCGTTTACAAAAAATACAATTAGATAAACAACTTTCTCTATCTCCAGGTTTTTGGGATGACAACAAGCGCGCTACCGCGACGATGAAGGAGATTAAATTAAATGAATATTGGACTGGCATGTTCCAGCATGTGGAAACAAGTGTCGAAGACTTTGTGGTGCTTTTTGAATTCTGGAAAGCGGGCGATGCCACAGAAGAAGAAACTAAAATTGCTTATGAACAAGCATTAATTGCGATTGAAGAGGCAGAGTTTAAAAGTACACTTAATCAACCCGAAGACGAATTACCAGCTATCTTACAAATCAATCCAGGTGCCGGAGGTACTGAAAGTCAGGATTGGGCAGAAATGCTTTTAAGAATGTACACGATGTATGGAGAGAAACAAGGCTGGACAGTCACTTCATTAGATTATCAAGAAGGTGATGGCGCTGGAATTAAATCTGCCACAATTCAATTTGATGGACCATTTGCTTATGGGTTTTTAAAAGCAGAATCTGGTGTACATCGTTTAGTAAGAATTTCACCCTTTGATAGCAATGCAAGACGTCATACAAGCTTTGCATCGGTTTATGTGTATCCGTTAATTGACGACACCATCGAAATTGTTGTTAATCCTGCAGACATTGAATGGGAGTTTTACCGAAGTGGAGGAAAGGGTGGCCAGAATGTCAATAAAGTAGAAACTGCTGTACGATTAAAACACGCATCTGGTATCATTGTGGAATGCCAACAATCCAGAACACAAGGGGAGAATAGAGAAATTGCAATGAAAATGTTGAAGAGTAGATTGTATGAGGAAGAAATGCGTAAAAAGCAAGAAGCCTTAAATGCATCCAATGCCAGCAAGAAAAAAATTGAATGGGGTAGTCAAATCCGATCATATGTATTTCACCCCTATAAAATGATCAAAGACCATAGAACAGATTTTGAGGTTGGAAATGTTGGCCCAGTAATGGATGGTGAAATTGATGGCTTTATAAAAGCATATCTTATGTTTGAAAAAAACGACGCTTCCTAACTATTTAAAACAATGCATCTTTTCCTAATAAGTAGGATGAGTTATTTAATGCTCTTTGGAGAAAGGATATCAAATTTTGACAAAGGCTTTAGATCAATCTGCCACTTGAAATTATTTAATTTCAACTCTGAATTAGGCAATTCAAATAAAGGAGTCATTTTTCCGGTTAATTGATTGATGAAAACAATTTTAATTGGTTCATCATTGTTGAAATCGATTGTAATGATTTGTGCATTGGAATGATTGACACCAATAAATTTTTCATCATAGTCGGTTGCGAAATAGATATTTTCAGCGCTACCTTTTGTTTGCATTTGGTGTATTTTCCCATCCAAAAAATCAACCACCATCGAATTGCCTTTAAGTTGATTAAAATAGTCTGTACTGTCTACAGGACTAATGGCCATCGCATTATTTAATATTCTAAGTTGTTCTGCTTTTTTATTATTCAAATGCATATATATGGTATCACCAGTTATTTGATTTTGATTCACCCAAAGAATGGGCTGATGGTGTAAACGAATGGTAGAATCTGCAAGACTATAAAATAAACTATCTGCAACACCTTGCAAAGAATCGGAATAAACTTTCACATGATGAAAGGCTTCAAAATATTTATTTAAACTAGAATCCTGAAGCACTGCTTCTTTTGATCGAACTTTTGGCATTTTTCTTTTTAGATCACTCAACCTGCCACTATACAAAGTATCAGCACTAATGTATAAAGTATCTTTAGGTTGTTTGATCATCAGAATTGGCAATTCTGTAGCTAATAAGATATCCTTTTTACGATTGGTTTTAATATTATTTGCCAATAAGTCAAAACTTAAACTATCCTTGGATCGATACAATGCATTTCCTCTAAATTCACCTAAACCAAGTGAATCATCAATCGCCATTTCGTCTGCAATGAAAAAATAACTACTGTCGTCAATAGAGGATCTTTCATACAAATATCCTTTTTTTGAACCTAAATTGTAATTGCCATTCTTTGTTTTAATAATCCTTGAACCACTTATGATTTTAGAGGGACTAATAAAATTAGCCAATTGGGAATAGGTATTGTATTCTAAAGTATCTGTTAAGATGCTAATATCAGGATCAACTAAAGACACTTTATTTCTGAACATGACATCTCTTGTAATGCCATAGTAAACACCTTCGGTGCTTTTTAAAATTGTCTTATTTCTGACTAGTTTTCCGCCTTTTTTATAGACACCAATTTTAATGGATACATCATAATCCAATGAGTCTGTTGTTAATGTACCACGACCATCGGTCAACTTTACATGATTCCTTAATTTTGCTTTCTTTGTATTGCCATCATAAAACAAGTAATCGGCATATGTATGAACAGAATCAGCATCATTGATATGCACTTTGCCAAATCCTTCCATAGTATTTTTGGTGGTATTGACAATAATGCTATCTCCAAATAATAAGGTTTTACCTTGTTTAATATTCACATGTCCAACAAGAATCAGAAAATCTTGACTATCTATTTTTTTGATATTATAAGATTCCGCAGATAAAAACTCAATTAACTTACCTGTGTTCTTCACTTTCGTTGTGGTATCTTGACTATTGGCTTTGAATGACACAAGAATGCCCAAGCACAATATGATATAACTAAGGTATTTATTCATGATCCACTGTGTCCGATAATGGTTTAGTCAGAGGTGCTCTTTTGTCCTTTTTGCCAAATACAGAAACATTGATATAGCGTTTAGGATGTACTTTAATGTCATCCACTAAGGTGTTGACACTTTTAATCGTACTTTGAAGCTGAGTATACATGGCTGGGTCATTCAGCAATTTAGATGCTGTTCCATTGCCATTGTTTAATTGATTGATGGTTGAATTTAATGCAATCAATGTAGCTTGGATGGTGTTTATTGTTTTACTTAAATCAGCATCATTGATTGACTTGGTTGTGCTGTCTAAATTGGATAATATATTGTTTATCTTTTGGTTGTTCTGATTCAAATTAGCAGTAAATGCGTTTAAATTATCTGCTGTTTTTGCAATAGAACCATTTTGTTGATTGACCATCCCTTGTATGGACGCAAGCGATTTATTTAAATTGATCGTGGTTGCTGAAAGATTTTCAAGAATCACTTTAAAATTTTGTCTATTCCCATCGTCCAATGTTTTATTCACATTATTCAACACAAGTTCTAAAGAACGAATGGTATTTTTTACCTGTTCTCCAACTGGAGATAATTCATTCATTAAGTCACCTAATAAACTCGTTGCAGGTGCAGTTTGAATGGTATCACCACTCACAATCATAGAAGTACCAGTACCTTGAATAATATTGATAGCATTTGTTCCTAAGGGATTTTCTTGTATGGTGGCAATGGAATTTTTTGGAATCTTATACAATTGATTCAACTTGATACAAACCACTAATTCTGATAAATTGTCATGCATGTTTTCGATCTCAAAAACGGTACCAACTTGAAATCCATTTACAAATACAGGGTTAGAAACAATTAAACCCTTGGTATCTGCATATTTTGCATATACAAATGTACCTGATTTAAAGAAGGTTTTGCCTTTCAAGAAATTGAATCCTAATATAATTAAGGTCACTGCAATGACAGTCAAAGCACCTACTTTCGTTTCATTTGATACACGCATAATTCAATTACTTGATTTCGGTACAAAATTAGCTAAAAAATAGCCTAATTCCCGTTTGCTTTCTGTTGATTCTCCAAAGAATTCTTATATCGTTGTAATGCCTTGGTGATGGCTTCGCATAGTTCATTTTGTCCTAATTCACTATTTAGATACTCTTCCTCTTCGGGATTCGATATAAAACCAGTCTCGATAAGCACCGCAGGCATCGCAACCGCTTGTAAAACCCAAATACCAGTTGGTCTTTGTTTAGCCTCTCTGCTGACTCTGCCAGATGCTTTAAATTCTTCTTCGATGGTTAAAGCTAAACTTGCAGCTCTTTGAAAGTATTGTTGTGCCAAGATGCTGGCCATCATTTTTTTAGTAGGATCAATTTCTGATTCGTATTCTTTAATTTGTTTCAAAGAGACAGAGTCTAATTGTTCAACCACCTCATCTACCATTTCACTCGCCAATTCTTTTCTAAAATCAGATTTGCCAATATTGTAGATATAGGTTTCTGTTCCTATTGCGGTACTTGGGGTATAGGTTGTTTTGTAAATAGGCACGTCTCTGGTCACTTTTCTTTTTTTACCTTTTTTCTTTATCGTATAAGTTTTCTTTGTATATCCAACAACTTCTCTTACTGCTTTACCTCTTGCCGAATTAGTGTGGATACAAACAAATAAGTCCCCCTTTGCTGCATTGGCAATTTTAGCCTTCTCCACAACAGAATGGTAGATATCCGTTGTTCTAGTCATCACCACTTCAACATCTGGCATAGCTTGTTTGATAAAATCCTCCAATTTTGAGGCAATTGCTAAAGAGACGGCAGCTTCGGTGGAATATTTACCTTTTGAACCTGGATCGGTACCGCCATGACCTGGGTCAATCACAATACGTTTTAATGATTTTGATGGGCTTTGGGCCTGTAGACTTAGACCAAGACTACTAAAAAGGGCAATTAGACTAAAACTAAATGCTAAAATCATTCTATTTTGCTTCATAATCAGTTCCTTAACATTGTTTTACTTTATTTTTGCTGGAGTGAATCTAGCAGGATATAAAAATAACGCAAAAAAGACCTTCTCTATTGTTAAAATGCTCATTTTAATGATATTAATTTCTGCTATCCACACTAATTTATTTGCTCAAACGGATAGTTTGACTAAAAAAAAGATTCAACTTTCTAAAGACAGTATTGACGCGGTCATTAGTTACAATGCATCAGATTCTGGGGTGATGCTCCTTAAGGCAAAGACTTTCTTTTTGTATGGCAATGCAAAAACAACTTATAAGACTGCACAACTAGAAGCAGGAAAGATCATATTTGACCAGGAAACTCATAATATCACAGCTTATGGCGCAAAGGACACTTCCGGAGCACTTAAAAGCAAACCAAGGTTTAAAGAGGGGGACTTGAACTCAACTAACGACTCCATTTTTTATAATCTTCAATCTGGTAAAGGTTTAACTAAAAACAGCAATTTCCAACAAGGTGAAATATTTGTCCAAGCCGAAGCAATGAAAAAAGTGAATCCTACGGATGCTTTTGCCTGGAAAGCAAGATTCACCACTTGTAATTTAGATGAACCCCATTTTGCTTTTAGAACCAATAAGCTCAAAATTGTCACCAATAAAATTGGGGTTTCAGGCCCAGCATTCCCTGAATTTGAGGGTGTGCCTATGCCCATTGGTATTCCATTTGGCATCTTCCCTTTAAATAAATCTGGGGGCCAATCTGGTTTGATGGCACCTGCTTTTACTTCTAGCGAAGATTTCGGATTGGGATTTGAAGGCATTGGTTATTATAAAGTAATTAACCAGCACATGGATGCGACTGTGAGAGCCAATATCTATTCCTATGGTGGTTGGAATATCAATATGAATAGTAAGTATATTCAACGATATAAATACCTAGGTAATTTTAATTTAAGTCTACAAAATACCAGGGCCCTGAATAGAAATAATAGCATTGCGGATGAGTTTACGGGCGGCAGAACCTATATGTTAAACTGGTCTCATTCGATGGATCCTAAAGCAAGACCAGGTACTAGTTTTACTGCGAATGTCAATTTTGGAAGTACGAAGTACAATAAAAATTTATTGAACAATGCGACACAAAACTTTCAGAACCAGATAAGTTCATCGGTTTCATATAGTAAGTCATGGAATAATAAATACAATCTATCCGTCAATTTAACACATAACCAAAACAACAATCTTGGGTTGGTGAATATGAGTTTGCCTAATATCAACTTTAATGCTTTAACAATTTATCCTTTTCAGTCAAAAGACCAAGTTGGAGGGGGTAAATGGTATGAGAAAATAGGGATAGGGTACAATGGTAGTATGCAAAATCAATTGTCTTTTTATGATTCCACATTTAGTATTCAAAGAATATTAGACACCATGCAATGGGGTGCAAATCATAGTATTCCAATTACATTATCCCTCCCTTCACTTGGCCCTATAACCATATCCCCAAGTATTTCATTAGAAGAAAAATGGTTTGGACAACAAAATATTAAATCTTGGAATAGTCAATTACAAAAAGTTGACACCTCAATCAATAGAGGTTTTTATAGGGCCACTCAAATGAGTTTTGGATTAGGAACAGCCACAAGAATTTTTGGTACCTATAAATTTAAGCGAGGAAATGTCAAGGCAATTCGTCATGAAATTAGACCTTCTGTTTCTATCAACTATAAACCTGATATGGCTAAAGCCTATCATTATAGCACTCAAGTAGATGCCAGTGGAAGAACCTATCGTTTTTCTAAATATGACGGCAATGGTTTAGGTGGGGCATTTAGCGAAGGCCAGTTTGGTGGTATGGGTTTTGGTGTAGACAATTTCTTAGAGATGAAAGTCAAAGATAAGCAAGACACTAGTGCGGATGCTTTTAAGAAATTTAAATTAATCGAAGGTTTTGGTTTCAACTCTAGTTATAATTTTTTAGCAGATAGTTTTGCTTTAGGTAATTTTAGTTTTTATGCTAGAACAACCTTATTTGAAAAATTAAATATCACTACTTCTTTTAGTTTAGATCCATACGAAACAGATTCAAAAGGATTTAGGGTTAATAAGTTATCCATTGATCCATCTCGTTTGAAATTTGGAAGTATCACCAATGGTGGTGTCTCTTTTTCAACCTCTTTTGCAAGTAAATCAAAAGACAAGAATAAGGATGCTAAAAAGTCGATCCCACTAGATCCTTTTATGACGCCTGATGAACAACAAAGACAGTTATTGTATGTCAGGTCGAATCCTGCTGAATTCACAGATTTCAATACCCCATGGACTTTGAACTTATCTTACTCTTTTCAGTTTTCTAAAACAATGAAACCAGATTATTCTGGGTTCAAATTACAAACCTATTCCACCTTAAATTTAACGGGCGACTTTAGCGTGTCACCAAAATGGAAAGTAGGTGGTAGTAGTTATGTCGATTTATCTCAATTTTCTGTTCAACAATTAAGTATGTTCATTACAAGAGAAATGCATTGTTGGCAATTGGCAATTAATGTCATGCCAATTGGTATTTATAGGTCGTTCAGCATTACGGTGAATCCCAAATCGGGTATCTTAAGAGACCTTAAGATCAATCGAAGCAGGACTTTTTCTAATTCTACTTATTAAACGGGATTGTTCGTTTTGTAGTGTGCAGACATGATATCAAATGCAGTCTGCTTTAAAGATTGTACAGTATGGCCTTCAGTAGGAATAGGTGCTAGAATATCCATTTGAATTTTACCTGGTTTAAAACACATGATAGGGTAAGCTGGTAAAATCTTTTTTGTGTTTAATAATACGACAGGTAGAATGGGCTTCTGTGTATCAACAGCTAATTTAAAAGCGCCATCATAAAAAGATTTTAATGGTTCAGAAGTTTTATTCCTAGTGCCCTCCGGATATATAAGCATATCTAAACCACTGTTTAATACTCGTTTCATGTCTTCAAAACTTGTTCTTCTGCTTTGGTCGTTTTTTCTATCTACAATAACAGATCCAAATTGATAGATCCAACCAAAAATGGGCACATAGATGAAGCTCTTCTTTGCAATTGTTTTATTCGCTCTAGGTAAAAATGGCGTGCTCACAGGTACATCAATTAAACTATTGTGATTACAAATAACAATAGCAGGACCTACATTTTCAAAATGGTGTTTTCCCTTGACTGTAAATCTACATCCCACTATAGCTAAAAATAAACCCATCCATATTCTAGAAACTGCTCTGTGCCATCTTGTTTTATATGGTTCTTGCAAAATAAAACAGAGTAGATAAAACCAAATAAAAAGAAACATAGTTGATGCAAAAACAAGTAATGCCCAACAAGCCAATATTCTTCCTATGTATAAATTAATTTTCTGTTTCATTTTAAATAGACCAATCTATTGGGTCTTTTTTTACTTGTGTTAAATATTGATTCGTTGCACTAAAATGTTTGCATCCAAAAAAACCATTATAAGCACTTAAAGGAGAAGGATGCG
>CAINOI010000051.1 GCA_903851465.1 uncultured Bacteroidota bacterium
AATTCCCAGAACAAAGCAAACACAAAGGGCTTGTAAAAAATATCACTCCATACGGTGTGTTTATTGAATTAGAATCAGGCATTGGTGGAATGATTCACATCAGCGATTTAAGCTGGTTGAAGCGTTTCAATCACCCTTCTGAGTATGTGAAAGTTGGAGAGTCTATCGACATCATTATCTTGAACATCGACAAAGAAAACAGAAAATTACAATTAGGTCATAAGCAATTAGAAGAAGATCCTTGGAATGCATTAGAAGTAACTTTTGCAATTGGATCAATTCATGATGGTACAATCGTTCGCAAGGATGATAAAGGTGCTATCGTTCAAATGCCTTATGGTTTAGAAGGTTTCGCGCCTAACCGTCACTTAGCTAAAGAAGATGGCAAGCAAGTTCAAGCAGAAGAAACAGCTCAATTCATGGTGATCGAATTCGATCGTAATGAAAAGCGTATCGTAGTTTCTCATGCAAGAATTTGGGAGCAAAACATCCAAGAAGAAAAAGAAGTAGCTAAGAAAGAAGCAAAAGCTGAAAGTGATAACACTAAAAAAGCAGTTAAAGCAGTTCAAGCTAAAGTAGAGAAATCTACCTTAGGTGATCTAGGTGCTTTAGCAGAAATTAAAGCGAAATTAGACGAAAACAAAGAAGGGTAGTTTTTTTATCGGCTTTTATAGAAATATAAAGGCTCAAAAAAACACTTTTATAATTTTAAAGCCCCTTTCCGATCATTCGGGGAGGGGCTTTTGGTTTACCGACCATTTTGTTGCTCAATCCATTTTTGTCCCTAAAAGGGGGTAAAAGACCTTTTGTAAGTAAATAATTGACTATCAAGTGGTTTTTAGCTATTTCTTAACGTCAAAGCCTTTATTCGCAATCTTTTTCGTTCTAAATTGGGGATTATTAGTTAATTTTGCCTCCCTGTATGAATAGAATCATCTTATTATTTTGCCTGGTTTTGAGTTTGAGTGCTTGTACTTCAAAGTTCCAAAAAGTGTTGAAGAACAAGGACATAGACTATAAAGTTAAAATGGCAGAAAAGTATTATGCCGAAAAGAAATACATTAACGCACAACAGCTCTTTGAGTCAGTGATTCAGTTCGTAAAAGGAACACCTCGTTATGAGGAATTGTATTTGATGTATGCTAATTCTTATTATTATGATAAGGATTATGAAAATGCAGAAGATATATATAAAACATTTATTGAGTATTTTCCTAATTCTACAAAAGTGGAAGAAGTAGAATTTATGAGGGCTTATACTTATTTTAAGCGTTCTCCAAAAGCTGAATTAGATCAAACCACTACCAATAGAGCAATGCAATTAATGCAATCATTTATTGATGCACATCCAACAAGTACAAAAGTGAAGGAGGCCACAGAAGTGATAGATGCATGTAGAGCAAAGTTGGAACTAAAGGATTACAAAACTGCTACATTGTACTATGAATTAGCATTGTACCGTGCTGCTGCTATTTCTTATGGTTTATTATCAGATTATTTTCCTGATGCAATACAATCTGACAAGTATAAGTTGTTGACATTAAAGTCCTACTATAAGTTTGCAGAAAATAGTTACATTGACAAACAAAGAGAGCGTTTTGAAAAAGTAATTCTTGAATACAATGATTTTGTAGATAGATATAGCGATAGTCCATTATTAGAAGAAGCAAAAAAAATTAAAAAACAAACTGATCAATATTTAAAAAATATAAAATGAGCAAATTAAGAAGACATATGGGTGCTAACACACCTGCAGTTGTTGAAACAAAAAGTTTAAAAGCATTAAAGGCGAAAACAGGAAATTTGTATGAATCAATTGCAATCATTGCAAAAAGAGCCAATCAAATCAACATCTCTATTAGAGAAGAA
Source organism: uncultured Bacteroidota bacterium (assembly GCA_903851465.1). GTDB lineage: Bacteria > Bacteroidota > Bacteroidia > Chitinophagales > Chitinophagaceae > Sediminibacterium. The sequence continues at coordinate 1,870 of CAINOI010000051.1, forward strand.
TTACATTCTAAATTAGAGGAGTTTGCGAGCCATACAGACAGCTTAGAAGAAATCCATGAGAATAAAGAGCAAATCGAAATCTCTAAAGCTTATGAGCGTATGCCGAATCCAGCAATTTTAGCAACTGCTGAATTTATTGACGACAAGATCTATCATCGTAAAAATGAGGAAGCGGATTTATTCCGTTAAACTTACAAAGGTATTTATATAAAACGTCCCGAAGATTCGGGACGTTTTTGTATTTTAGGGTATAAAACAACCAGGCATGTGTTTAAGAAAAATGACGATCTTTTTATTATGCTTTTGTACTTTTCAACATTTGAAAGGGCAGGAGCTTGCTGCTATAGTTAGCATGCAAACCAATAAAGTGGACAATCAAGTAGACCCTAAAATTTTTACGCAACTTCAAACACAGTTAAAAGATTTTATCAATCAGCGTAAATGGACTTCAGATATTTTTACGCAAGAAGAGAAAGTAGATTGTAGTTTTTACATTACCATTGAATCTTTAGTAGCTCCAGGTGTGTACAATGCCAAATTAAGTATTGTTGCAAATAGACCTGTGTACCGATCCAATTATACGACACCATTGTTAAATATGCAGGATGCCAATTTTACTTTTAAATATCAACTAGGCCAACCAATTGAATTCAACGAAAACAATGTAGCCAGAACAGATGCATTAGAAGCAAATTTAACAGCCACATTGGCCTATTATGTCTATATCATTCTAGGGTTAGATTATGATTCTTTTTCTAAAAATGGAGGTGCTCCCTACTTTAGTAAAGCATTGAATATTGTGTACAATGCACCCGATGGATCAGGTATCAATGGATGGAAATCTTATGACGGACAACGCAACAGATTTGTATTTATAGACAACCTCACAAAAAGTGGATTTGATAAATTACATGAAATTAGTTTTAATTATTATAGAAAAGGTATGGATCAAATGGCAGATCAGCCGGAGCAGGCTAAAGTGGCTATTTTGAATGCACTCATGAGTTTACAAGAATTGAACGAAGACAATGTGAACTCTATGGCCATCTCTATTTTTATGCAAGGAAGGGTAACAGAATTAATTGGTTTATTTTCTGATGCTGATAGGGCCACTAAAAAGCAACTCATGACAACCTTGTCCGCGATAGATATTGCGAATATCAATAAGTATAAAGCCTATTTTGAATGAAAAAAGTAATTAGTATAGCAATTGTTTTGCTTACGGCATGTAGTGCTAATAATTCCTATAAGCAGGTCATGTTGCCTTTCAAAACTATGCAGCAAACTGTCTGGCAATTGATGCAGGTAGATGAATACCTTTCAAGGCAAATTCAGACTGATACGACCATACAACCATCGCTTGTGAAAGCGCAATCTTACCAACGAGTATTCAATCTGAATAAAGTGGATCGCGTTCAATTTTATGCGACCATGGATTACCTTGACAAGCACCCAGTGGAATTAAAAGAATTGATGGACTCTGTGGAGGCATTATCGAAAAGGGAAAAATTAGACTTTATTAAGCATTAATTTTACCTAAAAAAATGGCGGATTGATCAAACCCTTTTACATTTGATTTGTTAAACTAATAAACTATACAACTATGCCAATTTCAATCGGACAAAACGCCCCTGATTTTACTTTATTTGATACAGATAAAAATCCAGTTCATTTAGCGGATGCTAAAGGAAAGAATGTGGTGCTTTTATTTTTTCCACTAGCTTTTACAGGTGTTTGTACTACTGAACTTTGTAATGTAAGAGATAATATTGCAGCATACAATTCAACCAATGCGCAAGTATACGGTATTTCTGTAGACTCATTATTTGCACTAGGCAAGTTCAAAGAAGAGCAAAAATTAAACTTCCCTTTATTGAGTGATTTTAATAAAGCAGCAGCAACAGCATTTGAAGTATTGTATGAAACTTTCCCTGCTTTTGAAATGCAAGGTGTAAGTAAACGTGCAGCTTTTGTGCTTGATGCGAATGGAGTAGTACAATATGCTGAAATCTGTCCTACACCTGGAGACTTGCCTAATTTTGAGGCCATTCAAACAACTTTAAATTCATTGAACTGAAACATTAAATCTTGCTAGTTTTTTTATAGAATATAAAAAACGCAATATTTGAATTAATTATTTTATAAAGGGTCCCGATAAATCGGGACCCTTTATGGTTCTTGCTAGGTCTTATAAAATTCATTTATTTATCACAAACTTCCACAATCAAGAATTTTAAATAATGCGTGTTCTCCATGCCCCATATAATAGGGTGGTCGCTTGATTGAGATTGATAAGTCACTTGTCTAATCCTTTTCTTGGCATCTTTGGCAGCCATATAAATGGTATCTAAGAATAGTTCTGGACTTACTAGGTTGGTACAACTTGAAGTCACTAAGAAGCCTCCATTGTTGATCATTTTCATCCCCCTTAAATTAATTTCTTTATAGCCTGTGACTGCTTTTTCGATACTACTTCTATTTTTTGTAAAAGCAGGTGGATCCAACATCACTACGTCATACTTTCTACCTTCTTTACCCCAATTTTTTAGGACATCAAAAGCATTCATGGCTTCAAATTTCACAATATGATCCAATTGATTTAACGCCGCATTTCTGTTGGCTTGTGCCACTGCATTTTCAGATATATCAATACCTAAAACAGATTTTGCACCATAATGTGCAGCATGAATTTCAAATGTACCGGTATAAGTAAATGCGCCAAGCACATCTGCGCCTTTCACAATATGTTGAATGGCACGACGATTGTCCTGTTGGTCTAAGAAATAACCAGTTTTTTGTCCATGTTCAATGTCTACATAAAAGTTTAAGCCATTTTCTTGAATGATGATTTCTGTCGGAAAAGGATCCGATAAAAAATCCTTCTTTTGTTCAAGTCCTTCTAGTTCCCTAACAGGCACATCATTTCGCTCATAAATCCCTTTTGGTTTAAAGATGCTATTGATGGCATCTACAATGGCAGTTTTCCATTGTTCAATACCCAATGATAAAGTTTGTAAAACAAAATAATCATTGAACTTGTCAATGATCAAAGCTGGCAAACCATCTGCTTCTCCAAAAACGAGTCTACAATTTTCGGTGTAGCCCAATTGTTGTCGATAGGCCCATGCTTCACTAATTTTTTGATGGAAAAATGCCGCATCAATATTTTCTCTCTTTCGAGTCAATAATCGGATGATGATTTGAGACCCTGGGTTGATATAACCTCGGCCCGCTAATTGTCCGTCAAAATAATAGACTTCTACAATATCACCAGGGGCAACTGTGCCAGCGATACGATCTACTTCGTTATTATAAATCCATGGATGACCCATGGCGATCCTTGGTGTAATGCGTTTATTTAGGTAAACCTTTGTCATTTGGCAAAGATAGGGACAGATTGAGTGACAACTTGTTCATTTTAAGCCCGTTTTATGTCAATTTTGCTCTTTTATTGCTTTGGCAATATATTTGCGTCCAATAGAATACAAATAGTCAATTATGGAAGATAAAGAGCAATTAAGTCAAGAACCAATCGTAGATACAGAAAATGGAGCAGAAACAGCCCCTGAAACCGAGGAAACGCCTTTGAGTGAGTTAGATCAATTAAAGGCGGATTTGGCAGACCAAAAGGACAAGTATTTGCGTTTAATGGCAGAATTTGAAAACTTTAAAAGAAGAACTGCTAAGGAAAGAGTGGACTTAATCCAAACCGCAGGGAAGGATGTCATTGTTTCACTTTTGGATGTGATGGATGACTGTGATCGTGCAGAAAAGCAATTGAATGGATCGGACGATATTGCAGTGCAAAAAGAAGGGATTCAATTGGTGTTTAATAAAATAAGAACCACACTTCATGCTAAGGGTTTAAAAGCAATGGAAAGCATTGATCAGGCATTTGATGTTGAATTACATGAAGCCATAACAGAAGTACCCGTACCTGATGCCTCCAAAAAAGGCAAGGTCATTGATGAGGTTACAAAAGGCTATTATTTGAACGATAAAATTATTCGTTTTGCAAAAGTGGTTGTAGGTAAATAAACAAAGCAGTATGTCAAAAAGAGATTTTTACGAAATATTAGGAGTGAGCAAGTCTGCGTCTGCAGATGAAATTAAAAAAGCTTACCGTAAAGTTGCAATGCAATTTCACCCGGATAGAAATCCTGGTGATAAGTCAGCAGAGGAGAAATTTAAAGAAGCAGCAGAAGCTTATGAAATTTTGAGTGATGCCGATAAGAAAGCAAAATACGATCGTTTTGGACATCAAGCTTTTGGACCAGGCACAGGCGGCGGTGGTGGATATGGCGGCGGTGGCATGGATATGAATGATATCTTTAGTCAGTTTGGTGATGTATTTGGTGATGATATGTTTGGTGGATTTTTTGGCGGCGGACAAAGTCGTTCAAGAGGTGGTGCAAAAGCAAGAGGTCAAAGAGGAAGCAACCTAAGGATCAAATTAAAATTAAATTTCGAAGAGATTGCGAATGGGGTGAATAAACAAGTTAAAGTAAAGAAGCATGTGCTTTGCACAACTTGTAATGGAAACGGCGCTAAAGACGCATCTAGTGTGCAAACTTGTGGCACTTGTAAGGGTTCTGGTCAAGTAAGAAAAGTAACCAATACTTTCTTGGGTCAAATGCAAACTGTGAATACTTGTCCAACTTGTAATGGAGAAGGAAGCACCGTAACTGCAAAATGTACGGCTTGTAAGGGCGAGGGTAGAGTGTATGGCGAAGAAACTATTTCAATCGATATTCCAGCAGGTGTGCAAGACGGCATGCAATTAAGTATGTCTGGCAAGGGCAATGCAGGTGAACGAGGAGGGTCTTCTGGAGATTTAATCATCATGATTGAGGAAGAGCAACACGAGTTCTTACATAGAGATGGATTGAATGTATCATTTGATTTATACATTACGATTCCTGATGCTATTTTTGGTACTAGTGTTGAAGTGCCTACCATTGATGGTCGTGCAAAAATCAAAATACCAGCAGGTACACAAAGTGGAAAAATATTTAGACTAAAAGGAAAAGGATTCCCAGAAGTGCAAGGCTATGCAAAAGGGGATCAATTGATTCATGTGAATATTTGGACACCACAAGAAGTAAGTGAAGAAGAAAAAATTGCTTTGAATAAAATGCAAGAAAGTGAAAACTTTAAACCAAAACCAGTTAAAGGGGATAAAAGTTTTTACGATAAAGTAAAAGAAGCTTTTAAGTAAACGATAAGATAATTTAAAAAGGGACAAATTGATTTGTCCCTTTTTTTATGCTTTTAATTGATAGATGTCTTTGCTGTTTCTGCCCAATCCGTCATAATCTAATCCATATCCTACTACGAATTTATTTGGGATATCAAAACATCTATAATCAACTTGAACGGGAAATTGTAAGGCTTCTTTTTTATTAAGCAATACTGCAATTTTAATTGATGCAGGTTGCATACTTTCTAATTGTGGTAGATAATGATGCAATGTTTTGCCCGTGTCAATGATATCTTCTAAGATAATGATATGCCTGTCTTTTACATTGATATCTAATCCAATAGCAGTAATGACATTTCCAGTTGAGCTTGTTCCTTTGTAAGATGCTAATTTAATAAAGCTTACTTCGGCCTCTATGGTTATTTGCTTAAAAAGGTCTGCAGTAAATAAGAAGGAGCCATTTAGTACGGACAAGAATAGCGGACGCTTTCCTGCATAGTCTTGGTTTAATTGTGTTGCCAAGGCTGTAATTTTTTCCTGAATCTCAGCTTCTTTTAAATAGGGTTCAAATGTTTTATCAAGAACTTGGATGGTTGACATGTTATTTCTTTTTGTTAAACAATAAGCTATTGTCTTTTTTAATTACTGAGCTATTGTCCTTTTGTTTAAATAATAAGACTTGTGTGCCTTCTTTAACAGCATCTGTTAATTGAGGATTATATAATTTCAAAGCGCTAAGTTGCACACCTTCTAATTGACTAATCTCATGTAAACTAGTGTTGTATTTTACGACATGAAAGTAGGTGGCACCTTCTTTCTTTTTTGGAGC
>CAINOI010000052.1 GCA_903851465.1 uncultured Bacteroidota bacterium
CCAATAAATCATCGGTGTTTGTTTTATCCGTGCACTCAATTGCCATAACAAATAAATCGTCTGTGGCTCTTTTATGGAAGTGATGCTTCTTCACACCTGGCGCCAATTGACATAGGTAACAGAAAGTCAACACCATACCCACCGCTGCAAATAAAACGGTTAACTCAAAAATAATTGGGATCCAAGCTGGCAAAGCAAAATGTGGTTTACCACCAATATTCAAAGGCCAGTCTTTTGTGAAGATCCAGCTGATTGCGCTGATTGCTGTTGTAGTACCAGTGATACCATAAATAAAACCAGCAGTGTGCAAACTTGTTTCACGCATACCCAATGCATGGTCTAAACCGTGCACTGCAAATGGCGTGTACACATCTTTGATCTTATAACCAGCAGTACGCACTTGCTTTACTGCAGGAAATAAAACTGCTTCGTCATCAAAACAGCCAACTACGAATTTCTTTTGTGCCATAATTATTTTCTATTAATATTCAGATCCAAATAATTTCTTTTTTTAAAAGCGATTAGTGCGCGTTGTCATGAACAAATTTGTCCAGAGGTTGCGCCTCAATGCTTTCCATACCTGGTTTGAAAGATTCACCACTTCTCTTTAATACATACTTAATTTCCGCCACAGCAATGACTGGGAAGTATTTAGCAAATAAGAAGAAGCAAGTGAAGAACAAACCAAACGTTCCTACATAGAAACCAATTTCCCAAATGGTCGGGCTGTAGTACACAGACCAGCTAGATGGTAAATAGTCACGATATAAAGAGGTAACGATGATTACAAAACGCTCGAACCACATACCAATGTTTACGATGATACTCATGAAGAAAGTTACGAATACGTTTCTTCTCATTTTTCTAGACCAGAAAATTTGAGGAGACAATACGTTACAAGCCATCATACCCCAATAGCTCCAACCATAAGGGCTAAATAAATAAGCACGAGAATACCAGAAAGTATACCCCTCATATTTATTTTGAGAATACCAACCCATGAACAATTCTGTTAAGTATGCGATACCAACAATAGAACCTGTTAATACAATGACTTTATTCATTAAGTCGATGTGACCAATTGTGATATAATCTTCTAATCCAAATACTTTACGAACAATGATCAATAAACTTTGTACCATCGCGAATCCAGAGAAGATCGCACCAGCAACGAAGTATGGAGGGAAGATGGTGGTGTGCCATCCAGGAATCACTGAAGTAGCAAAGTCAAAAGATACGATGGTGTGCACAGACAATACAAGTGGTGTAGATAAACCTGCTAATACTAAAGATAAACTCTCATGACGTTGCCAATGTTTAGTAGAACCAGTCCAACCAAATGCAGCGATACCATATAATTTTTTACGCAATTTTGTAAATGCTCTATCACGCACTGTAGCGAAATCTGGAATCAAACCAGAGTACCAGAACAATAAGGATACAGTGAAATAAGTAGAGATCGCAAATACGTCCCATAATAAAGGAGAGTTAAAGTTCACCCATAATGGACCACGAGAGTTAGGATAAGGCATTACAAAGAAAGCCATCCAAACACGACCCATGTGGAAGATCGGGAATTGACCCGCACACATTACCGCGAAGATGGTCATTGCTTCTGCAGCACGATTCACCCCTGTTCTCCAACCTTGACGGAACAATAACAATACCGCAGAAATCAACGTACCAGCGTGACCGATACCAACCCACCATACGAAGTTGGTGATATCCCAACCCCATCCAATGGTTTTGTTCAAGTTCCACTGACCGATACCATAAGTTACCTCACGGTAAACACTATAGGCACCAAACGATAATAATATAAGGGCTATAGAAAAACCAATATACCATAAACGTGTTGGCTTCGTTTCAATCGGGCGCAAAATGTCTTCGGTTACTTGGTGGTAATCTTTATTACCATACACCAAAGGTTCGCGCAGTTGTGATTCGTATTTAATATGCATCTTCGTCTATTTCTAAATTTTTATAATCTATATTTTTTTGAAACTACTTTTTTCAAAGCAGCGTCCATTTTTTTAGTGCGTTGCTGCTGCTTTTTTAGTTTCAGTATGACCTTCAGCTTTTGCTTCGTGACCTGCCGCTTCATGTCCTTCTGCTTTCGCATTGTCATTTCTAACTTTTGCTAAGTAAGTCACATTTGGCAACACGTGTAATTGCTCTAACACGGTGAAGTTGCGATTAGGATTTTCTGCACGCACCATTGTGATCGCACTGTGTTTGTCGTTCGCGTTACCAAAACTAATTGCGTGTGTAGGACAAGCTTGTTGACAAGCTACTTTCACATCTGCATCTACCATTGGACGAGAGTCTTTCTTCGCTTCTAATTTAGCAGCTTGTAAACGTTGTACACAGAAAGAACATTTTTCAATCACACCACGAGAACGTACAGTCACATCTGGATTCAATACCATTCTTGTTAAGTCATCGTTCATGTTCAATACAACATCATTCACTTCGCCTTTTTGGTTGTCAGGGAAGCTATCTGCACCAGAATAATCGGCCCAGTTAAAACGACGAACTTTGAAAGGACAGTTGTTCGCGCAATAACGAGTACCAATACATCTGTTATAAGTCATTTGGTTTAAACCTTCAGAGCTATGGTTGGTTGCAGCAACCGGACAAACGTTTTCACAAGGAGCGTTATCACAATGCTGACACATCAATGGTTGGAAAACCACATTTGGGTTATCCATATCACCACTAAAATATTTATCGATACGTAACCAATGCATTTCGTGTCCGCGTAAAACTTCTGGCTTACCAACAACAGAAACGTTGTTCTCTGCATTACAAGCAACTACGCAAGCACCACAACCATTACAAGTGTTTAAGTCTACATTCATACCCCACTTGATACCTGGTCTTTCATACACAGGGTACATGGTACCTTGTTTTTCGAAATTCGCTAACACTTCTTCGTTGGTCATTTTATCGCCATCCATGATTTGACCTTTCAATTCGTGCGCGCGTTCTTCGCGGATCTCAGATGGATGAGCTAAGAAAGAAGCTAAAGACAATTCTTTCACCACTTCTGTACGATTACCTTGAGCCGTGTCGTAACGGAAATGTGTTTGCGTTAATGCAACAGGATAAGTTTGATCTGTCAATGTTAATTGCACATCCGCTTGATCAAAAGAAATCGTTTGACCATTAAAGCTCGCTAACGGATAGGCGTTTTTACCAGTACCAATCACCGCTTTACCTAAGGCTTCTGTACGGCCGTAACCAACAGCGATACCAATAGTAGAAGGATGTGTTCCAGGAATAATTAATACAGGTAATTCAAGACTCACTTTACCTACAGTTACCTTCACCACTTTTTTAGGAGGTTGCACTTCGTACGCATCTGCTTGACCGCCATTGTTTAAATCAATGTTCAACAATGTTCTTGCCATTGCAGGTGATACTATAATATAGTTATCCCAAGTAGCACGCGTTACTGGATCAGGTAATTCTTGTAACCAAGGGTTAGAAGCACCTTGACCAGCACCGATACCTACTTTTTGGTATAAGGCTAATTCGATTTTTGCTGATGGTTTTTTAGCAGCTACTGCAGCACTTGCTGTAGCAACAGCAGCACCGTTCAAAGAAGCACCCACGGAAGCAGATGGTGTTGGATTGATCACACCCGCTTGTAATGTTTTATCCCAAGCAGTCACGCCACCTAATTTAATAGACCAGAAATTCTTTAAGTAAGTCGTGTAATCATTTACATCACCCGCCCATTTCAACAAACTATCTTGGAAAGCTCTTGTCTTAAATAAAGGAGCGATGGTTGGTTGGATGAAAGAGAAATGACCTGTTGCAGGTTCTGCATCACCCCAGCTTTCTAAGAAGTGTGGTGCAGGAATGACGTATTTACAAAGTGCCGTTGTTTCGTCTAATTTTTCGTTGAAAGAAATCGTCGTTTTTACTTTCGCTAAACCAGCTTTTACTTTATCAGCGTTAGGCCAAGAGTAAACAGGATTTGCGCCAACAAATAAAACGGTGTTGACTTTACCAGCATTCATGTCCTCTACGAATGTTGCAAAATCACTATCAATACCTTGACGGTAATTTAAAGTCGAACCAAAATCGATGGTGTTGCCATTTGCACCCACTGCATCGTTGATGGCGTTCACTAAAATTTGAACGTTTACATCGTTGCTACCAGCCACTACCAATGCAGCACCTTTGTGTGCATTCAATGCTTTTGCAGCAGCTTCGATTCCTGCTTTTAATGTAGCGTCTACACCTGTTACAGTTCCGCCTTTAACAGCGTTCAATAAACCAAGTGCAATTGCACCCATTTCGGAAGGACGACATAAATATTTTTCATCCGCGTTAGAACCAGTCATACTCGCCACTGTTTCAAAGTGGATATGCTTGCTCATTGAAATATTTTTCTCGTCAATTTTTTTACCAACTGCATATTGCTTTGCAAATTCAACTGGACTTAACCAAGTACCTAAGAAATCGGCACTCAAAGACACAATTGCTTTTGCTTTATCAAAATGATAAGAAGGCATTACGCGTTTGCCATAAGCAGCTTCGTTTGCTAATAACATCGCACTGTGAGAAACCGCGTCATAAGTCACGTGTTTGCCACCAGGATATTTAGCAAGGAATTGCGCAATAATATTTTTAGTAGAAGGAGAAGTAATAGAACTAGAAACCAATACCACATTGCCACCTAATTCAGCAGCGATGGCTTTATCAATGGCTTCGAAGCTAGCTTCTTTACCAGCAATTAAAGGAAAACGTAAACGAGCAGTATCATATAAATCTAAGACTGCAGCTTGCACTCTTGCAGAAGTACCACCGTTGGTGATGGCAGATAAATCGTTTCCTTCTAATTTGATAGGACGACCATCACGCACTTTTGCAAGCACACTCACTACATCACCATCTTGTACATAAGTGGTTGCATAAAAATCTGCAATACCTGGTACGATATCTTCTGGCTTGTTCGCAAATGGAATGGCTTTTTTAATGGGCATTTCACAACTCGCTGCCGCAGCAGCTGCAGCCGTGCTGAATCCTAAGTATTTTAAGAAATCACGACGAGGTGCTTTCGCTTGTAAAAAACTACCGCTCTTTGCAAGAACAGTTTCGTCTTCTACAAAAGGAAGTTCCTCTTTGAATTCGTCTTTCACTTCTTTGTTATAAGCTTCAGAATCGTTGAATGCTCCAAAACTTGACCAGTGCTTTTTTTGCTCCATAGTAATGTATATAAAATATTACGCGTCTCTTTTATTAATGCTTTTGGTTAGTAGTGACATTTTTGACACTCTGTACCACCAATTTTTTCTACAGTGATCCCTTTAGCGCTATCAATTTTTCCAGTACGAATATCTTCGTGGAATTTTTCGTAGATGCTATAAAAACCATTGTCTTTAAATTGAACTTTTGTTTCTCTGTGACAGTTTACACACCATCCCATACTTAAGTCAGAGAATTGTTTTACTTCACCCATCTTTTGAATTTCACCATGACATTGTTGACAAGCAACTTGTCCAGCGTTCACGTGTTGAGCGTGGTTAAAGTAAACGTGGTCAGGTAAGTTATGGATACGAATCCACTCAATTGGTTGCGCTTTAGTGGCATCCCAAGGTTGACCTTCTGTAAATCCAGCGTATTTGTATAATTTTTTAATCTCAGCAGTACCGTCAACAACATCCCCATTCTCTCTTACTAAAGGATCGCCTTTGTATTCGTTGATTGCTTGGTGACAGTTCATACAAACATTCACACTAGGTAAAGTGGCTTGCTTGCCTTGGTAAGTACCAATATGACAATACTGACAGTTAATTTGGTTTACACCAGCGTGTACTTTATGAGAATAGTAGATAGGTTGTTCTGGTTGATAATCTTTAGAGCGACCTAAGTTCATCGCACCCACTGTGGTATAATAACCGCCTAACACAAACAATAAAATGGCTGTGAAAGCAATGTATCTTTTATTACGATAAAAAGGAATTGGCGCTTGTGGAGTCATCCCTAATTTCTCGTCCGATAATTTTTTTAAGTTGCTATTTACTTGCATTAAAATAATTGCAAGCACCGCTAAAATCAAACTTAAAATTCCAAACAACAATGCGTTGTCAGATTCAGGAGCTGGAGCACCTGCAGCTGCACCGCCTACTGGCGCTGCGCCTGGAGCAGGAACAGTTTTAATATAAGCCAAGATAGCATCAATGTCTGAGTCAGATAAACCAGGGAATTGATTCATCGCCACTTTGTTGTACTCGTTGTACAAGTTGTTGGCATAAGGGTCACCTGTTTTCAAAAATGCTGCAGAGTTTTTAACCCATGCATACAAGTTTTTCTTTTCTGGCCAACGATCTTCCACGCCAGCTAAAGCAGGACCCGTTAACTTTTTATTCACTGCGTGACATGAGGCACAATTCGCAGAGAAAAGTGCTTTACCGTCTTGCGCATTTAGTTGATTACCTATAGCAGCACTAAAGGTGATAAATAAGAAGATCGTAACGATCTTAGCTAGGTTTCTTAAAGTTGTCATATACACGAACAGTGTCAAGTGTGGAAAAATATCCTTTAACGGACGCAAAATTAACTAAGAAACGCATTAAAATGCTTGTTTATTGCAAGTTTTTTTTTCTTTCTACTAATTGAGTTTCAATTGGGTGGGAGGTTTTTAAGTGACGAATGTCATAAAATTGTAAGCATCCAACTTATCCCTATAAATTTTGTTTAATCTTGTGAAGGAAATTCGAAAAAAAGAGGACCTTCGGGGCCTTGAATTGGAGGAGATTTGTGGGGTTTGGAGGAGGATTTTTGAGGTTTAAAGAGGATTGATGGGTTTTGAGAGGGATTTTCAGCAGTTATTAGCGCATATATTATGAAAAGTATTAATAAATTACAGCAAAAGTGGGGCGTTGGCCAAGTACAATTTTGGTTAATCATGACCACATTTGCCTTGGGAGGAAGCTTGAGCGGGTACCTAAATAAGCTAATCCTGAAATTGGTGTTTTTGGACAAAAATTTGGCATATTGGCTCATTTATCCCCTATTATTGACCATTTTATGGCCTTTTTCGGTGATTTTGGTCAGTTTTGTGACAGGGCAGTTTTCCTTTTTTAAGGGTTATTTGGGTAGAATTTGGGGCAGATTGAGTGGCGGGCCTTCAACTATGGGATCCAAGATGGGATCTGAAACTTTGGGATCTGGTCATTCGGTATCCACTAGCCCTATTCATGTGGCGATTTTTGCTTCCGGGGCTGGATCCAATGCTAAAAAGATCATCGAATACTTTGAAAATAAGACTACCCGCATCAAAATCTCCTTAATTGTATGCAATGTGCCGAGTGCAGGTGTTTTGGATATCGCTGAATCAAAAGGGATTCCAACCCTGATGATCAATAAAACAGAATTTGCATCCACCGGCTATGTAGAAAGTTTGCACAATGCAGACATTCATTTTATTGTACTAGCTGGCTTTTTATGGAAAGTACCAGAAGTCTTGGTGCATGCTTATCAGCCAGGGATGAAAATAGATTCAAGTGTGGTGAATGGAAAAGTCAATACTGCTAGAGGCATTATTAATATTCATCCTGCATTGTTACCTAATTATGGTGGCAAGGGCATGTACGGATCACGCGTGCACGAAGCAGTGGTTGCTGCTGGAGAAAAAGAAACAGGGATTACGATTCATTGGGTGGATGCGCATTACGATGAGGGCGATATCATTTTTCAAGCTAGATGTGCTGTTGATGCTAGCGATACACCAACAACAGTTGCAGAAAAAATTCATGTATTAGAACATCAGCATTTTGCACCAACGATAGAGTCATTGTTGAAATAAGTTTTAATAAATAAAAAGGCCCCGAATTTTCGAGGCCTTTTTATTAATATTGTTTTTAGAATTAGTTGTTTTTTAAAAAAGAGGCGAATTCAGAGAAGCTCATTTTATCAATTACATCTTTATACTTAAGCCTTGTTTCAGCAACGGATTGATCGTAATAAGTTTCATTATAAGTTGCTAAATAACAAGCGACCTCAGAACCATTCATATTACTTAGCTTCTCAGATAATTGAGTTTTTATGCCTCTAAAAACTTTAACAGTATCAAAAGTTTTATTTACCTGTTTCATATTCAATTATATCTTTTAGCAGTTAATCTATCCTGGCATACGAGAAATGTATTTCTCTATTTCTTTTATTTGATCCAACACTTGTTTAGTAGAAGGCTTGCAAGCTTTTGCTTTGCGGAAGAAATCTTTAGCTGCGCGGAACTCGCGCTTGTTCATAAAAATTTGACACATACTTAAATAAGCAACTGCTTCGGATTCTTTATCAGGAATGCCCGCACGAATAGCGGCACGGATATAAGCTTCACCTTGTTTAGTATCTCCTTTTTGCATCGCCATCATCCCTAGTTGTAATTTATTCGCACCCTCCGCTTCAGGCATTGCTGAACCAAGGCTACTACTCATTTTAAGGTGCTTCTCGGCCGTATCAAAATCTTGTTTTGCCATAGCGATATTCCCCTTAATAGTATAGTAAGTGCTTCTTACAGGTGTGTACAATAAATTAGGAAACCAGATGGTCGCTAAAATGCGCTCCACTTCTTCGATATTACCAGCTTCCATCGGCGCTTGTACTAAACGCAATGGACCAATAAAAATATGACTCAGTAAGCCAATCAAACCAAGGAAATACAATGGGAAAACAGGCCAAAAATTAGCCAGATCGGTTATTTGAAGTGTAGCCGCGCCAAAAATGGCGATTAAGCTTAACCAAAAACGAAACTTAATAATGATATTGTAAAAGCCCATAATGATGTCGATTTGAGCTGTGAAGATACCAAATTATAGCATAATAATGACCCGCTGGGATAAAGTATGGGTGCTTTAAAAAGAATAGTTATTTTTGCGCCTCGGATCCTAGCGATTCGTTGGTCCCGTAGTTCAATGGATAGAATAGGTGTTTCCTAAACACTAGATCCAAGTTCGATTCTTGGCGAGACCACAAACCCTCAACACGAAGTGTTGGGGGTTCTTCATTTTGAGACAACGTCGAAAGCTTGCTTTCGTAAGTTGGTGAGAGATGAAGAACCCAAACTATCCCGCACAGCGGGATGGTTTGAAAGGGTTTGAGTAAGTTCAATACGGGAAGAAGACAGTGCGAGCGAAGCGAGTACTGTCAGTCTTGAATTACAACTCAACCTCCATTAATTCTTCAGCAAGTTTGTGCAAAGAAACTTGAATCTTATGCTTTTGAGCAGCTCTTGGTTTTTTCAAACCAGATGCATAATGTTGAATTTGTTTTTGCTTTATACCAGTAATTCTCTCAAAAGAAGCATTTGTGAAAACACCCTTGTAATAATTTAATAAACTTTGGGTATCGAATCTATACTTGATTTTGTATTCGCCTTGGAGTTTTTTTGGAAGATTATTTTTATTGTATTTTTTAAATAATTTAATAGCACTTAAGATAGACTCCTTAGCTTCCGCAACAGTCTCGCCAGCACCAAATATCCCATCAATATTTTCAGCATAAGCCGAGTAATGGTCTTTTGTTTTTTCAATCACCACTTTAATTGTATTCATACTTAACCTTTTAAATTCATTACTTTAATGATCTTATTTAATAAACCCCAGCCCACTTCTTTGGATCCATGATAAGGAACAGGATATTTCATCCCATCTTTTTCATAGATATAATGACTGCCTTCAGTTTTAAGATGTTTCCATCCACTTCTTTTTATAAGCCGGTGTAATTCACTAGATTTCATAATACACATTACTGTGATTATTACTCTGAAAATAAAGGTAGTAAAATTACTACCTTTAACAAATTAAATATTTGCAGAAATCAACAGTCCTGCAATATTGAATTATATCAGATGTGTAATTAGCGTATTTATACGCACAAAGGGTTTATTTACTTCCTAGTATACTTCTGCTTAATCACCAATGGAATAAATAAAGGTGCTTCGATTAAATAACGGCGGTACATTCTTTTAGGTTCTTGGATTAAACGATAGAACCATTCTAGGCCAGCACCATGCATCCATTTGGGTGCGCGCTTGGCTAAGCCAGCCATCACTTCAAAAGCGCCACCAATACCTACATACAAAGCAGGATGCAATTGTGATTTGTTTTCTGTGATCCACAAATCTTGTTTAGGCGCAGTTAAACTTATGAGTACAATATCTGGCGCAGCTGCATTCACTGCATCCAGCATTTTTTTATTTTCTGTTGCATCAAAAACCGGCATGAAAGGAGGAACGTAGATGCCTACTATTTTACAATTAGGATATTGTTGCAAAATCACTTCCTTTAATTTTTCACCCACCCCAGGAGAGGCACCTAATAAAAACAAAGTGAAACTTTCGTTCGCAGCAAAAGCAACAAGGCTTGGTAGTAAATCTAATCCAGTAATGCGTTCAATAATTGGGGTGTTTAAAAATGAAGCTGCCCATTTAACAGGCATGCCATCACAAAGCACATAATCGGAAGTATTGTACGCGTTTTGAACTTGAGGGTTTTTATAAGCAGCAAGAATAGAATTCACGGGCGTAATGGCAACTTGAATTAATTTTTTTTCTTGAATTGCAAATTTAAAAGCATCAAGCAAATCAGATGAACTGATAGAACTTACCTGTGTACCTAAAATATTTACGCGTTGATGCATATACAAATATACTGAAACAAAAAACCCGATAAGCAACTTATCGGGTTAAATATGTATTTCAAAAATTATTCAAAAGCATTAATTCGCAATCGAAATCACTGTAGTGTCTAATTGCTGGTAAATACTATTGTTACTAATGTATTCTGGAACTAGTTCCTTCATTTTACCAACCAATAACATTTCGTCGTTGGTGGTCGTTAAAATGTGTTCTAGTTCTTGGGTGTTTTGTTTTACCAATTCAAAAGACACTTCACGCACTTTAGCAATCAAAATCTTTTCATGGTAGGTTTGAGTGGTGTTCTCTTCGTCGTTTAATAATTCCTCGTATAATTTTTCACCAGGACGTAAACCGCTGTAAGTAATGTTCACATCAATGTTAGGAATCAAGCCATATAAACGAATCATCTTTTTAGCAAGGTCGGCAATCGCTACAGGCTTGCCCATATCGAACACAAATATCTCTCCTCCATTACCCATACTGCCTGCTTCCAATACCAATTGACAAGCTTCGGGGATGGTCATAAAGTACCTCGTAATATTAGGATGTGTTACAGTTACTGGTCCACCTTTTTCGATCTGCTCTTTAAAGCGAATAATTACAGAACCATTTGAACCAAGTACATTACCAAAACGAGTGGTGATGAATTTAGTAGCTAAATCTGTTTGATTAGACAATGCTTGTACGTACATCTCGGCCATACGTTTAGAAGCACCCATCACATTGGTAGGGTTCACTGCTTTATCGGTAGAGATCATCACAAAACGTTCTACTTTATATTCGATAGATAAGTCTGCAATCATTTTTACACCAATCACATTGTTACGCACGGCTTCTGTAGGACAAAGTTCCATCATCGGCACATGCTTATACGCAGCAGCATGGTAAACGTATTGAGGCTCAAATTCCTCAAATAGTTTTTTCATCCTCGTTTTGTTCGTGATATCCGCCAAATAACTCACACAAATTATTCGCGTACCGTTTTCTTTTAATTCCAATTCAAGGTTATGCAAAGGCGTCTCGGCTTGGTCACATAAAATAATGACTTCGGGACCATATGGAATTAATTGTCGTACAATCTCAGAACCAATAGAACCAGCAGCACCAGTGACTAAAATACGTTTGCCTTTAATCTGTGCCTTAATTTGGTTGTTATTAATTTGAATCGGATCGCGTTCTAATAAGTCTTCGATTTTAATAGACTGTAATTGTCTACTAGAGAACTTACCTTCTGCCCATTTAGAATACGCAGGCACACTCAATACTTTAATATCATGGTCTAAACAAAAATCAACCACTTCGTTTTTACGTTTGGTTGGCAAGGTATAAGTCGCAATAATTAATTCATCTACAGGCTTTAAGGCCACCATCTCTTTAAACTCATTAAAAGAAAGTATGGGTGCACCGTTCAAATTTTTACTACCTTTTTTTCTATCATCATCAATAAAGGCAATCACTTGAATATTAGCAAGCCCATCGTTTTCAAGGACACGCTGAGTAGCCACACCAGTTGCCGCAGCACCAAAAATCACCACCGATTTTTTTTGCATTTTATAATTCTTGGCATAAGCAAAAAGGTATTTTACCAATACCCTGTAACTAATCAAGAATAAAAAACTAAAAATGGTGTATAAGGAAATGATCAAAGTAGTCAAAGACAAAATATTACTAATGCCAAGGGCTACCGTATTAATCACTAAAATAATAAAAGAGGATAAACCCACAGCAACCGCAATGCGCAGTGCATCTTGCACGCCCGTATAACGAACAATGCCTGTATAAGATTTAGTTGTTGTAAATACTAAAGCATTCACCAATAAAATTAAAAAAGTAGCATTCAACACATTTTCCCAATTGGTTACTGCTAACGCCACATTTTGTTGAATCAAAATTGCAATGAATAACGCAGTCACGGTTGCACCTAAGTCCAATAATAAAATGACAAACTTGGGTACAATACTAAAATTGTTAATCTTAAACATACTTGTGTTATGTTCTATCAAAAGTTAGGGGGGTGGTTTTGAAGAGGTGAATTAAATCTACTCAATTTGATGTAAAGTTAGGGTTCAAAAGGGTTCAAAATGCCAGAATCAATTACAAAATTACAAAGCATTATTATGTATTTATTGATAATCAATCTTTTAGAGCTTATTTGCCGCCTGTTTCGCCTTCCAAAGCCGCACCTCGTAATTAATGGAGTTTAAGGAATGGTCTTTATCTAACCAATGTAAAAAGGCATTTAAGGCAAGGCCCATGGGGTTAAGGGTATGGGTTAGTAAATTTTTACCAATGACGCTGCTAATGGTTTCCATTTTGTTGCCAAATAAATAGGTCCTTTCGTTTTTAATTAAAAGCGCATCGTTTAACACATGTTGCATCAACACATTTCCCGCATTGTCTAAAGCCAATGCCAGTTCTAAAAAATACAAGGACAATGAATTTACACTTTTCACAAAAGTTTGACGAATCACTGCATACAAAAAACCAAAAGGTGCCGTGGTAAAAAATAAAATCATTGCAATGCAAAAAAGTAAAAAACTTTTCCATAACGGCATGCGATCTATTTGATTCATAAAATATTTTTTTAGAATGTTTTCTAAGTGAAAAAATAAGAATATAAGTGTAGTACCTGTTTGCTATAAATGACCTAGAATCCTTTCTATTAAAGGATTTTAAGTGTTTTAGTAAATGTATCATTTAAGTTTGGTACTGCAAATTTTAATCCTAGATTTAATCAACCAAAAATAATTTTATGAATAACAAAGCGCTACTTGTTGGGATCAATGCCTATCCAAATCCAAGTAATAATTTAAGAGGATGCATTAATGATATTCTAGATATGGAATATTTTATTACATCTAAAAACAAAATATATCAAAAAGAAAATATTAGAACACTCACCGATAGTAAGGCCACTAAAAAAGGTATTCTAACTGCACTCAATTGGTTAATATTAGGAGCCAGTGCAGGAGATCAAATACTATTTCATTATAGTGGACACGGGGCACAGCTTCCAAGCCGCAGTCCTAGTTTAGAAAAAGACGGTTTGGACGAAATTATATGCCCTTATGATTTTAGAGGAGAAAACGCAGCCGCAACGGCGATAAGTGATAAGGAGTTTGCTAGCATCTTTGCCAAAATCCCAAAAGGGGTACATTTTGTATGGATATCGGATAGTTGCCATTCGGAGGATTTGTCCAGAAAGCATGAGATAGTTGATGCTAATGACGGCAACTCTAATTATGAACTTAAGGATACAAGGTTCCGAAGATTCAATCATCACTATGAAAAGAAACAAGCACAAACGGTCGCACCTGTTGCTAGTCTCGGTGCTGCTGCCACGCCATTGCATGGTGCTTTATTAAGTGGATGTGCATCGCATCAATTAAGTGCGGACGCGTACATTAACAACAGGTTCAATGGCGCATTTACACATTACTTAATTAAGAACTTAAGCTTATATGGACAGGATGCAAGTATGCAAGAGATTGTTAAATATGTGAATATTGATTTAATGGAGAACGACTATGATCAGAATCCACAAAGCGAGGGTTTACTAACAACGCAAAAATTCTTTCAATAAAAAATTACAAAAATGAAAATTAGTATAAAACCTAGTAGACCTAAAATAAAGATGGTTGGTTTGTTGATGATGCTGGTATTGAACTGTGGGGCTGCGCTTGCGCAGCCCCAACAAGGCCTTATGAGTAGGCTCATAGAAATTAAATATGGTACCGAATTGTATTTAACAACGGAACTTAAGTCTGATTCAAAATCAGAGTCGAAATCTGATAGAAAAGACAGTGCGCTTGCACTTTACAATGCCATACGTTGGAAACTAGACGGATTTGTGTACCAACTAAGTAGTACACTCATAACAAAAAATAGCCCTAAAACATTTAAGCAATTAGATGCATGGTGTTATGATAAAAACAATACATCATTGCATTTGGCAAGTAATCAATTAATAACAAAGCATATAGAAAATTTTGCAGAGATAGATGCTTTGTATCAAACTCAAATTGCGCCAAAATTATACAACAAATCAAAAAGCTTAAACCTAACTACCAATGTGTTTTATCTATTGAAGGACTCTTATACTATTATTAATGGGCTAAGTGATTTGAAGACTCGCAAAACCATGGCGATTGTGGAATTATTAGATCATACAAGGTTATTAGGGCCTGGGGAAGTTGGGAAGGGTATCAAATAGAAAAGCCAGGAAAAAATCTGGCTTTTCTAAAATTTTAACTAATAAATATTTATTAATTAAAATCTATCCTTTACCTCTTCAATGGTCATCCTTATCCCTTCTTGTAAAGATATTGATGGCTTCCAGCCAAGATTATTGATTTTAGTAGTATCTAATAATTTTCTTGGAGTTCCATCTGGTTTGGTAGTATCAAATTCTAATGTACCCTTGTAATCAACTTCGTTTGCGATTGTTTCAGCAACTTGCTTAATGGAAACATCGGAACCCCATCCAATATTAACATGCCCTGGTTCATCGTAATTTTGTAATAAGAAAAAACAAGCATCTGCTAAATCATCAACATGCATAAATTCACGACGTGGTGTGCCTGTGCCCCAAATGACTACACTTGGATCGTTATTCTTTTTAGCTAGAATTATACGACGTATTAATGCGGGTAGTACATGTGAGTTTTCAGGATGGTAATTGTCATTAGTACCATATAAGTTTGTTGGCATTGCCGAGATAAAATTACATCCATATTGTGCACGGTAACTATCACACATTTCAATACCTGCAATTTTAGCAATTGCATAGGGTTGATTTGTTGGTTCTAAATAGCCGGAATTTAAATATTCTTCTTTAATTGGCTGAGGCGACATTTTAGGATAAATACATGATGAGCCTAAAAAGAGAAGCTTCTCTACCATATGCATATGAGCAGCATGTATAATATTTGCTTCCATCATTATATTATCATAAATGAATTCTGCTCTAAAGGTATTGTTGGCATAGATACCGCCTACTTTAGCAGCAGCAAGGATTACATATTCAGGTTTTTCTTTTTCAAAGAAATTATTTACTGCTTGTTGATTTCTTAAATCTAATTCAGAAGAGGTCCTTGCTATAATATTAATATAGCCTTCGGATCTTAGTTTATGTTCTATTGCAGAACCTACCATGCCTCTGTGCCCAGCAATATATATTTTAGTAGATTTCTTCATAATGCTTATTAAAACTATTCGCTTTCTTTAGTTACAGTATAGCCGTTGTCTTTGAGTAACAACTCTTTTTTAAATATTTCAAGATCACTTGCTACCATCTCTTTCACTAAGGCAGCTAAATTATATTTTGGTTTCCAACCCAATTTAGTCATGGCTTTAGTTGGATCACCTATTAACAAATCGACCTCTGTTCGTCTAAAATATTTAGGATCAACTTTGACTACTACTTGGCCTTCTTTTAAATTATAAGTTCCTAAATTCTTTAAAACAAATCCTTCCTCTGCATCATCAGTTCCTTTAAAGCCAAGTTCGATTCCTAATTCAGCAAATGTCATTTTTACAAAATCACGAATTGTAGTCGTAATTCCAGTAGCCAAAACAAAATCTTCTGGCTTGTCTTGTTGCAACATTAAATACATTCCCTCAATATAATCTTTAGCATGACCCCAATCACGTTGTGCATTTAAATTACCTAAGTATAAACAGTTATCTAAGCCCAACGCAATACGCGCAGCAGCGCGTGTCACTTTTCTAGTCAAAAAGGTTTCACCACGTTGAGGCGATTCATGGTTAAATAAAATACCATTACAAGCGTACATATTATAAGCTTCACGGTAATTCACTGTAATCCAGTAAGCATATAATTTTGCAACACCATAAGGAGAACGAGGATAAAATGGTGTAATTTCAGATTGCGGAACTGCCTGCACCAGTCCATATAATTCCGACGTAGATGCTTGATAAAACTTTGTTTTTTCAGTAAGTCCTAATAATCTAATTGCTTCTAAAATTCTTAATGTACCAATACCATCCACATTGGCTGTATATTCAGGTTCTTCAAAACTTACTTGCACATGACTCATAGCACCCAAATTATAAATCTCATCAGGTTGCACTTCTTGTATAATACGAATTAAATTAGTGCTATCAGACAAGTCGCCATAGTGTAAATGAAGATGCCTGTCGGGGATATGTGGATCCTCGTATATGTGATCAATTCTTTGGGTGTTAAACAAAGAGGATCTTCGCTTAATACCATGCACTTCATAGCCTTTATTGAGTAAAAACTCGGCTAAATAAGCGCCATCCTGTCCTGTGATACCTGTAATTAGGGCTTTTTTCATTGGTGAGATTCTAGGATACAAATTTAAATAGAAAAACCCGCTTTGCGGGTTTAGATAGTAGATTATTTAGCTATGAGTTAGCCATTAAATTCTTCCATTGTTACATGACCATCAGCACTGATACCTTTTCTTTGTAAAACATTAATAAAAGTCATACAAAGGATCTTCATATCTAATAAAAAAGATTGTTTTTCAACATACTCGACATCATATTTAAACTTCTGCTCCCAACTAATAGCATTACGTCCATTAATTTGAGCCCATCCAGTAATACCTGGTTTTACATTGTGCCTTTTAGCTTGTTCGGGACTATATCTAGGTAAGTACTGCATTAATAAAGGCCTTGGTCCAATCAAACTCATGTCTCCTTTTAAAACATTGATCAATTGTAGCAATTCATCTAAAGATGCAGATCTAACAATACTTCCCACTTTTGTCAACCTAACATAATCTGGCAAAGGGTTACCATCTTTATCAAAAGAATCCCTCATTGTTTTAAATTTAATAATCCTAAAAGGCTTATTATTTAATCCCGGTCTTGGCTGTAAAAAGAAAACCTTTCCATTATTAGCGATAAATAGAAAAAATGCCGTTAAAATTATTATTGGGGAAAGAATAATTAAAAGAAGTAGTGCAATTAAAAAATCAAACAAAGGTTTTAGCAAATGCTTAAACATATATTAGTTATACTTAGCAAAAATTTTATCTAAACAGTCAAATATTCTTTCAAATTCTTCTTCTGTTAAATTAGAACCACTAGGAAGACATAAGCCATTCTCGAATAATTTATCAGAAACTCCATTTAAAAAACTTTTTGAAGAAGCAAATACTGGCTGTTGGTGCATTGGTTTCCATAAAGGTCTTGCTTCTATATTTTCTGTTTCAAATTCTAATCTAATTATTTCTCTAGTTATGCCTTTATTATTAATTGGGTCAACTAATATACATGTAAGCCAACGGTTAGAATGATACCCATCAGGCTCTTCTTGAAATTGAATATTAAATCCAGCATTATTATGTTTAGAAAAATACTGTTTATATCTTTCAAAATTATTTCTTCTAGCAGCTACTCGATCATTTAATACTTCTAATTGCCCTCTACCTATTCCCGCTAATACATTAGACATTCTGTAGTTATACCCTATATGAGAATGTTGATAGTGAGGGGCAGAATCTCTAGCTTGAGTAGCAAGAAAACGAGCTTTTTCGATCATTTCTGCATTTTCAGATAATAATGCTCCACCACCTGATGTTGTAATAATTTTATTTCCATTGAAACTTAAAACACCAAATTCACCAAAACTACCACATGGTTTATTGTTAATACTAGAACCCAATGCTTCAGCAGCATCTTCAATTACTGGAACTGAATATTCTTTCGCTATTTTAAGGATTTCATCCATTTTAGCGGGCATACCATACAAATGAACAGGAATGATTGCCTTGGGTAATTTTCCGTTTTGTTTTGCTTCTTCCAATGCAGACCTTAATAATACAGGATCCATGTTCCATGTATCCTCTTCAGAATCAATAAATACAGGTATAGCACCTTGATATGCAATAGGATTAGCCGACGCTGAAAAGGTGATTGATTGACAAAAAACAGTATCACTTGTTTTTACTCCTAAAAGGATTAGTGCTAAATGCAAAGCTGATGTTCCTGATGTTAATGCTGCAGCATGTTTTGTTTGAGTTTGTTCTTGAAGCGCTTGCTCAAAAGCATTTACATGAGGGCCTAGAGGTGCAATCCAATTAGTATCAAATGCTTCGTTTACATAATTAAGTTCATTGGTTCCAATGTGAGGTGAAGAAAGCCAAATTTTAGAATTCATTAGTCAATTTTTTTTGCCGGGTTACCAATGTAGGTTCCTGATAATTTTATATTTCTAAATACAACTGCTCCTGCTCCTAATTTAGTATTTGAAACTACACTAACATTAGGTATAATTGAAACCCTACTACCTAAAAAAACATTTTTCCCTATTTCTACGTGTCCGGTTAAATCGCAATGTGCACTTAATTGAGTAAAATCACCAATGATTACGTCATGCCCAATTGAACAAAATAAATTTACTCCAATGTGATTACCAAGTTTACAATTATTACTTACTGCAACAAAAGGCGAAAGTACAACCCCATACCCTATTGTAGATTTACCTATAAAAATTACCGATTTATGATATGCGTTTACAAAATTAGCGCCTTTTAAAAGTAATTTTTCAATTACTTGTTCTTTTATAGTAAGATTTGCAATCAGACATATAAAAACATCATTTACATCAGGAATGTATGTACTAATAGGGCCTAATAACAAAGCGGAATTAAGATGTGACTTCTCTAATGCATTGATATTATCATCAATGAAACCTTTAAAGACATAATCAACATTATACTGTAATGATTCATGAATCCATGCATGAACTTCTAAACCCCAATCACCTGCACCTACCAAAATTAAATTTTTCATAATTAACTAGCTGAGTATCCTCCATCTATTATAAATTCAACTCCTGTAATCCATCTTGATGCAGGAGATAGTAGAAAAGCAGCTGAATTTGCAATATCAATTGCTTTACCGAAACCGAGAGGGTGCATTTTTAAAATATTATTTTTACTTTCTTCACTTATTGATTCTAAAATTTTTAGAGACATATCGGTTTCAACCAATGCGGGTAATATTGTATTTACCCTAATGCCTTTTGCAGCTAATTCAAGTGATAGGCACTTAGATGCTGATATTAAAGCGCCTTTACTTGCACTATATGCGGTTTTCCCTGCTTGACCTAAAAGACCAACGATAGATGAGATAAATATAATACTTGCTTCTTTGGAAATATTATTATTCTTAGTAATGATTCGTGTCAACTCCAAAGCAGCAATAATGTTTATATCAAATACATCATTGTAATGATTTACTTTCAACATCTTTAAAGGTCTAGTCATTTCAATTCCAGCTGAATGAACAAAACCATCAATCAACCCAGATTTTTCAACAACAGAGCTCACCAATTGGTCAAGTTCATTAAAATTAGTAATATCAAACTCATAGTAGAAATGACCATTACCTACTAATTCATTTAAAACAATTTCTAACTTTTCTTTCTTTCTTCCAATTAAAGAAACTCGCGCTCCAAGTTTGCTTGTTAAAATAGCTATTTCCTTTCCAATGCCAGAACTAGCACCTGTAATTAAAATATGTTTATTAGATAAATCAACTAAATTATACATTTTTATATTTATTTACAATTTCTACAATTTTATCGATGCTTATCATAGCAGAAATATCTTCAGGATCTATGGAAATATCATATTTGTCTTCAATTTCAACAATTAAATTTAAATGCTGTAATGAGTCCCATTTACTTATTTCTTTTTGTGTTGCATTATTTGAAATTGTTTCAATCTCAATAGAAAACAACTTTGATATTAATTCTCTGATTTCTAAATTATTCATTTTTTATA
>CAINOI010000053.1 GCA_903851465.1 uncultured Bacteroidota bacterium
AGGTGACCTAACCCTTAGTCGAACGCTCCATGGTCATCTAGGTTATTAGGGTCGCAAAAATAGGTCTCAAAGCCTTTACTGCCAAACAATTTTCTTATTTTTTTGATGATTTTTGAAATTAAATGCTCAATAAGCTTGGCTTCCGCAAAGGTTTGTGTTTCAAGAAACCTGCTATAATTTGCATTAATGCTTGTTTTTATTGAGTCTTCTTCCTTATTTAATATAGATTTAGAACTTTATTTTTAAAAGGATTGTATCTTTGCATCTCTATTAATAAATAAATCGAATACAATGAGTTCAGTAAAAGTGGCAATCAACGGTTTTGGCCGAATCGGGCGTTTAGTTTTCCGTCAAATTTACAATACACCAGGGATCGAAGTAGTAGCAATCAATGACCTGACTTCACCAGCTGCTTTGGCGCACTTATTAAAGTATGATAGTGCTCAAGGTCGTTTTGATGCCGATGTAAAATCAACTGAAGATGCAGTGGTGGTAAATGGCCATGCTGTAAAAATATATGCACAAAGAGATCCAGCTCAAATTCCTTGGGGAGCGCATGATGTAGATGTAGTCATTGAGTCTACTGGATTTTTCACAGATAAAGAAAAAGCAGAATTACATATTAAAGCAGGTGCTAAGAGAGTGGTTATTTCTGCTCCAGCAACTGGCGAAATGAAAACTGTGGTATTCAATACCAACCACGAAATCATTGATGGTACTGAAACAGTGATTTCTGGTGCATCTTGTACTACGAACTGTTTAGCACCTATGGCAAAAGTCTTAGAAGAGCAATTTGGTATTGTAACCGGTTTAATGTTAACCGTGCATGCCTATACCAATGATCAAAATACATTGGATGGTCCGCATCCAAAAAATGATTTAAGAAGAGCAAGAGCTGCTGCTGCGAATATCGTACCTAACACAACTGGTGCTGCAAAAGCAATTGGTTTAGTATTGCCAAGCTTAAAAGGCAAATTGGATGGATCTGCACAACGTGTTCCAACTATTACAGGTTCTTTAACTGAATTAACCACCATCTTAACTAAGAAAGTAACTGCAGAAGAAGTTAACGCAGCAATGAAAGCAGCAGCGAATGAATCTTTTGGTTATACCGAAGATGAAATAGTAAGCTCAGATATCATTGGCATTGCTTATGGTTCTTTGTTTGATGCAACACAAACAAAAGTAATGACACAAGGCGATGTACAATTAGTGAAGACAGTAGCTTGGTACGATAACGAAATGAGCTATGTAAGCCAATTGGTAAGAACAGTAAAATACTTTGCAAGTAAAATTAAATAAGTAAATTAATTATATACAATGCCTCCGAAATCCGGGGGCATTTTTATTCAGTTTCTAAGTAGCCAAAAAAAATTATTAACGAATTTAAACATACAATATGAGCAGTTTTCAAACATTTTCTTTCGCGGGTAAAAAAGCCCTAGTACGTGTGGATTTTAATGTGCCTTTAAATGAGCAATTTCAAATTACAGATGACACACGTATGCGTGCAACTGTAAAAACAATCAATAAGATTTTACAAGACGGGGGTAGTGTAATTTTAATGAGTCATTTGGGTAGGCCAAAAGATGGTCCAACCAATAAATATTCTTTAAAACATGTGGTAGTGCATTTGTCAGAACTATTAGGGGGCAAGGAGGTGCAGTTTGCAGATGATTGTATTGGGTCAGACGCCGTAAACAAAGCAGCAGCTTTACAAGCAGGCCAGGTATTGTTATTAGAGAACCTAAGATTTTATAAAGAAGAAGAAAAAGGGGATCCTGCATTTGCCGAAAAATTAGCTAAGCTAGGGGATGTGTATGTGAATGATGCTTTTGGCACTGCGCATAGAGCACACGCATCTACAGCAATTATTGCACAATATTTTTCAAAAGAAAACAGCACTTTTGGTTACTTAATGGAAGCAGAAGTAGTGAGTGCCGAGAAAGTATTACATGAAGCACAAAAGCCATTTACGGCCATCATTGGTGGCGCGAAAGTGTCTGATAAAATTTTGATCATTGAAAATTTATTGGAGCGCGCTACAGACATTATCATTGGTGGTGGGATGGCTTATACCTTCTTCAAAGCACAAGGTGGCACCATTGGCACTTCCATTTGCGAAGACGATCGTATGCCACTTGCCTTAGAAATTTTGGCCAAGGCGAAAGCAAAAGGGGTACATATTCATTTGCCAGTAGATAATATCATTACCACAGATTTTTCAAATGATACGGAAAGAAAAAATTGCGAAAGCATGTCGATTCCAGACGGATGGATGGGCTTAGATATTGGAGCAGCTTCAAGAGCGAAGTTCAAAGAAGTGATTTTAGCAAGTAAAACAATCTTGTGGAACGGTCCAATGGGGGTGTTTGAAATGTCTAATTACCAAGCTGGAACAAAAGCAATCGCCGAGGCTGTGGCCGAAGCGACTGAAAAAGGTGCTTTTAGTTTAGTGGGAGGTGGCGACAGTGTGTCAGCTGTGAATCAGTTTGGGTTCAATGACAAAGTAAGCTATGTAAGTACCGGAGGAGGCGCTTTATTAGAATATTTTGAAGGTAAAATTTTACCAGGTATTGCTGCAATAAAAGGATAAGGCGCGTAAGCGAGGGATGAAAAAAGTAAATTTTATCAGATAAACCTATAAGAACTTGTTAATGATAACCCTTCCCAGCTTTGGGGAGGGTTCTTTTTGTCAGGACTTTCCGTCATAAAACGAGTTTGGTACTAGCTTTGCGCTATCTTTATAAACAAATACAAAAACTATGTTACGTAAAAATTTAGGACTATTCATTTTTTTAGGAGTACTCGTAATTTTAATAGGCTATGGTTGCAATGGCTATAATGGCTTAGTAAATCAAGACGAGAATGTAAATCAAGCATGGAATAACGTGCAAAGTGATTACCAAAGACGTGCGGATTTGATCCCGAACTTGGTGAACACAGTAAAAGGAGAAGCCAATTTCGAAAAATCTACTTTAGAAAATGTGGTTGCTGCTCGTGCAAGCGCTACACAAATGAAAGTGGATGCAAAAGATTTAACGCCAGAAAAATTACAACAATTCCAAGCCAATCAAGGACAATTGTCTCAGGCTTTGGGTCGTTTATTAGTGGTTTCAGAAAACTATCCTAATTTAAGAGCAAATGATGCCTTCCGTGGCTTACAAGCGCAATTAGAAGGTACTGAAAACAGAATCAAAGTATCAAGAAACGATTTCAATGCTGCAATCGCTGATTACAATAAAAGAGCAAGATCATTTCCTTTGAACTTAGTAGCTGGTATGTTTGGTTTCAAAACCAAAGAAGGATTTAAAGCAGACGAAGGTGCTTCAAAAGCGCCAGAAGTAAAATTCTAAGGCTGTTTTAAAAACTCAAACAATCAACACTATGTGGAATCCACTGAATCTATTTAAATCCAAGACGGATAACTTATTGAGTGCCTCGGACAAGCAACAGCTTGTCCAGGCGATTCAAGCTGCTGAAAAAAATACAAGCGGCGAGATCCGTGTTTTTGTAGAAACAAGTATTCCTAAAAAGCAGGACGCATTACAACGTGCGACCGAAATATTTTTCAAGAACAAAATGAACGAGACCAAGGACCGTAATGGTGTATTGGTATATGTGGCCGTATCGGACAAGAAATTGGCTATCTATGGTGATCAACAAATTCATGAAAAAGTAGGGGTGGAGTTTTGGTACCAACAAGTGCAAGACATGACAGGTCATTTTAAACAAGCCAATTATGTGGATGGGATGGTCGCTGTAATTGGTGAAGTTGGTCAAGCATTAAAAGGTCATTTTCCTTATGATCGTGTAACGGATGAAAATGAATTATCTGACGAAATCATGATGGGCAAATGAGAAAAATAAAATTATTTGGCGCATTGCCTTTTGTTTTAACGATTGCTTTCTTTTTACAGGCATTGCTTTTTGCAAACAATGCTTTCGCGCAAAATATCATTGCAAAGCCTAATCCTGCCACCCTGGTGACGGATGTGGCTGGTGTATTATCTGCAGAACAAAAGCAAGCTTTGGAAAACAAATTGGTCGCGATTGACGATAGTAGTTCCAATCAAATAGCCGTAGTGATTATTCCAAGTTTAGATGGCTATCCAAAGGAAGAATATGCGACTAAATTATTTAGAACATGGGGCATAGGCAACAAGAAAACCAATAATGGCATTCTTTTATTAATTGCCATCAATGATCGCCAAATCAGGATCGAAGTGGGCTATGGCTTAGAAGGCGCCATTCCAGACATTACAGCATTAAATATTATCGACAATGATATTAAACCTGCTTTCAAAGCGGGTAATTATTACGAAGGGATTGATAAAGCAACCGACAATATTGCGAAAGCTGCTGTAGGAGAATACAAAGTTGCAAAAGCAAAAAAATCAAAATCTAAGGGAAGTGGAGGATTGTTTGTCATCATCTTAATCATCATTTTTATGGCGTTAAGAAATGGCGGCGGTGGCGGCGGATCCAATATCGGTCGAAGTGGATTTAGTGATGTAGCCACAGGCATGTTATTAGGTTCTTTATTAGGCGGTGGTGGTCGCAGTGGCGGCGGATGGGGTGATAGCGGCGGCGGAGGAGGATTCGGCGGATTTGGCGGTGGAAGCTCTGGTGGCGGTGGCGCTGGTGGATCTTGGTAAGATACTATTTAAATAAGATAATTAAAAGAAAATATTAACTAAAAGAGCCTCCAATTGGAGGCTCTTTTTATGCGTAATTATTAAGTTAAGTTTTTAATGAAACCTATGATCTATCATTCATCAGATTCATATTGAATTATATTTTTGGTAGCACTGCACTCACAATTGCAACCAATTCAGTTGCACCTTTTTGCTTTTTCGCTTTCAGGATATCTCCGAAGATTTTAAAGTTAAAATAAGGATCAGACTGCGCACGATATCCTTGAGGGATGGCTTCTCTAAATTCAACAATCAAATCAATCCCTTTCTTAAACTTGATAGGGTCAGTCGTTTTAATTAATAATTGTGCAAATGGCGTAGTCATTTCAAATTTCTCAGAAGACTGAATATTTAATTTAGCATATGTAGCTGCTACAAAATCAAATACTTGTTCATCACCATATTGAGTAAGGATAGTCGTCACCACGGTATTCAATCTTTTCTTTAAGGGCTGTTTGGAGTATTCCTTAGCAATGGCAATTGCCTTGGTACTATCTACTATTTCTAAAGCGGCTAAGGCAGCTCCGGCAACTGTATAAGAGGAATCATGCACCCATTTTTCATACAATGCCGTGAAACTAGGTTTGTTAATTTTACTCAATACATTAATTGCATCTTCTCTGACGGTGCTTACTTTGTCTGATCCAGCAATTTGCAATATTTGTGCTTCCATAGAGGCATCAATCGCAGTTGGATTATAGCTATTTAAAGCAATCGAACGAATCACATGGAAAGTATCTTTAATTGCAGCTTCAATGATGGCTTTAGCTGCAGGATTTTTTAAGTTAGTTGTTGCTTCATTGGCTGCTTCAAAACGGTCCATAAAATTTCGTGCATGCTTAAATTGATACGCAAATTGTTCAATAGGCTTGGACTCGTCTTTAGCCCATAACAAAATTTTGTCATTGTCTACATTCACATTATCTGGCGCAACAGCTGCGGGGAAATAAAAACTATCTACTTTATTTTTACTCCATACCTCATAATGGTTGCGATTGCCGTTTACATAGACATCAATGCCCACTGGTAAAGTGAATAATTTATTTTGAGTTTGCGTTTGTTGTATGGTCACTAAAACCTCTTGTTGGTCTGCCATATATTTTTGCTGGATGCGCACATATGGATGGCCATTGCTAAAATACCATTGGTTAAAAAACCAGTTTAAATCTTTGCCTGTCACTGTTTCAAAAGCCAGTTTAAGTTTGATGGCAGATCCGTTTGAGAATTTATTGTCTGTTAAATATTTATTCAAGGAAGCAAAAAAAGCATCATCTCCTACCAAATGCCTTAACATATTTAAGATGCGACCTCCTTTTTGGTAACTCACCAAATCAAAGACATCCTCTTTATTGTTATAATAAAAGCGTACTAAATTTTTCTCAGCATCGGTAGGACTACTCAGGTAACTACGAAGCCCAGTATAGTTCTCGTAGTCGCCTGCATCTTTGCCTTGGCTATGTTCAAACCAAAGTGTTTGGCTATAGTCTGCAAAGCTTTCATTCACGGTGATATTGCTCCAGCTTTCTGCAGTCACTAAATCTCCAAACCATTGATGAAATAGTTCGTGTGCAATAGTGCTCTCCCAATTATTGCCATCAATCAATTCTCTGGCGTCTTGTTGCACTGCGTCACTATGCAAAGTAGCAGTGGTGTTTTCCATAGCGCCACTCACAAAATCTCTACCACTAATTTGCGCATACTTACTCCAAGGAAAAGCAACTCCTAATTTATTTTCAAAGAATGCAATCATTTGTGGCGTGTTGCCATAAATTTTTCTTGCCTCTTTTTCATAAGCCTTTTCGATATAATAGCTTACTTCCTTTCCTTTATAACTGTCTTTAATCACAGCATAATCACCAATGCCTATAAAAAATAAATAAGGGGAGTGGGGCAGATCCATCTTCCAGACATCTTCTCTAAATCCATTTTTTAAATCTGTTTGTTTTACTAATAAGCCATTCGATAAACTCACATATTTACTTGGCACCCTTAAATAAAATTCCTGTGTTGTTTTTTGATTTGTTTGATCAATCGTTGGAATCCAAACAGAGCTAGCTTCTGTTTCACCTTGGGTCCAAATTTGTGTAGGCTTCTCTTTATCGGTCCCTAGTGGATTTATAAAATACATGCCTTTTGCATCTCTAATGGCTTCGCTCCCTTGTCCTTTAAATTCATTCGGACGCGCAATGTATTTTATGTAGATGGTATAGGATTCTTTTGCAGTATAGGTTTTATCCAAGTCAATGTGCAATTGAAGACTATCATAAGTATAAGATAATTTTATTTTTGCAGCGCCATTCATCAAAGCCACTTCTTTAATATCCATTGCCTTTGCATCCAATACCAATGTGTTAGTTGGATAAAAATGTGGTTGCAATTTCAACCAAACTTCTCCATTCATTTGCGATTTTTCATAATTAAAACTTGCAACCAATTTGGTATGCTTAAGGTTATTTGTCTTTGTCGCAACTGCTCGATAGGTTTGCTTCCAACTACTATCTACTTGATCCGTTTTTGTTTGCGCCTGTAAGTTTTGACTACATGTCATTGTGAATAGGCATAAGATGCTATATCCAATCCTGCTTATTATGCTCATTGAGTTCATTGTTGTGTGCTTCATAAATTAATATATCATTATTAGTGGTCCATAAAGTTAGGAATCGATAGGGTTATGCTGCTCAAAATAGGGTAGAATCAAAAAAATTGTAGCTTAGTGGCTCAATTAAATGATCCATGGCAAGGTATTTTATCGAATTAAGTTATGACGGGGCATTGTATGGTGGATTTCAGATTCAACAAAATATAGGCACAGTGCAAGGAGCATTAGAAACTGCTATGGAAACATTATTTAGAACGCCCATTCCTTTAACCGGCGCCTCAAGGACAGATGCAGGAGTGCATGCATATCAAAATTTCTTGCATTTTGACACTGAATTAGAGCTCCTCCCTAAACATGTCTATAATTTAAACGCAATTTTGCCTAATTCGATTGTAGTGAAAGGCATTTACCAAGTTCCAAATGAGGTACATAGCCGTTTTGATGCCATCAAAAGAGGGTATATATATAGACTACATCAAAGTAAAGACCCATTTTCAGAGGGTAGATCTTGGTATTACCCATTCCCTTTGGACTTAGATTTAATGCAAACAGCAGCCGACACCTTATTGAATTACACCGATTTTGAGAGTTTTTCCAAAAAAAACACCCAGGTCAATACCTTCCAATGTGCCATTACAAAGGCTAATTGGACCTTGTCTGGGACAAATATTCAATTTGAGATCCATTCCAACCGCTTTCTAAGAGGGATGATCCGTGGTTTGGTAGGCACTATGGTACAAGTAGGAAGGGGTCAAATTAGTATAGATGAATGGCATGAAATAGTTGCTTCAAAGGATGAACAAAGGGTCGATTTCTCCACTCCAGCTTGTGGCCTTTATTTATCCCAGATAAACTACCCAGATTTCTTTAAAAAAATTGGGTAACTACAATCCTTTCTCCTATTGCGTTTGAGCGTATAACTGATAGATAATGAATGGCTTGAACGAAAAAAAATTTAAAATAGTATACAATATATTTGGCTGGAATAAATATCTCCCTATCTTTGCCGCCCGTTAACGATGAAATATCAATAACAGGAGTTCTCTGAAGCAATTATTAAGCAGCATAAAAGTTCAAAAAAACTTTAAAATTTATCCATCAAAATTTGGTGGCTTAGAAATGTAGCTCTATCTTTGCCGTCCCTCTTCAAAAAAGGGATTAGTTCTTGAAATCATATCGGCCTTATTTTGTTGATTATTTTAAAAAGTATTTTAAATAATTATTAAATAAAGTTTGGCTAATAAAAATATTGTGTCTACCTTTGCACCCCGCTATGAATAATGGCGCGCAAAATAAACACTAAGATCTTTGAAAGTTTGGAAACAATAGTAACTGATTAATTGAAAAAATCAGGTAAAGGTTATAGCATCAACAGAATTATATCAGACCGTTAATTTCGGATTTATTTGAGATTGATAGTCATGATCAAACAACATTTACAATGGAGAGTTTGATCCTGGCTCAGGATGAACGCTAGCGGCAGGCTTAATACATGCAAGTCGAGGGGCAGCATGAACTAGCAATAGTTTGATGGCGACCGGCAAACGGGTGCGGAACACGTACACAACCTTCCTTTAAGTGGGGAATAGCCC
>CAINOI010000054.1 GCA_903851465.1 uncultured Bacteroidota bacterium
AGGCTCCCAATTGGGAGCCTTTTTTGTGTAATTTTGCATCCATGCAAAGCACATTAAGTACCTGGAATGACACCATCGTAGCACTCGCTACCGCACCTGGATTAGGTGCTATAGCGGTGATAAGATTGAGTGGTCCAGAAGCTATTCAGATAGTCAATGCAGTATTTGAAAAAAAGGATTTAACCAAACAGGCTACACATACGATTCATTTTGGAAAAATAATAGACAAGGGCTTAGTACTAGACGAGGTTGTAGCAAGTATCTATAGAGCCCCTAAATCCTATACGGGCGAAGAGGTTGTAGAAATTTCATGTCATGGTTCGCCCTTTATACAAGATTCGATTTTACAATTGATGATTGAAAAAGGCGCGAGGATGGCTAAGCCAGGGGAATTTACACAACGTGCTTTCTTAAATGCAAAATTAGATTTAACACAAGCAGAAGCTGTAGCAGACTTAATAGCAAGCAATACAGAGGCAGCAAGAAAAACAGCATTGCATAATTTAAAAGGTGGCTTCTCTAATGATTTGCAATTGATGCGTGAAAAATTAATTAAGTTTTCAGCATTGATTGAATTAGAATTAGATTTTTCACAAGAGGATGTTGCTTTTGCCAATAAAAAAGAACTCGAAATTTTAGTCCAACAATTACAATTCAAAACCCAAGAATTGTATGACTCATTTAAGTTAGGCAATGTGATTAAAAATGGTGTGCAAGTGGCCATTGTTGGCAAGCCCAATGCAGGTAAATCCACGCTTTTAAACGCGATGTTAAACGAAAGTAGGGCATTGGTAAGTGATATTCCAGGAACGACTAGAGACACGGTTGAGGAATATTTAAATATACAAGGTGTTTTATATAAACTAATTGATACAGCAGGTATTAGGATGCAGACAGATGATTCCATTGAACAAATGGGTATCGAAAAAAGTAGGGAGAAAATTCAAGAAGCAGATATTGTCATTGCTTTATTTGACGCAAGCACACATTCAATATCAGAAATTCAAGCATGGCAGTCCGAGATTGGCGTTGTAAAGGATAAATTAATTTTAGTTGGGAATAAAATTGACCTTGCTTTAGATCAATCAATCCAAACCGATGCAGCATTTAAAGAAGTGCTGTTTATCTCTGCTAAAAACAAACAAAATATTGTTGCATTAGAAAATGCATTGAATCAAAAAGTAGTGGGGGATGCATTGAATAAAGAAGGCACCATTGTAACCAATGCAAGGCATGTGGCATCTTTGAAAAAATTAATGCTCGCGTTGAATGATATTGAAACAGGTTTAATACAAAATGTAACTGGCGACTTATTGGCTTTAGACATTCGTCAAGCGCTTCATTACCTTGGAACAATTACAGGAGAGATTACCAACGAAGATCAATTGGATTTTATTTTTTCTAAATTTTGTATTGGTAAGTAAAATTGCATGCTTACATAGATCCGCCTTCTACAAATCTAGCATCCACCGTTAATTCAGATAGCGTCTTTCCACCTTTAATATTTGCAAGCATTTGTACGAATGCTAATTTACCTAATTCAAATCCACTCGTTTCTACATAACTAATATTGGGATGGTATAAACTTGGAATAAAACCATTGCTAATACTAATGACGCCAATCTCCTTTGGCACTTTAATATTATGTGCCTGAATTGATTTCATCACCCCAATTAAAATTTCATCTGTCATAGCAAAAACAGTGTCAAGTCTTTGTGTTTTACTTAGGTGTTTATCAAATGCTAATTGTGCTTCTTCAGAACTATTGGTGTGCAGATAAGTACAATGCGTTTTAGGCGCATATTTTTCCATGAATTGTTGAAAGGCTTGTTTTCTTTTTTGACTGATGGATAAAGCTGGGTCACCAAATAATGCCAATACACGTTTTGCACCGCGTTGAATAATATTTTCTGCAGCAATGATGGCACATCTTTCATCTGCCATTCTTACTTTAGTATATTTATTTTCTTTAGGAACAATATCAAAAAATACAACAGGAATATCCCTGTCACTCATTTTTTCATATACTTCTAAATTTTGCGTATGCGCAGATAAACAAGCAAACACACCAGAAACGCGGTTCTGTCTAAAAATTTTTAAGTTATTTAATTCATTTTCCGTGTTATTACTTGATTGCAAGATCATCAAAGCATAACCGTTTTTTCTACTTTCTTCTTCGATAGCAGCAATAAAACTATCATAAAACAAATTCGCAATGGCAGGGACAATGACGCCGAAAATTTTGCTACTCTGTGTTCTCAATTGAATGGCATAAGCATTTGGTTCATAGTCAAGGCTATTCGCCAGTGCATGTACTTTCTCTTTTGTAGCGGTCGAAATATCTGGATGATCTTTCAATGCCCTAGAAACAGTGGAAATACTGAGCTGTAATTGTTGAGCCAACAATTTGAGAGTTGTGTTTGTCATAGCGTGCCATCTTTACAAAGTTCAATTTAAGGAAAATTAACACAAAATTTACCGCAATCGTTTGCGTAAATGGTACTTTTAGAACATTTTCTGCTATTTAAGAGGATCTGGATAGCTACTAAAAAAAATAGACTAATTCAAGCTATGATTGAATTATAGAGGATATCAATACCCCAAAAAAGGCCAAAAACCTAACAGTTGTAATTAATATGCTTAAAAAGTTAAAAATTATTTAACAAAAGATTTGTTTCATATCAAAAATGTGTATTTTGTATCTGCTTATTAAACCAATAAACTGCCAATTATGAATTTTTCAAAAATTGTAAAGTCCTCTTTTGTAGGACTGTTTCTTGGCTTGCTTGCATTAAATGCACAAGCGCAGAACAAAACAGTTACAGGTAAGGTATTAGATGCAAAAGACGGTTCTCCAATCGCAGCAGCTTCTGTTGTTGCTAAAGGAACTAGCTCAGGTGCTAAAACAGCAGCTGATGGAACTTTTGCTATCACCGTACCTTCTTCTGTAACAAAATTAGTTGTTTCAACTGTAGGTTATTCTTCTAGAGAAGTAGCTGCAGAAGGAAATGTAACAGTATCATTAAACCAAACAAGCGAGCAATTGAATGAAGTTGTTGTTGTTGGTTACGGTACTAAAAAAGTAAAAGACGCGACTGGTGCAGTTGTTTCTTTGGGTGAGAAGTCCTTTAACAAAGGGGTGATCTCTTCTCCAGAGCAATTGTTACAAGGCCGTGTTGCTGGTGTGAATGTGACTTCAAATTCTGGTGAGCCAGGAGGTGCAATTAACATCACAATCAGAGGTACTTCTTCAGTTAGAAGTAACAACAACCCATTATATGTAGTGGATGGTGTGCCTTTATACGGTGGCGGTACAGTAGGTAGTGCTATCTCAGTAGAAGGTGGTACAACTGCAAGAAACCCATTGTCTTTCTTAAACCCTAATGATATTGAGAACATCTCTATCTTGAAAGATGCATCTTCTGCAGCGATCTACGGTGCTAGAGGCGCGAATGGTGTTGTATTAATTACAACTAAGTCTGGTAAAGGTAAGCCTAGCTTAACTTTCAATGCGACTACTTCAGTATCTACTATTGCAAATCGTTATGATTTAGCAAGCCCACAAGAATTTATTTATGGTATCAAGAAAACATTAGAAAATTCTGGAATTGATGCATCTGGTGTTGGAAGTAACGATAAAGGTTACAATACTGACTGGCAAGATCAAGTGTTCCAAACTGCTGTTTCTAATAGCTACAACTTAGGTTGGGGCTTCTCAAATTCAAAGTCTTCTTTGAAATTGAATGGTTCATATGACAACCAAGAAGGTATTGTTAAAACACAAGGATTAAAGCGTTTCACTTTTGGTTTGAAATATTCAAATCAATTGACTTCTAAATTAAAATTAGATGTAACTGCAAACCAATCAATTGTTAAAAACAGCTATGCTCAGGTTACAAATAACGCAGGTTACCAAGGATCTTTGATTGGAGCGATGATTTCATACAATCCAACATTCCCTGTATACAATGCAAATGGAACTTGGTATGATAACCAAGATGGTAACAGAAACCCTGTTGCAATTTTAGAAGGTTACAAAGACAATGATACTTATAATAAATTATTAGCGAATGTGTCTTTGTCTTACAAGATCACTGACAACTTAACTTATAAGGCAATTTTTGGTATGGAGAATGGTGCTTCTGAGCGTTTAACTTTTGTTGACCCTCGTTTACCAGGTGCTTATATCCAAGGTCAAATCAATGTTCGTGGTAGAAACTATCCAACATCTGATTTTGGTCGTAAAGTAGGTAGAGCTGCTCAACAATTCTTAGATCAAACTTCTAATTTGATCGAGCATACATTGAACTATGATAAAACATTTAAGAATGGCAACAGCTTACAAGCTTTAGCTGCCTTCTCTTATCAAAAAACGACTGACTATTATAGAGCATCTCAAAGATGGCAAGCTGATGGAGCAACTAAAATGCTTACAAACTACAAACAATACACTGGTGGTGTAACTGATGTATATGGTGATAGCACTCAAGTTGAATTACAGTCTTATTTCTCTCGTTTAAACTACACAATGAAAGACAAGTATATCTTATCTGCATTGGTGAGAGTGGACGGATCTTCTAAATTCAGTTCTGGTAACAAATACGGTACTTTCCCTGCATTTGGTTTCAAGTGGAGAGTATTAGAAGAAAAATTTGCTCAAAATACTTTGGGTAAAATCTTCTCTAACTTTGATGTAAGATTAAACTATGGTGTAACTGGTAACCAAGAGTTCCCTGCTTATGCTTCTTTAGCTTTACAACAATCTAATTTCACTGGTGGTACTAGTGTAATTACTAACTCTAATCCTAATTTGAAATGGGAACAAACAACTACACAAGGTGTTGGTGTTGACTTCTCTATGTTCAACGGAAGATTGAATGGTACAGTTGATTATTTCAACAAGTCTACTCAAGATTTATTGTTCTTGATCAGCTATCCTCAACCAGCAGCTTCTGCTGATCGTTGGGTAAACTTACCAGGTAATGTTACTAACAAAGGATGGGAATTCGGTTTAGATTACCAATTAGTGCGTCCTGCTTACAGAGGTGCATTTGGTTGGGATGTGAACTATAACATGTCATTCTTAAAGAACAATGTTGAAGGATTTGGATCTACTGTGGTAAACACAGGTGAGGTTTCTGGTCAAGGTTTATCTGGTGCTTATGCACAAACTATCCGTGATGGTTCTCCTTTATTCACTTTCGTAATGCCTACTTTCTTAAGATTCGATGCTTTTGGAAACGGTGTTTATGCAAATGGAGCTAAGGATGAATTACAAGGTTCAGCTTTACCTAAATTCAACGCTGGTTTAACGAACAATTTCTCTTATAAGAAATTTACAGCAAGCTTCTTCTTTAATGCAGTAACTGGTTTTGTTGTTTACAACAATACAGCAAACGCATTGTTATTGAAAGGAAGTTTGAAGACTGCGCACAACGTAACAAGAGATGTAGTGAATTCAATTGAGAATTCAATCAACCCAGGTAACGTTTCTTCTCGTTTCTTAGAAAAAGGTGATTATATCCGTTTTGCAAATGCTAGCATCAACTATGCTGTAGATGTAAAACAAGGTTCTTTCATCAAAGGTTTGAATATTTCACTTTCTGGTCAAAACTTAGGCTTATTTACTAAGTACAGTGGTTTAGATCCTGAAGTGAATGTGGACAAATCTAGAAACGGTGTACCTTCTCGTGGATTTGACTATACTGCAACTCCAAGAGCTCGTGTATTCACATTAGGTATCAACGCTCGTTTTTAAATTAATAAATAATTATACACATGAAAAATAATTTCATCAAACAAACAGCTATCTATACCGCTGCTATCGCAGTGAGTTTAGGTGCGGCTTCTTGTTCTAAATTAGACGAGAAAGTGTTTGGCTCAAAATCTGTTGCTGCTGCATCTACTAGTGGAGCTGCATCTGCGAATCTTGCTTCTGTTTATGACGCAACTAACGCATTGATGGGTCAAGGAAACTGGTATGCTTTACAAGAGCATTCTACAGACGAATTACTTGGACCAACTCGTGGTACTGACTGGGATGACTTCGGTACTTGGAGAAAAATACATTTACACGCTGTAGATGGTGCACACAATCAATTATTTGATACTTGGAATGGTCTAAATGGTGGTCTTTTTAAAGCGACTTTAGTTGCTGAAAATGGTACTGCTGCTGATCAACCTGCTGCAAAGTTCTTAAGAGCTTTCATGGCAACTCAAGTAATGGACATTTTCGGTCAAGTGCCTTACCGCGCTGCGAAAGATGGTCCAGATGTAATCCCTGCAGTAAAAACAAGATCTGAAGCTTTTGATTGGATCATGACTGATTTGGATGCTGCAATTGCTGCATTACCTTCAAATGCTGCTATTACTGATAGCCGTAAAGCAACAAAACAAGGTGCTCAATTTTTGAAAGCGCGTTTAATGTTGAACAAAGCTGTGTACAAAGCAGATCCTAAAACACCTACTACTTTATCATTTGCTGCTGCAGATATGAATACTGTAATTTCAATGGTTGACGCAATCACAGCAAGCGGTAAATTCTCTTTATCTGCTAATTACTGGGATAATTTTGTGTGGAATAACCATACAAAAGCAACTGAGTTGATCTACACTAGAGGTGGCGATGGCGCTACTCAATTAGGTGGAACAATTAACGTAAACTGGTACACAGGTATGGGAACACACTACAACCAAACATTCTCTGGTTGGAATGGTTTCACTACAACTGCTGATTTCTACAATTCATTCCCTGAAGTGGATAAAAGAAGACAAGCTGATATCGCTGGCTACACTGAGTTAACTGGTTTCAATGCTGGTTTCTTAGCTGGTCAACAATACAAGTATGACAAAGGCGTAAAGGTTAAAGTTAAAGACCGTTCTGGTTCTGACTTAGTCTTCACTCCAGATGTATCTTTATTCTTCTC
Organism: uncultured Bacteroidota bacterium; assembly: GCA_903851465.1. GTDB lineage: Bacteria > Bacteroidota > Bacteroidia > Chitinophagales > Chitinophagaceae > Sediminibacterium. Next base: position 6,927 of record CAINOI010000054.1, read on the forward strand.
TACAGAGTCTAAGGGTATCAGAACAATGAAATATCCAATGGAGTATTCTGGTGGTAATTTCAATGGTAAAAACGACTACGTTTTCTTCCGTTACGCTGATGCGTTATTGATGAAAGCTGAAGCGATTTTAAGAGGCGGTACCGCTACTAACGGCGAAACTGCACTTTCTATCGTGAATGCTGTAAGAACTCGTTCTGGCGCACCAGCATTAACTGCTGTGACATTGAACGATATCTTAGCTGAAAGAGGTCGTGAATTATACTTAGAGGCTGTAAGACGTCCAGATTTAATTCGTTTTGGAAAGTACAACGATCCAGTAAACGAAAGAGCTGTGAAGTCTGATCCTTCAAGAGTTGTTTACCCTATTCCTAACCAAGCTGTTTCTTCAAACCCTAATTTGAAGCAAAACTTCGGTTACTAGGATTCACTTTAAATAGTTTACCTATTATAGAAAAGGCTGCCGTTTACGGCAGCCTTTTTGTTTCCTAAAAGGTTTTATAAAATTTAAACCTCCTAGGAAACAACTATTATGATTTTAGGCGGGCGTTTACGCCCGCCTTTTTGTATTTTTACGAATTAAAATCAGGCCTCCTTTTATGCAAAAAATATACTTACTCCTTTTTGTTTCCATCTTTTTTTCTGCTTGCACAAAATCAAAAGGGGACCAACTTTTTGAACTAGTTCAAAACAGTGGAATTCAATTTACCAATACGGTGACGGATGAGAAGGACAATAATATTTTCAAGTACCGTAATTTTTACAATGGCGGTGGTGTGGGTATTGGCGATATCAATAATGACGGACTAGCTGATGTATTTTTTACTGCCAATCAAGGTGCTAATAAATTATTTTTAAATAAAGGTGATTTTAAATTCGAAGACATTTCTGATAAAGCAGGATTTTCAAAAAAAGACCAATGGAGTACTGGTGTAACAATGGTGGATATCAATAACGATGGTTGGTTGGATATTTATGTAGCCAATGCTGGACATATGATGGAAGAAGACCTGCGTAAGAATCAATTATTCATCAACAACCATGATTTAACTTTTACGGATAGTGCAGAAGCTTATGGCTTAGCAAACAATGGTTACACAACCCATGCCTCTTTCTTTGATTATGATATGGATGGCGATTTGGATTGCTTCATGGTTAACAATAGCCCAATCCCAGTGAACACTTTAAACTATGCAAATGCAAGAGACATCAGAGCAGAAAATTCAGATGTTGCAGACTTCTTAAAAGGCGGTGGTGATCACTTGTATAAAAACGAGGGCGGTAAATTTGTTGAAGTATCTGCAGAAGCGGGTATTCATGGTACATTGATCAGTTTTGGTTTAGGTGTAACCATTGGCGATGTGAATGGAGATGCATGGCCAGATGTATATGTGTCCAATGATTTTTTTGAAAGAGACTATTTATATATCAATCAAAAAAACGGCACATTTAAAGACGAAATAGAAACTTATACCGAGCATAATAGTATCGCATCCATGGGAACCGACATGGCAGATGTGAACAATGACGGCTATCCAGATATTTTTACAACAGAAATGTTGCCTGATAATGATTTTAGATTAAAGACAACAAGTTCCTTTGATAATATTGACATCTATCGATTGAAAGTGGCAAGTGGCTTTTATCATCAGTTCATGCACAATGCATTGCAGTTGAATAATAAGAATGGCAAGTATAAAGAAGTAGCCCATTTTTCGGGTGTGGAAGCAAGTGATTGGAGTTGGGGAGAGATGATTTTTGATGCTGATAATGATGGATATAATGATATCTATGTAAGCAATGGTATTTATCGTGATTTAACCAATCAGGACTTTATAGATTTTTTTGCAAATACCATGATTCAAAAAATGGTTTTGTCTGGTAAGAAAGACGAAATCAGTAGTATCATTGAAAAAATGAGTAGTCAACCCATACCAAATAAAATGTTCAGAAACAATGGTGATTTGACTTTTAAGGACATGGGTAAGGACTGGGGATTGGATGTCCCAAGTTTTTCCAATGGTGCCGCTTATGGTGACTTAGACAATGATGGTGACTTAGACATGGTCGTGAACAATAACAATATGCCAAGTTTTGTATTTAAAAATAAGAGCAGAGAAAAAAACAAGAACGGATACATTGGATTTAAATTAAAAGGCCTGCCACAAAATAGTAATGCAGTGGGTGCAAAAATAAATGTATTTGTTCAAGGCCAAATTTTAAGTAAGGAAGTTATACCTGCAAGAGGGTTCCAGTCTTCTGTAGATTACAAACAAATTTTTGGATTAGGACAGTTTAAGAAAATTGATTCTGTACAAGTGATATGGCCGAATCTAACACAAAGTATTTTAAAGATTCAAAAACTAGATACAGTTTATACCATCGAACAAGCGACACAAGTTGTCAAGCCATTTGAAGTGGTACAAGAAAAACTTGCGCCATTGTTTGAAGAAGTAAAAAGCAATTTTGAAAAACACACCGAGGACGACCATGTAGACTTTTACGCAGAAAGAATCATCCCAAGAATACTTTCCCAAGAAGGTCCAAAAGCAGCAACGGCAGATATCAATGGTGATGGTCTTGCAGATTTATTTATTGGAGGCGCCAATAACAAGGGCAGTCAAATTTACCTTCAAACAGCGAGTGGCGATTTTAAACCAAAGACACAGAATGCATTTAAGCCATTCGAATCATATGAAGATGTAGCTGCCGTATTCTTTGATGCAGATAAGGACGGCGATATGGATTTATTAGTGGGTTCAGGTGGCAATAACCGTTTATCAACAAGAGGAGAATTGAATCACCGCCTATTCTTAAACGATGGTAAAGCTAATTTTACGCACCTTGCGGATGCATTCCCTGTTTTTGAATACAATACGGGCGTGATGGTGCCAATGGATTATGATATGGATGGTGACCTTGATGTATTTGTAGGTGCGCGTAATACGCCATTAAAATATGGCGTAACACCATCTAGTGCTTTATATCAAAACGACGGATCGGGGAAATTCAATGAGGTGACTTCAACAGTTGCACCAGACTTTTTAAAATTAGGCATGGTGACCAGTGCTGTGGTAGGTCATTTAAACAATCAAGGTGGCGCATCATTGATCATCGTTGGAGAATATATGTACCCGGTTGTGTACGCGTTTGAAAAAGGTAAAATGGTAGAGCAAGCAACTAATTTAAAAGGATTGAATGGCTGGTGGCAGTCTATTCATATGGCAGATATAGACGGAGATGGCTATCAAGATTTAATCATTGGCAATATGGGTGAGAACGGCTATCTAAAGCCAACGCCAACAGCGCCAGTGAAACTTTGGATCAATGATTTTGATGGCAATGAGAGTATTGATAAAATTTTAACAAGAACAATTAATGAAAAGGATGTGCCAGTGTTCTTGAAAGGGGAAATGCAAGAACAAATCCCTTTACTCAAAAAAGAAAATTTGAATTACGAGATTTATGCAAAAAAATCCTTCCAAGAATTATTTAAAAAAGAATTGGTAGACAAAGCGGCAATGAAATTATATAACTACAGCAGTTCTATTATTGCTTGGGGCAAAGGGAATGGCCAATTTGATATTCAGCGTTTGCCAAACGAAGTGCAGTTTTCATCATTGAATGCGATGGTATCAACAGACATCAATGCAGATGGCAAATTGGATCTAGTCATGGGGGGCAATCAATTTGGATTCTTGCCTCAGTTTGGCCGTTTAGATGCCAATTATGGTTTGGCATTAATCAATAAAGGCAAAAGAATACTAGAAGTAGTAGAAGACAAGCAATCTGGCTTGTCCATCAGTGGTCAAGTGAGAGATATGTTATTGATACAGCAGTCAAAACAAAAGGGGGTATTGTTTATTAGAAATAATCAGTATCCAGTGTTCATGAAAATAAAATAATTCTATGTTTTTTAACTATATCCAAAGCTTTAAGTATACGATATCCACATTAAGATCTAGTGCATTCATTTTTGCATTAAGTGTAATCCTCCTTGCATGTAATACAGCCACAAATGAAGCGCCGTTATTTGAAGCATTGTCGGCGGAGCAAACGGGCATTCAATTTGAAAATAAATTACATCCCAATGAGCAGTTCAATATGTTTCATTACATGTATTATTATAATGGAGCAGGGGTGGGCACTGGCGATTTCAACAATGATGGACAGGCCGATATCTTTTTTGCTTCTAACGAGGGAGACAATCAGTTGTATTTGAATAAAGGAAAATTACAATTCACTGAAGTGAGTAAGCTAGCACAGATACCACAAGATAGTGCATGGAACACAGGCGTGTCTGTAGTGGACATTAACAATGACGGGATGTTGGATATCTATATTTGCAGACTAGGTAATTTTGAAAAATTTGTCTCCAAGAATCAATTATTAGTTTGCGTAGCTATTGAAAATGGTATTCCAAAATACAAAGAGGCTGCCGCTGAATATGGCTTAGATTTTTCTGGCTTTAGTACACAAGCAAGTTTTTTTGATTACGATCAGGATGGTGACTTAGATGTCTTTTTATTGAATCACTCGGTACACCAGAACGGGACATTTGCTCCAAGGACAAGCTTTATGGGCACATTTGACCCATTGTCTGGGGATCGTATTTTTGCTAATAACAATGGCCATTTTGATGACGTCACAAAAGCATCAAAAATAAATAGTACGGCCATTAGTTATGGACTAGGTGTGGTGATGAGTGATATTAATTTAGATGGCTGGGTGGATATTTATGCAGGGAACGATTTCCATGAGAACGATTATTTGTACATCAATCAAAAAAATGGCAGTTTTAAGGATGAGCAAAAAGAAAGGTTGATGCATACAAGTCAATATTCCATGGGGGTGGATGCGGCCGATTTAAACAATGACGGCTTCCCAGAGATTGTGTCAATGGATATGCTTCCTAAGGATCCTTATATCTTAAAAAGATCTTTAGGCGAAGATGATTATGATATTTTTCAATATAAAATATCAGTAGGATATGATTATCAGTTCACCCGTAACAACTTACAATGGAATCGTCGCAATGGCAAGTTCAGCGAAGTGGGCATGTATGCTGGTATGTTTGCAACAGATTGGTCTTGGGCTACTTTGTTGATGGACTTTGATAACGATGGGTATAAAGACATCTTTGTTGCAAATGGTATCCCCAAGAGGATGAATGATATGGATTATGTGAACTATGTATCCAACCAAGAAATTCAAGAAAAAATAAGGGATAATAAAATGGGCGAAAAGGATATGGCATTGATTGATCGCTTTCCTGAAATTAAAATTCCCAATCAATTCTTTCTAAATAAAAAGGGCTTATCATTTAATGATCAAGAAAAGGCCATCGCCAATAATCCTCCTTCTTATTCAAATGGCGCAGCCTATGCAGACTTTGATAACGATGGTGATTTAGATTTGGTTGTAAACAATGTCAACGACAAGTCGTTTATCTATGAAAACAAAACCAATCGAGATACATTAGCCCATTCGGTTTCAGTTAGCTTAAAAGGTTCGGTAAAAAATATAAATGCCATAGGTGCTAAATTGGTTTTGTTTACGCCAGGTGAAATTAGAACCTATGAAAAATTTCCTGTTAAAGGATTTTTATCAAGTATGGAAGTGCCTTTGACAATAGGGTTAAGAGACACGAAAATTGATTCTGCCTTTTTAGTTTGGCCAGATAATCGTTTTCAAAAAATCAATCCTACTGAATTTAAGAAAAAAAAATTAGCATTCACTTATCAAATTGGGTTACCCAAGTTTGACTATAATTTAATCAACCTGCATTGGCCAAACGAGACAAAACAAGCTTTTGATTTAACTGCCACTTCAGGCATTCAATTCAAACATCAAGAAAACATTTTTCAGGAATTCAATAGAGAGCAATTGATTCCTCAAATGAATTCTACTGAAGGCCCTGCGTTGGCTGTGGGGGATATCAATAAAGATGGCTTAGAAGATATTTTTATAGGAGGCGCAAGAGGCTTTAGTGCAGCTTTATATGTTCAACAAGCCAATGGCAAGTTTAAACTATCTATCCAAGAAGCTTTCCGTCTAGATAGTAATTACGAAGATGTTTGTGCAGTAATGGCGGATGTGAATAAGGACGGCATTCAAGATATCGTGGTTGGTTCAGGTGGTAATGAATATTTTGGGAAAGACAAACATATGATGCCAAGGGTTTATTTAAACAATTCAGTTGGGCAGTTTAGTGTTTTAGATAATGCTATACCTATCTACAATCAAAGTTCTGCTATAGTAGCTAGAGATTTCAATCAAGATGGCTCAGTAGATTTATTGATTACAAGCAGGGTGACGGCAATGGATTATGGTGCACCCACAGATAGTTATTTATTATACAATACAGGAGACGGACATTTTAAAAATGTTACAGTAACTGTAGCACCAGATTTAACAGGAATCGGCTTCATTACTAGTGCTACAGAAATGGACATCAATGGAGATCGTAAAATGGAAATCCTATTGACACATCAGTGGGGTGGGATAGATGTGTTGTATCCATCTGTCAAAAAATGGACAAAAGCAAGTGTAAGTCATTTGCCTGGTTGGTGGAATTTCTCATTGCCTATCGATATTGATTTAGATGGAGACATGGACTTTATCGCTGGCAACCTTGGCTTGAATACCAGATTGAAGGCGACCGAAAAAGAACCTATCAGCATGTATTATAATGATTTTGATGACAATGGAAAATTTGAGCAGATCATTACATTTTATTTACAAGGCAAAGAAATTCCTTTTGCCAATAAAGATGAAATTCAAAGACAGATCCCTAAAATAAAAAAATCCTTCTTGTATGCGGAAGATTTTGCAAAAGCAAACTTGTATGATATTTTCACAAAAGAAAAATTAAAGGCTTCTAAGTTGGTACAGGCCTATCATTTTGCCAATACTTTATTCATCAATGACGGCAAGGGAAAATTCACGGCTAAAGCACTTCCTTGGGAAGCACAAATTTCTGCCTATAAATCTGCTGTTGTGTTGGACGCCAATGGAGATCAATGGCCTGATATTTTAATGATGGGTAATTTTTACGATAACAATGTACAGATGGGCAGGTATGATGCAGATTACGGCACCTTATTGATCAATACTGGAAAGCAAGACTTTAATGCTGCACCTATGAATGGACTAAGTGTAAAAGGACAGGTTAGACATATTGCTCCCATTCAAATCAATCAGCAACAAGCCTTCGTGTTGGGTATGAATTCGGATAGCTTGAGGTTGATTCAATTCAAATAGTATTGCTTCGTAAAACAAGCCGTAGACTAATAAATTGGGTAGCTAATTGTTGAAGTCCATCGACTTGAATCTTTTTCCAAAAGTCGATTGGTATTATAAATTACAAATGGGATGGCTGGTGAATATTTTTGTTTGTCAGTAATATACTGCTTGGTTGCTTCGAATGCTTCATTCACTTTTGCTTGATCACCATCTACTTTAACTGAAAGTAAATTACCTAGTACCATTTTTTTGATTGAAAATTTGCCATTGACCAAGATGTCTTTTTCTAAAGGTATTGCAACCTGTAAATAGACTTCATTTTCATCCACTTTTGTAATATTCACCATTGGGTCTCCTATGGCTTTCCCTTTTTGAGTGCTTATAAATGCCTCTAATTGGTTGACCATTTGATAAATCTGTACTAAAGACGGGGTATCTGATAAAGTTTGGTCCAATGCTAAATAACTAGAGTCTTTCACCTTTGTTTCTACAATATCAAATCCGTAGACCCCTTTGTTATAGTTATAATGTGCTGTTACAGCTGCTAAAACAAGATTCAATTGATCTTGAATTTTTTTTCCAAAAAGATAATATTGAATCCTTGCAATAGGCGACCAACCAATATTATTCATACTTGTCTCATAGCGAATAATGGAATTTTTGCCTTCCCCATTCTCAATTGAAAATACAACCGGCACTTGAATGCCATCTTGGTTAAGGTCAGCTTGTATTGTTGCCACTAAACTACTAGTTGCTTTTAGATCAATATCCTTAGGCATCCATTCGGACCATTTAGAAAGCTGTGTCATTGCCCTAATCACACTCGAAGTGGGCTGGTACACCATTTGACTCCCATTTATGCTAATTTGGCTTGGGATGAATACATACACTGCAGCAAGGCTTAAAAGGAGGATGGCCAAGACAGACCCTATTAATTTGCGCATAATTTCAAGTTGGTTGAGGGGTTGAAATTACAAAAAATCCACCTTCATAATGGAGCAATTTTAATAAAAATGGCTATTTTAGCCTATTGAAAAAACTAGGCGCCATATTATTCTTGGGCATTTTGCTTTTTAACGGATTTGGATACCGATTGGTATCTAATTACTTTGACCAAAAAGCAGCCAACCAATTAGTTAATTTAATTGAAGAAAATAATTATGACGAGTCTTACTTAGTCACTATTAAGACGCCAATCAATTTACCTTATTACGCAAATAATCCTCAATTTGAAAGAGTGGACGGAGAGATCGTAATCAAGGGTATTGTATACCAGTATGTGCAGAGAAGAATATACAATGACAGCCTTGAACTAAAAGTATTACCCAACCAAGATCGTTTGCATATTAAAAATGCAAGAGAAGATTTTTATAAATTAGCACAAGACCTTTCTAATACAAATGCAGATAAGAAGTCTGTTCCATTAGGGAAGTCTACAGCAAAATTTATCAGTTTTGATTATATCCAACAAAATATTAGCTGGCATTTAGTTCCAGCAAATTTGGCGAATGTAACGACTGGTTATCGTTACGCTACGCGTTTAATAAGCAATTATTTAACGATACAAGGTCCGCCTCCGAAAATGATTGCTTAAAAATTCTTTTTTTACAATAGCGTCATGTGCTGCATTACGCTATTCCCATGCATATGCGATATCAGCTATGCGCTTTTCGATTTTACTTTTAATGATTTCAAATGAATAAATTATTTGCAGTATTGCTTTTTGCAATAGCAACAGCAGCTTGTAACCAGTCGAATGACTATAAAAAAATTACCAATAACCCAGACTTGTATGCTTATACAGTGCATGAGTTGAATCAGGTAGTGATGGGTAATAATTTTAGTCCAATTGTCGCTTCTAGAAACTACGCCTATGCAGCAATTGCTGGATATGAAGTGGTCGCAGCTGGCAATCCAACAGCATACCAAAGTTTAGCAGGACAATTAAAGGGGCTTGCACAAATGCCAAAGCCAAAAGACACGGCGAATATTGATTTTCCTTATGCTGCATTGGTTGCTTATACCACAGTAGGACAAGCAGTGACTTTCCCAGAAGGAAGTATGCAAGACTATACGGATAGTTTGAGAAAATTAGTAAAATCAAATGGGATGTCGGGTAAAATGGTGCAAGCATCTGAAGCATTTGCAAAAGAAGTAAGTACAACCATTATTGCATGGAGTAAAAAAGACAATTATGCGCAGACAAGAAGCGCTGAAAGATACACTGTAAAAGATTCTCCAGGACGTTGGGTGCCAACACCACCTATGTATGCATCTGCAGCTGAGCCACATTGGGCCGAGATTAGAACCATGGCCATTGATAGTGCAAGTCAGTTTAGACCTTCACCTCCTCCTGCTTTTAATGTAACAGATAAAAACAGCGAGTATTACAAAAATGTAATGATGGTTAAAAATGCGGGTGATAGTTTAACGGAGGAGCAAAAGCATATTGCTAATTTCTGGGACGACAATCCATTTAAAGTGAATGTAACCGGCCATGCCATGTTTAGCACCAAAAAATTCTCACCTCCAGGTCACTGGATGAGTATTGTAGGGATTGCAAATAAAACAGCTAAGTCAGACTTCAACACAGCTGTCTATGCGTATGCTAAAACAGCGATTGCTTTATTTGATGCATTCATCCACACATGGGATGCAAAGTATACTTATAAGACTGTTCGTCCAGAAACAGTAATCAATAAATACATCGATCCAAATTGGAGACCACTTTTACAAACCCCTGCTTTCCCAGAGTATACTTGTGGGCACTCTACTATTTCATCTTCGGCCGCAGAAGCTTTAACTAGTGTGTATGGCGATAATTTTGCCTATACAGACTCTACCGAATTGGAATTTGGTATTGAAAACAGAAGCTTTAAGTCTTTCAGACATGCTGCAGAGGAAAATAACTGGGCGCGTTTTTACGGGGGGATTCACTTTCATAATTCTTGTATCACAAGTACAGCAAAGGGTCAGGCTTTGGGAAATTATATCGTTTCTAAATTAAAAATGAAGAAATAAGTTCAAGTAAATTGAATCACAAATTAACTAACACATGAAAAAATCAATTATAATATTAGCATTAATAGGTCTTGGCTTTATCAATCAATCCAATGCACAAGGTTGCGTTGCTATTAGAACAGTGGGCGGTCTTTGCACAATGGAGCATGCAGGCATGCACCAAGAAGACAGTTCAAAATGGACCTTAAATGTCAATTATAGGTACTTTACATCTTATAAACATTTTAATGGAACAGACGAGCAAAAATACAGGGTAGAAGAAGGATCTGAAGTGATCAATTATACTAGTGCACTAGATTTTGCTTTAACTAGAAAGCTCAATGAAAAATGGATGGTAGGAATTAGCATTCCACTTGTTAATTATGAGCGTACTTCTAAGTATGAACATTTAGGCAATACAAGTCCTTATCGTTTTGCAACTTCTGCAAGAGGTTTGGGTGATATTAGATTATCGGCTTACAGATGGTTGATTGCGCCTGATGCCAATAAAAAAGGCAATTTAATGGCAGGACTAGGTATCAAATTACCTACAGGTAATTATAAGGCACAGGATGAATTTCAATATGCAGCCAACGCGCGAAGAATGGGTTATGTAGACCAGTCTATTCAGCCGGGTGATGGTGGATTTGGAGTTACTGTTGAATTAAATGGATTTAGACAAATTAATACCAATTGGAGTACTTATGCCAACGCCTTTTATTTATTGAATCCAAGAGACAACAATGGTGTTAGCACCACAAGAGGCGGAACGGCTACTGCAACTGCCATTAAGTATACATCGAATGTAATGAGTGTGGCAGATCAGTATATGGTTAGGTCTGGATTCAATTATAGCAAACAAGCTTGGGCTTATTCTTTAGGTTTAAGATATGAGTGTATTCCAACTTACGACTTGATTGGGAAAAGCACAGGATTTAGAAGACCAGGTAATATTTTATCTGCAGAGCCTGGTGTGACTTATATGGCCAAGAAGTACAACTTTTTCCTATACACTCCAGTGGCTTTAAGACGGGAGCGACCGCAAAGCTATCCAGATGTTGTAAGAACAAATCTTACAGGTGTTTTTGCAAGAGGAGATGCTGCGTTTGCAGACTACAGTATCAACTTTGGAATGAGTTTCAAGTTCTAATCAATGACTTCCAAAATGGCGAACTGATAAGCGCCTAATACAAAATATTCGTTGTCATTACCAACATTGTGTGTAAGGCCAGTCCAATGCTCTTTTAATTGCGCTGGTCTTATGCCATGTTCTTTAAAAGTATACCAAGTAATAAAAGAATCAGCAGGTTGATAATTGAATAAACAGAATAACTTTTTGTTTTCAAAAGAACGGACGAAACCAGCCACATGAATATTATGAGGGGTCATCCAAGTGATGTTACTAAAATCGCTTAAAATCGGCAATGCTTTTCTAATTTGAATCAGTTGCTTTGTTTCATTAAAGATGCGATACTCCAAACTCCCTTTCTTTTTTCTTTGGTCGTTTTTATTCCAATCTATTAGAGGTCGATGCATCCACCTGTTATCATAACTCTTTCCTGGATCATTTAAATAACTATAGTCATTGGGGTAAGCCATTTCGTCTCCATAATACAACATAGGGATACCGCCCATGAACATAGCATGTGCTTGCATTAAAATAATTTTTCTCAATGCATTTTCTATTTCACCTGCATTGTTACATGCCATTGCCTTTTCTAATCCACATAGTGAAGCAAGAGATCCACTAATGCGTGCGTCATTTGTTTTAGGGTTGACAGAAAACAAAGCACCAGCAGCCACAGACCCATCATGACTACCTGAATAATAATTTTTTAAATAGGTTCTATGATGGTATGGATTAAATCCTGCACTTGCGATTGTCTCGTCGTCATAACCTAATCCAATATCGTCGTGGCATCTTGTGTAGGAGATCCAAGTACAACCGTATGGTTTTTGTAAAATAGGATGCTGCGCATTGAGCATAATCCTTGTATCACCAGTAGCAAGCGCATCCCATTGCAATGCCATCTGTGTCGCATTGTATGCCACATCACATTCGTTTGCAGTATAGTTGTCAGTACCAAAATATTTGATGATTTCATTTGGGGCAACAATGGCTTCTCCTAATAATGCCATACCTGGACTGGCAACTTGTGTACATTGCTTAATCAATCTTAATAAGGTATGCGCTTTAGGTAAGTTTTGACAGCCCGTACCAATCTCTTTCCAAATAAAAGCAGGCGCATCAATGCGTAAAATATCTACACCTAAATTGGCATAAAATAAAATGGTATCCATCATAGCCACCAACACATTTGGATTGCTATAATTTAAATCCCATTGGTAATGATGGAATACCGTCATCACCCATTTATTTAGTTCAGGCACATAGCTAAAACTACCTGGAGAAGATTCTGGGAAAATTTCTGGCATGGTTTGATCTAATTGATCTGGTATGCCTCGATGGTCATAGAAATAAAAGAAATCTTGATAATAAGGATCACCCCCTTTTGCTTTCTGCGCCCACGCATGATGGTAGGAAGTGTGATTTAGAACAATATCTAGCATTAAATACATGTCCGCTGTATTCATGTCTGCTATTAAGTTTTGTAAATCCTGTAAGGTCCCAAATCGGCTTGCTACTTTTCTGAAATCGGATACGGCATAACCGCCATCACTTTCTCCCTCTGGACTTTCAAAAATAGGCATGAGGTGTAAAAAATTCACACCTAGTTCTTTAAAGTAATCTAGTTTTTTTTGCAGTCCTTGAATATTGTCACTGAATCGATCTACGTACAAACTCATCCCTGTGATTTCATTGCTTAAATACCAGTGACCCAATTTGGATTTTTTGGTATCTTTTTTTAGCAAGACATCTGACCGTTCTTTATATTGTTGTATGAGCGTATTCAGAAGGCTTTCAAAAGCTTCATTTCTGTTTGGATGCCCTGCATAGACTTCATCAAATAAATTTTCAATAGCATCTATATGCGTTAAAAATTGTTGACTAAAAGCTTGATCCTTTTTCTTAGTGTCAATGTTGTATTTCGAAAGTAAGTCAGTACCAAATTGGTGTAATGGGGTCAGGTTCACAGTGTACTTGCTATTTAGGAATTGAAAATAGAATTGTTTAAATGTTTAAAGGCTTCCATTGCGCCCATGTATTCGCATGTTCTTGCACCTGCTTTATTGGCATTGGCAATCATTGTTCGCCATTGTTCAATAGCTATTGCATTCATGTCTGCAGGCTTAGTTCCAATAAGCTGATATAAAACGGCACCTACAAATGCATCTCCCGCACCCGTCGCATCTATTGCAGTTATTGGGATACTCGAAATAATTTCTGTTCCATGACCTGTCGACAACAAAGTGCCTTCTTTGCCCAAGGTGATGGCAAACACGGCATTTGTTTTTGCTCTTAAAGCATCTGCTGCAGCTTCTACTGTATCAAGTCCAGTAATCAACATTGCTTCCTCATCGCTTAGTTTAAAGAAATCACAGGACTGGATAAAATGCCAGGACTGTGTAACAAAATTTGCAGTATTGTTGGGGAATAATAAATGTCTATAATTGGGATCAAAGCTAATCAATGCACCAGCTGCTTTTGCTTTATTTAATAAATCAAGATAAGTCGCTTGTAAAGGTCCAGGTAAAAATCCTGTTGCAGAACCAAAATGCACAACACTGTATTCGTTTAAATTGAGTGTAGCTAAATCCGAAATCGCAAGTTGTCCATCTGCACCTCTATTAAAATAGAAATCCCTTTCACCGTCTTCCATCAAAGACACAAATGCAAATGTGGTAAATGCATTTGGGTCTTGTATGATCCATTTTGTGTTCACACCCATTTCATTCAATAAATCAATTAAGTGTTGACCAAAAGGGTCTTTCCCTACTTTTGCTGCCATGTCTACTTGGCCTCCAAGTGCAGCAATAGCCGCAGCTACATTCGCAGGTGCGCCACCCGCTTTCTTTAAAAAGTTTTGACCATCAGCTAGTCGACTACCTCTGTCGGTACAAATCATATCTATCAAGGCCTCTCCAATACACAATACTTTCATATCCTTTTGTTTTACATCAATGCAATTCGTTCAAAAATTATTTAGCGTCCTCCATTCATTGTTATCTATGCTTCTTTGAATTCTTTTTCGTTTGAACTTTGAATGAATAAAGTCGCTACAGATGCAAGCAATAATAAAACACCCGCAAAACTAATGGCTTTACCTGGGTCATTATTTAGAAAATGTTTCAAAATATAACCAAATGTCGTTGTCTGTAATAGCATAGGTATTACAATCATCATATTAATGATACCCATGTACACACCGTATCTTTCTTTTGGAATTTGATGTACTACTAATAAATAAGGAATACCCATCATACTTGCCCATGCAATTCCAAAACCGGCCATTGGAACAAATAATAAATTTTTATCTGTGATATGTGGGAACACCAATAAGCCAACAGCAGCCATGATTAAACATATGATATGGATCATTTTAGGACTTATTTTTTTCGCTAACCAAAGTAAAAAAAATGCGGATAAGAAGGTAACAATATTATACCAACCATTTACAAGACCTGACCAAGCTACCGCATCTTCATACGCAGGATTGTTTTGATAAACAGTGGTGTTCCAAACAGATTTAGCAATACTCTTTGATGCATTTTGCCAATAACAAAAAAGTGCATACCACTGAAACAGGTAGACCAATGCTAATTGCCACATGACTTTAGGCATATCTCCAATTGCCGAAGCAATTTCTTTGAAAGGCGTAAATACATTTATTTTTTCTGCTTTCAATGCGGCAAGTTCTGCTTCTGTGGGCGGAATTTCTGGTGTTATAAAAACAGACCAACCCACTGTAGCAATGGAACAAATACTACCTAAGAAGAAAGAGGCATAAACCCAATAAGGTAAGCTGCCAAAAGTACCTGGAATATGTTCCCTAAAAAAGTATAATGAAATATTGGCGAGTGTAATTCCTAAGCCAGTAAAAAAACTTTGCGTTAAAAATCCAGAAGCATGCTGTTCACTTGGTAATTTATCTGCAATGAATGCTCTATAAGGTTCCATAGCTGTATTGTTAGCGGCATCTAAAACCCATAATAATCCAACCGCCATCCACAATGCACTACTAAAAGGATAAAGGAATAAACAAATACTACATAATAAAGCACCAATTAAAAAATAAGGCTTGCGTCTTCCAAATCTTGGCGACCAAGTTTTATCACTCATTGCGCCAATGATTGGTTGTATAAGTAAACCTGTCATGGGGCCAGCTAAATTGAGCAAGGGTATCTGGTCTGGACTTGCGCCCAACATATCATAAATTGGGTTAACGGCTGACTGTTGTAATCCAAAACTATATTGAATTCCAAAAAAGCCAACATTCATGTTGATGATCTGCGAAAAGGACAACCTTGGTTTAAAAGTCATATTGTGGTATTTAAGCAATGCGTTCTTTAAATATAGTGATTTTGTCATTTTTACTAACAAATGTTGTTACTTAATCCCTCTTTTTATAGGTATTTTTTCAGTGCAAACCTTTGCGCTTTGTATCTTTGCAATCTATCCCTACTTTTAGCAAATGCCTATTCAAATTCAATTTCAAAAATCCCAAGTGATACAAGGCCTTCGATATCATTTTATTAAACAAAATGAAATCAAGGGATTGATGTTATTTGTCAATGTGTATGCCATCATTACAGCGGTGCTATTATTTTATAAAAAAATCAGGCCCGAACTTTTCCTTGTAGGCTCATTGCTATGGATGGTGCTGATGGTATTTTTTTGGTTTTTATTACCCTGGCTGTTTTATAGAAAAACCAGTATGTTCAAACAAGAATGGGTATTTCATTTTAACAATACAGGCGCCATTTTGGAATCAGTAAGTGGTAGGGCAGAATGGGCCTGGTCGGATGTGTCTCAATTTTTTGAAAGTCCGCTATTTTTCCATGTGTATTTTGCGCCAAAATCCTTTTTCATCCTGCCTAAAACCCATTTTAGCTACGAAGAACAACAATTAATAAGGGGTTTTTTCAAAAAAAATTAGCAATTGTTAGCATTTTAAGCACTTTTTTAGCCTTAAAAGGGTCAAAAAAAGCAGTATTCACAGAAGATTGTCAAATGTGAAAACAAAAAAGCAAATAAACGATTGGTATTTTAACAAAAAGTATATTTTTGCCGCGTAAACAAAAACTTTTTACAATGTCAGACATCGCAATTAGAGTTAAAAAAATTATCGTTGACAAATTAGGCGTAGATGAAGCAGAGGTTACAAACGAGGCTTCTTTCACAAATGATTTAGGCGCGGATTCTTTAGACACAGTGGAATTAATCATGGAATTCGAAAAAGAATTCAATATTTCTATCCCAGACGAACAAGCAGAAACTATTACTACTGTTGGTCAAGCTGTTGCTTATTTAGAAGAGCACGCAAAATAATATTGTATTATTTTATAAGCTGAACCTTCGGCATATTTAATCCGCCTTTTTGAGCCTTGCTTTAAAGGCGGATTTTTATTTTAAAAACATTTCACATGCAAGCTAGACGTATTGTAGTTACAGGAATAGGTGCCCTAACACCCATAGGGAATAATGTAGAAACGTATTGGAGCAATTTAATCAATGGCGTTTCTGGTGCAGATATGATTACGCAATTTGATGCGTCCAAGTTTAAGACAAGATTTGCATGTGAAATCAAAGGCTTTGATCCAACTGAATTCATGGATCGTAAGGAAGCAAGAAAACTAGATCGTTTTGCACAGATTGCTTTGGTAGCAAGTGATCAAGCGGTTTTAGATGCTGGCATTACAAAAGAAAATGTCGACCACGATAGAGTGGGTGTGATATTTGCAAGTGGTATCGGTGGCTTAACCACTTTCACAGAAGAGGTGACCAATTTTGTAAATGGGGATGGCACACCAAGGTTCAATCCTTTCTTTATTCCAAAAATGATTTTAGATATTGCTGCAGGACAAATCTCTATGAAGCATGGCTTTAGAGGCCCTAACTATGCAGTGGTGAGCGCTTGTGCATCTAGTACGAACGCGATTATTTCTGCAATGGATAATTTAAAATTAGGTAAAGCAGATATCATCATCACTGGTGGATCAGAAGCAGTCATAGGCATTGCGGGTATGGGCGGATTCAATGCAATGAAAGCCATGAGTGAGCGCAACGACGATCCAAAAACAGCAAGCCGTCCATACGACAAAGACCGTGATGGTTTTATCATGGGTGAAGCAAGTGGTGTTTTGGTATTAGAAGAATTAGAGCACGCGATTCGTCGTGGTGCAAAAATATATTGTGAAGTTGTAGGTGGTGGTGCCACAGCGGACGCCTACCACTTGACTGCGCCGCATCCAGAGGGATTGGGTGCAAGAAATGTGATGAATGCCGCTTTAAGAGATGCAGGTATGCAAGCCAATGAGATTGACTACATCAATACACATGGCACTTCTACACCTTTAGGGGATATTGCGGAAGCAAAAGCCATCACAGATGTGTTTGGAGAGCATGCTTATAACTTAAATATTAGCTCTACTAAGTCTATGACAGGGCATTGCTTAGGTGCAGCAGGTGTAATAGAAGCGATTGCTTGTATACAAACAGTGATACACGATATCATCCCTCCAACGATCAATCATTTTACAGATGATCCAGATTTAGATCCACGTTTGAATTTCACTTTTAATAAAGCCCAAAAGCGCGTTGTGAATGCCGCTTTGAGTAATACTTTTGGATTTGGCGGACACAATGCTTGTGTGATTGTTAAGAAATACAAAGCTTAACAAAGCCTAACATGAAGCGCTTATACCAACTTATTTTTTCTTTCAGAAAATCTGAATTTGAAAAAAGTGTTTACATGTTAATTGGATATCGTACTTCCAAAATGGTGCTATTTCACACCGCATTCAATCATCGATCTTTAAAAGAAAATCCATCAGAGAACAACGAAAGGATGGAATTTTTAGGCGATGCCATTATCAGTTCTGTCGTGGCTGAATACCTCTTTAAAAAATACCCTTACAAAGGCGAAGGTTTTTTAACCGAGATGCGAAGTAAGATGGTGAATAGGCAACAGTTGAATCATATTGCCATTCAAATGGGGCTAAAAAAAATGACTCGTTTTAATAAATTAGATGGCGGATTAAAGAGTAGTCAAATTTTTGGTAATACGCTAGAAGCTTTAGTGGGCGCCATTTACCTAGATAAGCAATATAATTTTACAAAAAAATGGATCATCGAAAAAATGATTCAACCTTATTTGTTCATGGATGAATTAGAGCAAATAGACATCAATATCAAAAATAAAATTATCGGCTGGGCTTTAAAGCAAGGCAAGCAAATTGATTTTGTTTTAGCAGACGAAGCATTGGAGGGAAGACGCAGATTATTCACCATCAATATTGTCATAGACGGCGAAGTCATTACTTCTCAAAAAGGATTTACAAAAAAAGATGCCAGTCAAATTGCGGCTCAAAAAGCGATTGAGATTTTACAAATTACTTAGACAAATTACCTAGGCAAAAAAACTAGTTAAATAATTTACGGCACCTTATTTTTTCGTTTGACATAATTCTATCAAGACCCCGTTGGCGTCTTTTGGATGCACAAAGCAAACCCATTTATTATCAGCACCCAATTTTGGTGTCTCATTGAGCAAAATGAAGCCTTCTTTTTTTAATCTTTCCATTTCGGCAAGAATATCTGGAACTTCAAAAGCAATGTGGTGCAATCCTTCCCCTTTTTTAGCAATGAATTTGGCAATCACCCCATTTGGGTCTAAGCTTGCTACCAACTCTATTTTAGCCCCATTTTGTAAAAAAAACGCGGTATCCACCGCTTCGCTAGGTACTTGTTCGGTTTTATAACTTGGTTCGCCCAAAAGGCGCTCATACAAAGGAATACTTGTTTTTAGGCTAGTCACTGCTATGCCAATATGGTCCACCTTATAATCCATTTTTGTTTGTTTTACGAATTGGGAAAAAAAAGCCACCTAAAGCTAACGAAATCCTACATATTGCCGTTCAATCTTTAACTTTGTAGCCTTAGACAAATATAAAATAGAACTATGTTAAAATTACCAATTTATCTTGACCATAACGCGACTACCCCAATGGATCCTAGGGTTTTGGAAACGATGATTCCTTATTTCACTGAAAACTTTGGAAATGCGGCAAGTAGGAACCATTCTTTCGGATGGCATGCAGAAGAGGCAGTAGATTATGCGCGTGAGCAAATTGCTCAATTAATTGGTGCAGACCCAAAAGAAATCATTTTCACCTCTGGTGCAACTGAGGGAGACAATTTAGGCATCAAAGGTGTATACGAGATGTATGCAAGCAAAGGAAATCACATCATTACTTGTACTACTGAACATAAAGCGGTTTTAGATACTTGTAAGCACTTAGAAAAACTAGGTGCAGAAGTGACTTATTTAGAAGTACAACCTGACGGATTAATAGATTTAAAAGCATTAGAAGCTGCCATGAGACCAACGACTATTTTAGTTGCAATCATGTATGCAAATAACGAGATTGGTGTAGTACAACCTGTGAAAGAAATTAGTGCTATTGCGAAAAAGCATGGCGCTTTGTTCTTTACAGATGCGGTGCAAGCTGTAGGTAAAATACCAGTAGATGTAAATGCAGACGGGATTGACTTGATGGCATTTACAGCGCATAAAATGTACGGTCCTAAAGGCGTTGGTGCATTGTATGTTCGTCGTAAAAATCCAAGAGTTAAAGTAACAGCGCAAGTAGACGGCGGTGGACACGAAAGAGGGATGCGTAGTGGTACTTTGAATGTGCCTGGTATTGTTGGATTTGGTAAAGCATGTGAATTAGCAAGACTAGAAATGGCTTCTGATACTGAAAGAATTTCTAAATTAAGAGATAAATTAGAAAATGCATTAAAGGTGATTGACGAGTCTTATGTGAATGGAAATCCAGCGCATCGCTTGCCGCACGTAAGTAATATTTCTTTCAAATATGTAGAAGGTGAAGGTTTGATGATGGGCTTTAACCAAGACATCGCATTGTCTTCTGGTTCAGCTTGTACATCGGCATCATTAGAGCCTAGTTATGTATTGAAGGCCTTAGGCTTAGGAGATGACTTAGCACATAGTTCATTGCGTTTTGGCTTAGGACGATACACAACAGAAGAACAAATCGATTTTACAATCAAAGCAGTAACAGACACTGTATTGAAATTAAGAGAGATGAGTCCTTTATGGGAAATGTTCAAAGAAGGCATCGATATTGATTCAATTCAATGGGCACATCACTAACATTACAATTAATTGGGACCAAGTCTCATTTTTGAAAATATATAAAATAAACAATCATGGCATACTCAGATAAAGTAATCGATCATTATTCTAATCCTAAAAATGTAGGTACATTAGATAAAGCATCAAACACAGTTGGTACAGGTTTAGTAGGCGCACCAGAATGTGGTGACGTAATGCGTTTGCAAATTCAAGTTGACGATGCGACTGGCATTATCACTGATGCAAAATTCAAAACATTTGGCTGTGGTTCTGCAATCGCTTCTTCTTCTTTAGCTACAGAGTGGTTAAAGGGTAAGTCAGTGGACGAAGCAGTTAAAATCGATAACATGGATTTAGTGGAAGAGTTAAACTTACCTCCAGTTAAAATTCACTGTTCAGTTTTAGCAGAAGATGCAATCAAAGCAGCAATCAATGACTACCGTTCTAAGAATGGTTTAGAGCAATTGGTATTTGAAGAGCGTATTCACTAATTCATTACATGAGCGAAGTAGTAGAAAATACAATTTATGTGAGCGAGAAAGCAAAGGCAAAAGTGAAACAACTTATGCTGGATGCTGGTGTCACCGATGATCCTACTTATTTTTTAAGAGTAGGTGTTGTGGGCGGCGGCTGTTCTGGATTAAGCTATAAGTTAGATTTTGACAATGAAATCAAGCCAATGGATCAAGTCTTTGAGGATAACGGCGTAAAAATTGTGACAGACCTAAAAAGCTTTCTATACTTAGTCAATACTGAATTAGAGTTTTCTGATGGGTTGAATGGAAAAGGTTTTTATTTCAACAATCCCAATGCAAGTAGAAGTTGTGGCTGCGGCGAGAGTTTTGCAGTGTAACTTTTTTTAGTTTTCGAAACTCCAACAAAATTTAACGATTTATCTAAAATGCCCCTGTAAAACCGGGGCATTTTTTATGTAGCTTTGGGTCATGTGGGCAATATGTAAAAAAGAGTGGGCACATTATTTTGGAAGTCTTTCTGGCTATTTAATCATCAGTTTTTATTTACTGGTGAATGGCTTATTATTATTTATCCTCCCCAATTTTAATGTATTAGATTTTGGCTACACAAGCCTGCAGGTGTATTTTGATTTTGCACCTTGGATTTTGGTTTTATTGATCCCGGCTATTACTATGAGGAGTTTCTCCGAAGAGTATAAGCAAGGCACTTATGAAATATTAAAGAGTCTCCCACTTTCGTCCAGGTCTATTTTGATCGGGAAATATATTGGTGTTGTTTCAATCACTATTTTAGCGATTCTTCCCACATTTTTTTACGCCTTTGTTTTAAATAATTTAAGTGCAGTAGGGGGTATTGACTGGGGAGCAACCATTGGAGCTTATATTGGATTGATTGCGCTTGCTGCTGTGTATGTGGCTGTGGGCGTTTACATGAGTAGTGTGACAAAGCATACCATAATTGCTTTATTAGGTTCTATCTTAATTTGTATTTTTTTATACAAAGGCTTTGATTGGATTGCTGAATTACAATTTTTTCAAAATGGGTATGATTTTTATATTCGGCAACTAGGCCTTGCTACACATTATCAAAATTTAAACAAAGGAGCGATTGGGTTAGGAGATATCCTGTATTTCAAAATTATTATTCTTTTATTTGGCCTAGGTGCAATTGAACAGTTGTCTGGCAAGTTCAAATACAGCTGGATTTTATTGGCAATGCTTTTATTGAATTTTCTAAGCCACTTGTATCCATTACAAATAGATCTAACAAAAGACCAGCGCTATACCATTAGTGATCAATCAACCCAATTGATTCAAGAGGTGAAGCAGCCAGTTAAAATACATTTTTTTCTTGGGGGTGAATTGCCGCCGCATTATAAAAAATTAGAGCTTGCGACCATTCAGTTATTGGATCAACTTCAACAAATTAATCCTTCATGGATTAGCTGGGAACAAACAGTGCCAGGGGAACTGTTTAAAGACAGTGCCTTAATGATTTTTTATGATAGTCTTCAAAAGCAAGGATTGCCTATTGATCGTTTTCAAAATACAGGGACCATCACCGATAAAAAACTAGATCAATTAATGGTGCCAGGAATATTAATCGAAGTGGAAGGGCAAAAGCCAATTGCAATTGATTTAAGAAGTAGCAAGCAGTTCTTTAAACCCTATAATATTGTAAAGGAGTTACCTGAAATTGATATAGATGCTAGCTTTAATGCTGCCGAAGCACTTTTGGAATATAAAATAGTGCAGGCCATTTATTTATTGAATAGGACTATAAGACCAAGTATTGCTTACTTAATTGGTAATGGTGAACCATTGGATTATACAGTCAATGATTTAGGGCAGTCCATTAAAAATCAATACAATCTCGGGGTCTTTGATTTAAAGAAAGGATTTCCTGACGCATCTAAAATCAACACCTTATTAATTGTAAAACCAACAATGCGTTTTACGGAATTAGACCAATTAAAAATTGACCAATATATTTTATCTGGGGGTAATGTGATTTGGGCGTTGGATCCTTTGTTTGCAGAATATGATAGTTTGCGTAACACAGCTGGTGCCTACCTTGCATTTGATAGAGGACTTGGATTAGAAGCGCAGTTGTTTAAATATGGTGTAAGGGTGAATGCTAATTTAGTGCAGGATTTAAATTGCGCCAAGTTACCGATGGTCGTGGGCGTAGATGCATCAGGATCACCAACGATTCAAAGAGTACCTTGGCCGTACTATCCTTTTGCGCAAGCAGGATCGGAACATCCAATGGTCCAAAATATGGACAGGGTGCTGACCGCTTTTCCTGCAAGTTTGGACACTGTGCGTGCCATTGGCATTAACAAGACCATCTTATTAACAACCGATACCACCAGCAGAATCATAAGCAGCCCAACAATGATTCAATTAAATAGCGGTCAACAAGAGGGGGAATTAGCAAGCTTTATAAAACAACATATTCCTATTGCAGTTTTATTAGAAGGGCAGTTTAAATCGGCATTTACAGGTAGATTAACTCAAGCTTTGCAAGACACCGTTCAATTAGCGACTGGCAAGGCTTTTGTTACAAGTGGTATCAAAGCGTCAAAGCAAATTGTGCTATCCGATGCAGATCTAATCACCAATTTTGTAGATGCGCAACAAGGGCCATTACCAATGGGGATGATTCCTTATGAGGCCGTTCAATTTGCAAATCCTGTTTTTTTTCAAAATGCGATTGCCTATTTAAACGAACCTGTTAGCTTATTGGAAGCTCGAAAAAAGAATATAGTCTTAAGAAGATTAGATTCAGGGAAAGTGGCAGAAAATAGACTTTGGATACAGCTTGTATTATTGCTAGGACCATTGTTTTTGCTTGGGCTAGGCTATTGGTTTGCCTATTATTACCGCCAATCTCGATTTGCCGTATCTAAATCATAGCTTATCTTTACAGCATGACAACAGATCAAATTGTATACGCTGTTTTTGGAGTAGTGGTTGTGACTGCATTAATTTTAGACTTAGGATTTTTAAGTAAAAAAAATACATCTATTACTATTCGCCAAGCCCTTCAACAAACTTTTATATGGGTTATGCTGGCTTTAGGTTTTTTTGTCTTTATGTGGATAGAGGAAGGACAAAAATTAGCGTTTGAATATTTAAGTGGCTACTTAATGGAATGGAGTTTAAGTATTGATAATATTTTTGTTTTCATTTTAATATTTGATGCGTTTAAGGTGAAAGCACAACACCTATCAAGGGTATTGTTAATTGGCATTTTGATTGCCATTGTATTTAGGGTTGTTTTCATTACAGTAGGCGTTGCATTGGTAGCCAAGTTTGCTTGGATTTTATATTTGTTTGGTTTGTTTTTATTGTACACAGGGTATAAGATGTTTACTGCTGGAGAAGATGAAGCCTTTGATCCACATCAATCTAAAATCTACCTTTTATTAAAAAAGTTTTTACCTATCACCAATGAAGACGGAGATGGTAAGTTCATGATTCGTATCGGCGGCAAGCCAATGTATACAAGCCTTTTCGTAGTTGTTGTTTTATTGGCAACAATTGATTTAGTGTTTGCTTTAGATTCCATCCCAGCGGTAATGGGGATTTCAATGAATAGCTTAGTGATTTACACTTCTAATATTTTTGCAATATTAGGATTGCGTTCTTTATTCTTTTTATTAAGAGGCGCTGTGAATCAATTTGAACATCTTCAACAGGGTATTGCGATTATATTGATATTCATTGGTGCTAAAATGCTTGGAGAACATTATATCAATATGGTCATGAGTAAGAATACCCAGGTACTTTTATCCTTATTAGTGATTATATTTTCAATTACAGGATCCATACTGTACTCTATCTTTTCAAATCGTCAAAAGAACTTACCAAAGGACTTCAAGGACAATACCATTTAATTTATGCAATTCAAAATGAACGGAAAAAAAGTAGCTGCATTGATTATTGCAATTATAGCAATAGACCAGTTGTTGAAATTTTATATCAAGTTGAACTTCTTTTTAGGAGAAGAACACCAAGTGATTGGATCTTGGTTCAGGTTGCATTTTGTAGAAAATGAGGGGATGGCATGGGGCCTTAAATTTGGTGGTGGTTTTGGTAAAATCGCATTGACCTTATTTAGATTGGCTGCGGTGATTTGGGGTACATTTTTAATCAAGGGTTTTATACAAAAGCAATACCATAATGGGTTTATCATTTGTTCGGCTTTAATTTTTGCAGGAGCATTAGGTAATTTAATAGATAGCATGTTTTATGGGTTGTTGTTTGATGCAAGTATTCCATACACCACCATGGTGGCGCAGTTTTTACCAGAAGGTGGGGGATATGCCAGTTTCTTACATGGCAAAGTGGTAGATATGTTTTATTTCCCAATCATCACAGATGCACAGTTTCCAAGCTGGATGCCTATTTGGGGCGGCGAGTCCTTTGAATTCTTCCGTCCTGTATTCAATTTTGCCGATATGTCCATTAGTTCGGGGGTCATCGCCTTATTTGTCTTTCAGAGCAAGTTTTTCCCTTCAGAAGAAGCGGCATAATTTCGTTTCCTTTTTTCCGCGCTTATTCGTACCTTCATGGCCTAAAAATCAGATAGGACAAGCGTTTTATGAGTAATCAATATCCAGAATTCAATGGCTTACATCTGCCAACCATAGAGGCAGAAATTTTAGCAGCTTGGAAAAAAGAACAAGCATTTGAACAATCCGTTCAATTAAGAGAAGGTAAAACACCGTTTGTGTTTTATGAAGGTCCTCCAAGTGCCAATGGCATGCCAGGTATTCACCATGTGATTTCTCGAACTTTAAAGGACATGGTTTGTCGTTATAAAACCATGCAAGGCTTTCAAGTAAAAAGAAAAGGTGGATGGGATACCCACGGTTTACCAGTTGAGTTAGGGGTAGAAAAAGAATTAGGCATTACGAAAGAAGATATTGGAAAGACGATTACTGTAGAAGCCTACAATCAAAAATGTAGAGAAGCCGTATTGCGTTATAAAAAAGAGTGGGATGATATTACCAATAAGATGGGTTACTGGGTGGACTTAAACAATCCATACATCACATTTGAAAATAATTACATTGAAACATTGTGGTGGATCTTAAGTACACTTTATAAAAAAGGCTACTTGTATCAAAGCGTAAGCATTCAGCCTTATTCTCCAGCAGCGGGCACAGGATTGAGCTCACATGAGTTGAATCAGCCAGGCACTTACAAAGATGTAAAAGATACTTCGGTGGTGGCGATGTTTAAAGCCATCCCTTCAAAAGAAAGTCAATTTATTTTTGATGCTGCAGCAGCCAATCCACTTTCTAAGGAAGTGTATTATATGGCATGGACCACAACGCCTTGGACTTTACCATCGAATTTAGGATTGACAGTTGGACCAAATATTGAGTATGCATTGATAGCGACTTATAATCCATATACGGCAATGCCTGTGAATGTGGTTGTGGCAAAAGCATTGGTATCAAAGTATTTCAAAGAAGAAGGATTGAGCTTAACTAGTTTTGCAGAAGGCGATAAAATAGTACCATGGAAGGAGTTGGCTACATTCAAAGGAAGTCAATTGGATGGTTTACGCTATGAGCAGTTGATGCCATTCGAAGCAAATAATCCAGCCAATATTGAGGGCGATCCATTTAAAATAATTGTAGGTGATTTTGTAACCACAGAAGATGGTACTGGTATCGTTCATACTTCACCAGCATTTGGTGCAGATGACTATAAAGTGGGACAAAAAAATAATTTAGGTATCATTACTTTGGTTGACAGAGCAGGTAAGTTCATTGATGGTGTAGGAGAATTTGCTGGAAGATTCGTGAAAAATTATAAAGATGAAAAAGACTTTCAAGATGTGAACGTAGATATCTCGGTAAAATTAAAAAAAGAAAATCGTGCGTTTAAAGTAGAGAAATACGAACACAATTATCCGCATTGCTGGAGAACAGACAAACCAATTTTATATTATCCATTGGATGCTTGGTTTATCAAAACCACTGCTGTGAAAGATAGAATGGTAGAGTTGAATAAAACCATCAACTGGAAACCAAAGAGTACAGGAGAAGGTCGTTTTGGTAATTGGTTAGAGAACATGGTGGATTGGAATTTATCACGAAGTCGTTATTGGGGTACACCACTTCCTATATGGAGAACGGAAGACGGAACAGAAGAAACTTGTATTGGTTCAATAGATGAATTGACTGCAGGATTTTTAGCAGCAAAAGAAAAAGGATATAATAAAGCCGTGCAATTACAAATTGTAGATGGCAAATTGAATGTGGATTTGCATAAACCATTTGTAGACCAAATAGAAATCTTAAGTCCTACTGGTAGACCAATGCTTCGCGTTTCTGATTTAGTAGACGTGTGGTTCGATTCGGGCGCCATGCCTTATGCGCAATGGCATTATCCATTTGAAAATAAAGATTTAGTAGACAAAGGATTGGCCTTTCCCGCAGATTTTATCGCAGAAGGGGTAGATCAAACTAGAGGCTGGTTCTACACATTACATGCATTGGGTGTATTGTTATTTGATAAAGTAGCTTATAAAGCTGTGGTGAGTAATGGCTTGGTATTGGATAAGAATGGCAACAAGATGAGTAAGCGTTTGGGGAATGTGGTGAATCCATTTGAGACCTTAGAAACCTATGGCGCAGATGCGACAAGATGGTATTTGGTGACCAATGCTTCTCCTTGGGATAATTTAAAATTTGATTTATCTGGCATACAGGAAGTGCAAAGAAAATTCTTTGGCACTTTGTACAATACCTATCAGTTTTTTGTATTGTATGCCAATGTAGATGGATTCAAATTCGAACAGGCTTATATTCCAGTCAAGGATCGTCCAGAGATTGATCGTTGGGTAATTTCATCTTTAAATAGTTTAATACAAACAGTAACAGTGGCGATGGATGATTTTGAGCCAACCATTGCTGGTCGTGCCATTGAGACTTTTGTGGACGAACATTTGAGTAACTGGTATGTTCGTTTATGTAGAAGAAGATTCTGGAAAGGCACTTATAGCGAAGATAAAATTGCTGCTTACCAAACATTGTATGAGTGTATTGAAACCATTGCAAGATTAATGGCCCCAATTGCACCATTCTTTTGCGATCAATTGTTTAGAAACTTAAATGGGCTTACAAAAAGATTTGACGCAACATCCATTCATCATATTGATTTTCCAAAAGCAGATCTATCTAAAATGGATGCAGCTTTAGAAACAAGAATGCAGTTGGCGCAAGATATTTGTTCTTTGGTTTTATCTATTCGTAAAAAGGTGAATATCAAAGTGCGTCAACCATTGCAAAAAATCCTCATACCAGTTTTAGATCCAGCGATGAAGTTAGCCATTGAACAAATGGAAGAACTCATTCTGGCAGAGGTGAATGTGAAGGAAATTAATTATATCACAGAGACGGAGGGCGTGATTAGCAAAAAGCTAAAACCTAATTTTAAATTATTGGGGGCAAAATTGGGCACAAAGATGAAACAGGCTTCTGCAGTCATTGCAGCTTTAAGCCAAAACGAAATTTCTGAACTGGAGCGTAACGGGACCCTTACCATTCAGGTCGAAGAGAGCTCTATTACATTGTTAATCAATGAAGTAGATATCATTGCAGAAGATATTCCTGGTTGGAGTGTAGCAGTAAAGGGCAATTTGACGGTTGCTTTGGATATAAGCCTTTCTGAAGCGCTTTTAAAAGAAGGAAATGCTCGAGAATTGGTAAATAGGGTCCAAAACATCCGAAAAGAGGCCAATTTTGAGCTCACAGACAAGATTTTACTCCAAATTGTGGATAACCCAAACTTGAAAGAGTCTATTAATGAATTTTCAGAGTATATTTGCCGCGAAATATTGGCTACCCAGATAGATTGGGTATCTAGCCTTGAAGAAGGCGTCGATATCGAAATAAATGACCAAAAACTAAAGATTTTAGTTAGACAAAAAGGATAATTATGGCTACAAAAAAACCAGCACCTAAAAAAGCGGCACCAGCAAAAAAAGCAGCGCCAGCAAAAAAAGCGGCTCCTGTAAAAAAGGCAGCGCCAGCTAAAAAAGCAGCGCCAGTGAAGAAAGCGGCTCCTGCAAAAAAGGCTGCACCGGTAAAAAAAGTAGTACCAGCTAAAAAGGCAGCGCCAGTGAAGAAAGCGGCTCCTGTAAAAAAGGCTGCACCTGCTAAGAAAGTGGTTCCAGTGAAGAAAGCAGCACCTGCTAAGAAAGCGGCAGCGCCAGCTAAGAAAGTGGTTCCTGTAAAAAAGGCTGCACCTGCTAAGAAAGCCGCAGTGCCTGCTAAAAAAGCAGCTCCTGTAAAAGTGGCTGCAAAGCCTGCAGCAGCTCCAGCTAAGAAAGTGGCAGTGCCAGCTAAAAAAGCAGTTCCTGCAAAAGCACCAGCAAAACCAGTTGCAAAAGCACCAGCAAAACCAGTTGCAAAAGCACCAGTTAAACCAGTTGTGGCAGCAAAGCCAGTAGAAAAATATGTACCGCCTGCAAAACCGGTTCCAGTGATTCCTACACCACCGGTAAAGCCAGTGCGTAAGGCTGCTGAACCAATCAAGGACATTAAAGTACCAAAGATCAATGCAAAGAGCAGTGTACCATACCAACCAGGTTATGTACCAATGGAAAAAAGAAAAGAAGTAGAAAGATCAACGGAGACTTTAGTAAAATATTCTGATGCTGAATTAGCAGAGTTTAGAGAGTTGATTTCAAAGAAATTAGACGCTGCAAAAAAGGAATTGGTTTATTTACAAGGATTAATCACGCGCAAGGACGAAATGGGTGGTGACAATGACGATGCAAGATACATGACCATGGAAGATGGAAGTGTAAGCATGGAGAGAGAGCAAATGGGCCAAATGGCTAGCCGTCAGATCACTTTCATCGACCACTTAGAGAAAGCGATCATGCGTATCGAAAACAAAACCTATGGTATTTGTAGAGTAACAGGTCGCTTGATCGACAAAGCACGTTTACGTGCTGTGCCTCATGCTACTTTGAGCTTAGAAGCAAAATTAGGATATGTAAAAAATAGCAACGACCAATAATCATTCTAGCGAACAAATAGCTTGAATTAAAATAGCCTTATAAAAAAACCCGATCATCGATCGGGTTTTTTGTGGGAATAAATTTTTTTTAAATCATTTTTTATGCATCAGTTGCTATAGCAACTGTTTATTTCACTTCCTGCATCTCAATTAATTTCTTGTAGTAACCACCTTGTGCAAGTAGGTTTTCGTGGTTGCCGCGTTCTACGATTTCGCCTTTTTGTAAGACGATGATTTCATCTGCATGACGAATGGTAGACAATCTGTGTGCAATCACAATAGAAGTTCTGTTCTGCATCATATTGTTAATCGCATCCTGTACTAACCTTTCACTCTCTGTATCTAATGCAGAAGTTGCCTCGTCTAATATTAAGATTGGAGGATTTTTCAACACTGCTCTAGCAATCGTTAAGCGTTGACGTTCACCTCCGCTTAGTTTACTTCCTCTATCTCCAATCATAGATTCAAATCCGCCTTCTTTTTTGATTATAAAATCATAAGCGTTTGCAATCTTAGCTGCAGCAATAATTTCCTCCATAGTTGCTTCTGGTTTTCCTAAAGCAATATTGGCTGCGATGGTATCATTGAATAAAATGGGCTCTTGTGTGACAATACTTATTAATTGTCTTAAGCTATGTAAACTATAGGACTTAATATCTTTCCCATCAATGTATAAATTACCTGAAGACACATCATGAAACCTTGGCACTAAATCTGCTAAGGTACTTTTACCTGCACCAGAAGAACCCACCAAAGCCACAGAGGTTCCTTTTTTAATATTCAAATTGATGCCATTCAAAATACTTGCATCATGGTAAGCAAATCCAACATTATCAAAATGAATACTGTCTTTAAATCCTTCTATTAAAATTGGGCTTGCAACTTCTTCTACTGTATTAGGTGCTTCTAATATTTCATTCAATCTATCTAGTGTGGCTGTGCCTCGGTTCACATTGTAAACAGCCTGGGACAAGGCTTTTGCGGGGTTGATGATTTGTGAAAATAAAGCGACATAAGTGATAAATGAACCTGGAGATAGAATATCACCATTTAAAACAAGTTTACCACCAAACCAAAGTACACCACATAAAATAGTAACACCTAAAAATTCGGAAACGGGAGAAGCTAAGTCACGACGATATAAAATTCGATTCTTTAAATTAAAAATATCTTCTACCAATCCGTAAAACTGACCTTTCACTTTTCCTTCTGCATTAAATGCTTTAATGATTCTCAAGCCAGATAATGTTTCTTCCATCTGACTTAAAATCTCTCCCCATTTAACTTGTGCTTTATTGGTATGCTTCTTTAAACTACGACCAATGCGCCCTACAATAAAGCCTGCTAATGGTAATAAAATAAAAACAAATAAAGTAAGCTTAGCGCTGATTAAGAATAAGAAAATTAAAATACCAATAATGTTCAATGGCTCTTTGATCAAACCCTCTAATGCACTAATCACAGAACTTTCCAATTCTGCAATATCATTAGAAGCCCTACTTAAAATATCGCCCTTCCTTTTTTCAGTAAAAAAGCCAACTGGTAATTGCAATATTTTATCATACAATAGCTTAGAATATTTCTTGGTCACCATATTGCGGATAGGTGCCAAAAAATAAAAAGCAAGGTATAAAAATAAATTCTTGAAAAAGATGGATACAATAATGAATACACAGATCCATCCTAATGCATAGCTTTTTCCATTGGCTTTGATGGTATCTTGTAAAAATTGGTAAATGAGGTCTTTAAGGTTCGTGCTATCTGTAACGGATACAGGTGTTAAACTTGCAAAAGCATTGTTTCCAAAGATTAGGTCAAGGAATGGGGTGAGCATGCCTAGAGAAAACAAGCTGAAAAGGATAGATAACAAGATAAATAGACCATACCAGCCCATATAGGTCTTGTATTCCTTGATATAACTTACAATGCGAAAAAATTTCTTCATAATTAAAACTATTCCCTCAGAATAATGAGCAAAGTAACTAATTTTACAGCGAATCAACGACTTTGATTATGGAAGAAGGAAAAAGACAGAAACAAGTAGCTGGTGCGATTCAAAGCACTATGAACGATATTTTTTTAAAATTGGGCTTGAACCATTTGCAAGGGGGGATGATTTCCATCTCCACGGTAAAAGTGACCCCAGATTTATTAGAAGCTAGAATCTATTTAAGTTTATTTCAGGTGGCCGATCAGGAAGCTTGTTTTAAGAAAATCCAAGCGCAGGCCTGGGACATCAAAAAGCATCTTCAAGAGGCCATGAAGCATCAACTGAGACGTATTCCAGTATTGCATTTTTATCTAGACGACACCTTGGATTATGTATTTAAAATGGAAGAGATTTTAAAAACACTATAAGTTGCATTTTTTATTTGCTTGGCGTTATTTTAGGGGTAAGTATTCCTTTCAGGCAATTCAACTTATTGCTTGGGTCAGCGTTTTTGCCATTGCCATTGGCACAGCAGCTTTACTCACCATTTTAAGTGTCTCCAATGGCTTCTCTGAAATTGTCAATGGATTGTATTCGGATTTCTATGCCGACTTGCGAGTGGTCCCTAAGGCCGAAAAATTTACACAGTTATCGTCCCAACAATTAAACACCCTTAGACAAATTCCTGGCGTACATTATGCCACAGGCATTGTCGAAAACAAAGCAATTCTTGTGCGTGATGCCAATCAATCGGTGGTGTTTATAAAAGGGGTGGATTCAAATTATATACATATTAATAAAGTCAATCAATACTTAAAAAGAGGTTTGTTTGATGTAGGTAATGTAGACAGCCCAAAATTAGTATTAGGCATTGGTGTAGAAGAAGATTTATTATTGTTCAATGCAGATTTGGGGGAGCAATTGGAATTGATTGCAGTGGGCCGATCTGGGAAGCCCCTAAAATCAATGGACCAGCTGAATCACTTGGTAGCAGTGCAGTCTGGCGCATTTTCGGTACAACAAGAATTTGATGCACAATATGTTTTTACATCCAATCAATTTGCGCAATATTTATTTGACTTGGATACCAATCAATATTCTGGGGTGGAATTGTCCATTGATTTAGCCAAAGAAAAAAGCATTGTCTCATCGATTCAAAATTTATTAGGACCAAGTTTTTCAGTGCAGAATAAATACCAACAGAATGCAGACTTGTATAAAATCATGCAAGTAGAAAAATGGATTATTTTTGCCATCCTTGGACTTATCATGGTAGTGGCTTCCTTTAATTTAGTAGGTGCTTTGACAATGTTGGTGTTAGAAAAACAAAAAGATATTCAAGTGTTGCATGCAATGGGTGCTACTGCGGTTACAATTCAAAAAATATTCCTCAGCCTGTCTATTGTCATGGCCATGACCGGGGCGTTGATTGGCGGATTGATTGCCTCTTGTTTGATATTCCTACAATCCCAATTTCATTTTATCCAGCTGCAAGGCGCAAGTTTTATCATTGACTATTATCCAGTCAAAGCAATTTGGACTGACTATTTAGCTGTAATTAGTTTAGTGGTCATGATTGCCATCTTAGCGGGATGGATACCAGCAAAGAAAGCAGCTGGTCGCATATTTGAAAAAATAGGCTAGTAAGGTTGCCGCATCAAAAAAGGGAAGCATTACTTCCCTTTTTTTATTAAGTCATGGAGCTATTAATAATCTCCTAAAGTCATTTCTAATTGTCCTAATGCATTTTCTAATTGGGCATCGTTAGGTGCGATACCATGCCATTCGTGGCCTGTTTCCATAAAGTCAACCCCCTTGCCCATGATGGTTTTCATCAATATGACAATTGGCTTACCTTGTCCAGTCAATGTTTTAGCGTGTTCCAAAGTAGTTACAATCTCGTCCATGTTGTGGCCATCCATATGCAATACCGTCCAATGGAATGCTTTGAATTTATCTTCTAAATTATCCAAATTCAAGACTTTGCTCAACGGTCCGTCAATTTGTTGTCCGTTGACATCGATGGTCGCGATATAATTATCTACTTTATTGTGTGCAGCAAACATAATGGCTTCCCAGTTTTGACCTTCTTGTAATTCACCGTCCCCATGTAAAGAATACACAATACGATCGTCACTATTGTATTTTTTTGATAAAGCTGCCCCAATTGACACGCTCATGCCTTGACCTAAAGAGCCACTTGCAATTCGAATTCCAGGTAAATGTTCGTGTGTTGTTGGATGACCTTGTAGACGAGAATTGATCATTCTGAATGTCGCTAATTCTTTTACATCAAAATAACCAGATCTTGCTAAAACAGAATAGAATACAGGAGAGATATGTCCATTGGATAAAAAGAAAAGGTCTTCGCCTTTCCCGTCCATAGTAAAAGCAGGATTATGCTTCATTATTTTAAAATACAATGCTGTTAAAAAGTCAGTACAACCTAGCGACCCACCTGGGTGACCACTTTGTTGTGCATGCACCATTCTAACGATATCTCTTCTCACTTGTGAAGCTGTTCTTTTTAATTCCGCTGTTGACATAATCTTGTTTTAACGTTAGCGCAAAGATAGAAAAATAACTGCCACAAAAAAAAGGTCAGGGCAGAATACCAAGGATTTATTAGCTTTGTGTTCCAAAACATTGAATTATGTCAGAGGAATTAAAGAAAATAAGTACAGAGGCAGAAAATGGCATGAAAAAAGCCATCAATCACTTAGAAATAGAATTGTCTAAAATTCGAGCAGGTAAAGCTTCACCTTCTATTTTAGAAGGGGTAAATGTGGATTATTATGGAGCCCCTACACCAATTAGTCAAATTGCCAACGTCCAAGTATTGGATGCTAGAACCATCAGTATCCAGCCATGGGAAAAAAACATGTTGGCCTTAATTGAAAGAGCCATCATGGGTGCAAATATTGGTATCACCCCTCAAAATGATGGTGTTAATATTCGATTATTCATGCCGCCATTGACCGAGGAACGCAGAAAAGAAATGGTAAAAAAGGCTGGTGGAGAAGGAGAGCAAAGTAAAGTAGCGATTCGCAATATTAGAAGAGACCATATAGAGCAAGTGAAGAAATTACAAAAAGACGGTATGAGTGAAGATATCTGCAAAGGGGCAGAAGATGAGATTCAATCTTTAACAGACAAGCATATTGCTTTGGTTGAAAAACATTTAGAAGCAAAAGAAAAAGAAATTATGACCGTTTAATGGTCTAATGTTTTTAAAAATATAGCCCTCAATTTAAGATTGGGGGCTTTTTTGTTTTAGGAATGGAATAAAATTTAAGTTCCCTCTATTCACAATATAGACGCCTAATAAAATCACTCCAAGACAAACCATTTGCAAAGGCGCCAAAGATTCTCCATAGAACAAACCCCACACCACAGCGACTATTGGAATACCATAAGTAACCATTGAGCCAAATAAAATACCTGCTTTTTTTACTAAATAATAAAACAAGATGGACGACATGGAGGTGCCCACCATACCCAAAGTGGCGCTTGTCAAAATACTATGAATGACCAACGGGTCACTAAAATTATACTCAAAAAAACCTGTAAAAAATAAGACGGCAGCGCTGGGTAGAATTAAAAAAGAAAAAGCAACAGAAGCAATTTGTATGGAGCCAATGTCTTTTAAATTCCTGCCTACTGTATGCACATTGACGCCATACATGATCGTTGCAATAAGCACAAGACTAGCATAAGATAGGTTATCAAAATGCATATCCTTTCCGGTTAAAAGTAAAAAGGTCAATCCCACAAATCCAATTAAGATGCCTAAAAATTTAACAGTAGTGGTTTGAGTTTTATAAAATACAATCCCTACAAGGATGGTGAATAAGGGTGTCAGGGAATTTAAAATACCTGCTAAAGCGCTGTCAATTCTGGTTTCTGCAATACAAAAAAGATAGGCCGGAATAAAATTACCCACCAATCCAGAAACAATGACAATGCCCAATTTATCCTTAGGTATTTTTCGGTATGCCTTGATTGCAAATGGTAATAAAACCAGTCCCGCAAAAAGCATTCTTAAAGAAGCGACCTGATAAGGGGTAAATGCCTTTAATCCTTCTTTCATTAGGATAAAGGAACTACCCCATACGATTGATAATAAGGCAAATACAAGCCAATTGGTCCACTTCTGATGCATCCGTTCCGGTTTTGAACAAAGATGGCGCATTTTGGCTAAAAAATGGATAAATATCACTTTCTTTGCAAGGATGAACCAGCATACAAATTATTCGATTAAAGTGGACCAATTTGAAGGTCCTTTTGACCTTTTATTGTTCTTTATTGAGCGTGACGAGATGGATATTTACAATATCCAAATCACTAAAATCATAAAGGACTTCTTAGACTTTATCCATGCACAAGACAAGCTAAATATTGAATTGAGTAGTGAATTTATTTTATTCGTTTCTACCTTAATGCGCATTAAGGCAAAATTATTATTGCCTAGAAAAGAAATAGATGCTTCAGGGAATGAGATTGATCCAAGACAAGAATTAATTGATAAGATTTTAGAGTACAAAAAGTACAAAGAAGCGGCAGTTCAAATGGCGGATTTAGAAGCAATGAGAATGTTGATGCTTAAGCGAGGTAATATCCAAAAAGAGATGTCATTGGTTGGAGAAGAAGCAGCTGAAGGAACAGAGTTGCAGACAGTCACTTTATTTAAATTGATGAAGGCTTTTGAGAAAGTGATGTTGCGTGTTCATGATCGTCAAAACAAACCTGTTCATACAGTTGTTCGTTATAATTATACCATGGAAGGCAGTCGTACTTATTTGCTTACAATGGTGAAAGAGGGACAGACTGTGGCATTTGAAAAAGTATTTGATATTTGCGAAGATCGTGTACACGCCTTATTCTTATTCTTGTCTATTTTAGAATTGGCACAACAGAAATACATGAAATTAATGGTAGGCGAAGGACGCAATAATTTCATCATCGAGTGGAATGAAAATAGGGAAGATGATTTAGAGCCAGGATACATTGAACAAACGGATTCTTACGAAACAAAGTTTGATCAGAGTACATTTGCAGACGCGCCAGAAGAAGAAGGCGATTTTGATCCAAGCTTGAATTAATTATCCTTCTACCAACACAGATTTTCCTAAAAGATTTTTTACAGCATTTGCAATTGCAATGGCGTCGTAATGACATTCCTGTTGCAATTCTTTTACAGAACCATGTTCTACAATTGTATCAGGGATACCTAAAATGCGCACTTGACTATGGTAGTTATGAGCATTCATGAATTCCAATACAGCAGAGCCTAGTCCACCTACAACCGTTGCATCTTCTACAGTAACAACAAGTGGATAGTTTTGGAATACCTCATGCAATAATGCTTCATCGATTGGTTTTACAAAACGCATATCATAATGTGCAGGATCAATGCCTTCTAGTCTTAAATTGCGAATCGCTGTTTGTGCGTTGTTACCAGGATGTCCAAAAGTAAGAATAGCTACTTCCTTGCCTTCTTTTAATCTGCGACCTTGTCCAATCGTTAATTGTTCAAAAGGCTTTTTCCAATCTACCATCACACCTTCACCTCTTGGGTAACGAATGACAAATGGTAAATCTGTCGCAGGTAACTGAGCGGTATACATCAGGTTCCTTAATTCTTGCTCATTCATTGGAGCAGCAATAATTAAATTAGGAATACATCTAAAGAAAGCGATATCATAACAACCATGGTGTGTTGGTCCATCTTCTCCAACCAATCCAGCACGATCTAAACAAAATACAACAGGTAATTTTTGCAATGCCACATCATGTATTACTTGATCGTATGCGCGTTGCATAAAAGAAGAATAAATATTACAAAAAGCTTTTACGCCTTGTGTCGCAAGACCAGCACTTAAAGTCACCGCATGTTGTTCACAGATTCCTACATCAAATGCACGATCTGGCATGGCTTCCATCATGAATTTCATAGATGAACCACTAGGCATCGCAGGCGTTACGCCCATGATCATTGGATTCATTTCTGCTAATTCAACAAGTGTCAATCCAAAAACGTCTTGGTATTTTGGAGGTTGAGGGGTTTCAATTTTTTTCTTAATAATCTCTCCAGTCAATTTATCAAACAAGCCTGGCGCATGCCATTTGGTTTGGTCTTTTTCTGCGAGTTCATAGCCTTTCCCTTTCACAGTTAGA
The DNA here is from genome assembly GCA_903851465.1 of uncultured Bacteroidota bacterium. GTDB lineage: Bacteria > Bacteroidota > Bacteroidia > Chitinophagales > Chitinophagaceae > Sediminibacterium. The sequence continues at coordinate 45,086 of CAINOI010000054.1, forward strand.
ATATGCAATATTTTAGGCCCTGGGATCTCTCTTAAATCTCTTAAAGTGTCTACCAAGTTAGTGATATTGTGGCCATCAATTGGTCCAAAATACCTTAATTGAAGTGCTTCAAATAAGTTACTACTTTTAGAGACCATCCCTTTCAAACCAGCTTCTACCTTAGATGCCATCTCTCTAGTAAAGGTTTTACCAATAGGTAATTTCCCCATCAACTCCCATAATTCGTCTCTAACTTTATTATAGGTTGGAGAGGTGCTGATATCGGTTAAATATTCTTTTAGCGCGCCCACATTTGGGTCGATGCTCATACAGTTATCATTCAAAATAATCAACACATCACTATCTGCTACACCAGCATGGTTCATTGCTTCAAAAGCCATTCCAGCTGTCATAGAGCCATCCCCAATAATGGCAACCGATTTTCTATCCTCACCCTTATATTTAGCTGCCATCGACATACCCAATGCTGCCGAAATAGAAGTAGAAGAGTGACCAACGCCAAATGTGTCGTAAGGGCTTTCGCTACGCTTTGGGAAACCACTTAAGCCATTGTATTTTCTGTTGGTTACAAATGCATCTCTGCGACCTGTTAAAATTTTGTGTCCATACGCCTGATGGCCTACATCCCAAACCAATTGATCATAAGGTGTATTGTAAACATAATGCAAAGCCACGCTCAATTCTACCACGCCCAGGCTGGCAGCAAAATGACCCCCATGTACACTTACGATGTCGATGATATACTGTCGTAGTTCATCGCAAACTTGGTGTAATTTCTCTCTTGAAACCTTTTTTAGGTCATCAGGGGTATCAATCTGCTTCAATAATGGTCCGGCCTCAATCTGCATGCTCAGTTTTTAGTCTTGTAAAAGTAAGTTAATAACAGAAAATTAAGCCAAAAGTTGCATCTTATTTGAGATTGCCGATGAAACGAATATTTGACCTTTAATCCAATAAAATAGCCCAATATCGTATTATAGGGTATAAATTTGAAAGGTGAAAAAACATCAATCAATTTATTGGATCTGTCAGATAGGAGGTTGGATGACTTATGGACTGACTATCATCTTTTTCTCTTACATGCTCGAGAAACAGCTAAGCTCTGTTTTTTATCCAAGATTATTGGCCAATGTTTTATTAGGCATCATTGTGACACATTTGTTTAGAAAAGCATTATTGGCTTTATCACTACATCCTCCTATGCCTACTTTTAAGTGGGGGCAGCTTTTAATTTTATTATTGACTTTTGCAAGTGTCTATAGTTTTTTAACAAGTTATGCTGTTGAAATTTTGAAACTATACGACGCTACCAGAAAAGTGAGTCTCGAAAGACGCTTTTTAATAAGCTTGGTCATTGATACGCCCATTATTTTTGTATGGGTATCCATTTATATTTTATGGCATTATATTGAGTTCACCAATTCCGAAGCGATACAAAAAGTCAAACTCGAAAGTTTGATTAAGGAATTACAACTCAAGACCATTAAGTCTCAAATGAATCCACATTTTATTTTCAATGCCCTAAACAGTATTAGAGCATTGGTAGACGAGGATCCGCAACGAGCAAGACAAGCTATTACTGAATTAAGCAATATTCTAAGAAGTAGTATTCAAGCAGACCAAACCGAAGTGACAAGTTTAGAAAAAGAATTGAATATTGTCAAGGACTATCTCGCTTTGGAATACATCAGATTTGCAGATAGATTGGTTGTAGAATATGTCATTGATGCTGAGACATTGTCAAATCAAATACCACCAATGATGCTCCAAACTTTAGTTGAAAATGCGATTAAGCACGGATTAAGTAAGCAGCCAGGAAATTGTTTAATCAAAATTATTTCTACTTACGAAGACAATAAGCATTTACTGGTGGTTCAAAATACAGGTGTATTAGAGCATGAAATGGGACTTGATGGATTTGGCTTACAGAGTACAAAAAACAGGTTGAATATTTTATATCACGGAAATGCGTTGTTTGAAATCTACCAAAGTCAACCCACTCAGGTAACGGCCAAATTAATTATTCCAATTGCCTAATAGAAAAAATGCAAAACATGCCCATAAAAGCAATTATCATAGATGACGAAAGATTAGCTCGTAATGAGTTGAAAAAGTTATTAGAACAACATCCGGATATCACCATCATTGATGAAGCGAGTAATGTAGATGAAGCAATAGAAAAAATTGACTTATCAAGACCGGATCTTATTTTTTTAGACATACAAATGCCAGGCAAAACTGGGTTTGACTTATTGGCTGAAATTGAAAAATCACCACGAGTTATTTTTACCACAGCATATGATGAGTTTGCCTTGAAAGCCTTTGAGGTGAATGCTTTGGATTATTTATTAAAACCAATTGATCCTAAAAGATTGACCGACGCTATTCAAAAATTACAGACAGAAATTTCGTTGGAACAGGCTAGTTTATTAGGTGTCAATAGAGGTCCATTGACAGAATTGGATCAGGTTTTTGTAAAAGATGGAGAGCGTTGTTGGTTTGTGAAATTATCAGAGATTAGATTGTTTGAAAGCGTGGGCAATTATGCAAAAGTGTATTTTTCTACAAACAAACCACTCATCTTAAAGTCTTTGAATGCATTGGAAGAAAGATTAGATGACCGTGTGTTTTTTAGAGCCAACCGAAAGCATATCATCAATCTTCATTGGATCGAAAAAATAGAACCCTATTTTAATGGAGGTTTATTGGTTGAATTAAAAGGAGGGGAAAAAATCGAGATCAGTAGACGTCAAACAGTGAAATTCAAAGAAATGATGAGTTTCTAATTCGACTTAATTCAAACTATGAATTGCTTCAGCAATCTTTTGAATTAATGCAGGGTCTTTTTCAATGGCATTTCCAATTACAATAATATCGGCACCGGCTTTACAGTTTTCAATGGCTTTCTCGGGCGTTGTAATGCCACCTCCAACTATAATAGGGGTCGTTATATGCTTGGCTACCTGTTGAATCATACTTGTAGGAATGGCGTTTTTTGCACCACTTCCTGCGTCCATATAAATTAGCTTTAGACCTAACATCTCACCAGCCATGGCGGTGCAGGCTGCTATATCATTTTTATTAGCCGGAATAGGGTTGGTATTAGAAATATAAGAAACAGTGGTCGGCATACCTCCATCTATTAACATATAACCGACAGGTATAATCTCCAATCCACTTTGTTTCACAAATGGAGCACTTATCACATGTTGACCAATCAATAATTCAGGATTTCGTCCAGAAATTAAGGATAGGTATAACAAAGCGTCCGCTTTTGGGGTGATCTGGTCTGGAGACCCTGGGAAAAGTACGACAGGAATAGAACAGGCTTGTTTGATTTGGGCGACAACTTGGTCTAAAGTATCCGTCACCACTAAACTACCCCCAACAAAAATAAGGTCTACTTTGAATTCTACAGCAAGGTCAATCGTCTTTTGTAAATCAACGCCACCAAGCTTATCAGGGTCAATTAAGACTGCGAATGCCTTTTGGTGTTTCGTCTTTTTATCTAGGATATTTTGATATACTTGCTTGCTCATCGGTCACAAAATTATCAATTTTAACCATATAATCCTTGACTTACTTTTCTATTACAAAAAAAAACGATGCAGCTATCTTTTTTTTCTTAAGAAACTAACAATATGTGGGGATAAATCCTGCAATTCAATCGGGGTCAATGATTTCTAATTGTTCACAATGATTTTCCACATCTGTTGATATTTCTGTTGGCAAAGTCTCAACAGAGCACTATATTTTCGTATACCCGCATAAGTTTTGAATTTGCGGGACTAACCCGTTATTACTATAATAAAATTGACTACGACCATGGCTAACACAAAAACAAAAAAAGGCTTAGAGTTTAAGCGCAAATTCACCATCGATGGCGTGAGTCCATTCGATCAGTTCGAGTATGATTACAGAGACAGTGTGATCAAAAATCCGAACGGTGAGAAAGTATTTGAAATGACGAATGTGGAAGTGCCAAAACAATGGAGTCAAATTGCAACGGATATTCTTGCACAAAAATATTTCAGAAAAGCGGGTGTGCCTCAAGCAGATGGTTCATTGGGTAGAGAAACAACTGTGAAACAAGTAGCACATCGTATGGCTAATTGTTGGAGAGTTTGGGGAGAACGTTATGGTTATTTTGCAACATCGAATGATGCACAAGTATTTTATGAGGAATTAGTATACAGTATTTTAAA
>CAINOI010000055.1 GCA_903851465.1 uncultured Bacteroidota bacterium
AAAATTGCAAGCAGTGCTGAATAAATATATACTTTGGTATTATTTGAATCTTTGCTTGGTGCATGTTGCGTGAAAAATAAAATATTAAAAATATGTGTGGTCATAAATGCCACCATACCTACAATAAATAAATTGGGAAAACTAAGTAACACATCTCCTGCTAAGGATCCCAACAAAGCTAGCATGATAAACCACTTTTCTTTGGAAGATGCATTAGGAAAATTTTGAGCCGCCAAATAAGCCATCAAGGTAGGAATTAATAAAAACTTAGACCCCCATTGTAGGTATTTGAAATCCTCTCCTAATATTTGTGCGTATAAATGCACCGATAATAACAGAATAAAAATAGTGACTCCCCATTTTTGAAATATCGTTTTCATAAAAAATTGTTCGTTTAAAATTAAAAGTACATCGGAAAAAGGGAATCTAACTATCAATGCATAAATTTGCCCTATGATCAGTGCCGAGGAAGAAAAATTTTACCAACAGTGGGAAAAGGATCGAATACTACCCCATTATAAACGAAAACCCTTTTTAAGGGGATTAAGTGTTGGACTAGCCCTTGGTATACTTTCTATGGTCATCACAGAGTCAGGTTGGTATGAACGAGCCAATATGGTCGCCAATATTAGAGGAAATGAAATTTGGATACTTTTATCTATTGTTGTTATTTCGGTGGGAATTGCCTTCCTCTATCAACAATTTAGCTTTGAAATGAATGAACAACGTTATCAAGAATTAAAACATATAAAATCTAAAAAATGAGCCAAAATCAATCAAAATTGACCAAAAACACCCCATTTTTAACCATTTTAGCCTCTTTTTTGACCATTTTAGCCATTTTTGGCATAAGTGGTTGTAGCAAGTCTGGAGCCAATGAAAAGGAACAAATGATAGGCTTCGCTAAAGCTAATAATATCACTTATACCGAAGACCCAAGTGGTGTTTTATATCAAATTATCACTCCAGGTACTGGAACAAAGCCTACAGTAAGTAATACAATCACAGTTACTTATGTAGGTCAATTAATGAATGGCAATCAATTTGATGCTGGAACCATCACTTACCCGTTAAGTAGCCTTATTTTAGGTTGGCAAAAAGCGGTGCCCTTGATTGGCGTAGGCGGTGAAATCAAAGTATTAATTCCTTCCTCTTTAGGATATGGTCCAAATGCCAATGGCAGCATTCCAGCCAATTCCCCACTCTATTTTGAAATGAGCATCGACTAGGAAAACCACCAAAATAATGGTCAAATAGGGCTCGTTTTAGGCTTGTTTCCACTATATTTGCCGACTAAAAAAAGTTAACCAAACTACTATGCAACTCAAAGGATTAGTGCGCTTTTTTACATTTGCGCTTATTTTAATTTGTCTTTACCAATTATCTTTTACTTGGTTCGTTAGAACACATGAAAAAGCAATGGATGCTAAAGCAACCGCTTGGGTCAACAAACTACCCAAAGCAGAACAGATTTATCCAGGTGATAAAGACCAACAATTGTTATACAACGACAGTGTAGCTGATGCTAAAAAAGTGTATTACAAGCGTTTATTAGACAGTACCAAAGAGACTAAGTTATTCTTTGGCTTAACAACTTATGCTTCTGCTAAAGAAAAAGAATTGATGTTAGGTCTTGATTTACAAGGTGGTATGAGTGTAACCATGGAAGTTGGATTAGATGGTCTAATTAAATCTTTGGCCAACTACTCTAAAGAACCAGCTTTCAATACCGCCCTAACCAATGCAGTAAACAAAAAAGCAAACAGCAATGCCGATTTGATCACTTTGTTTACAAACGAATATAAAGCAGTTAACCCAACAGGTAAATTAGCCCCTTTATTCGCCACAAGAAGCAATGGTAAATTGAAATTTGATGCTTCTGACGCAACAGTAATTGCTTATTTACAAGAACAGTCTACCCAAGCATTCAACAATACATTTAGAATTTTAAATACCCGTATTGACCGCTTTGGATTAGCGTCTCCTTCCATTAACCCAGATCCTACAAAAGGGATTATCAATATCGAATTAGCAGGTATTTCTGATAAAGAGCGTGTTCGTTCTTATTTACAATCTACAGCGAACCTTCAGTTTTTTGAAGTATATACTTTTGAGAATAAGGATTTCCAAACTGCAATTTTAGCTGCTGATAAAGCAATTGAATTAAGCAATGCAGGTATCGTTGATTCTACGGTAGTTGCTAAAATTGACACTGCAAAAGCGAATGCAGCTAAAAACCCTTTATTAAAAATTGTTCAGTTTACACAACCTTATCAAGGAAAAAACGGTCAGTATGTTTTCCCTGCTGAGATTGGATATACCTTGAAAAAAGATTCTGCTGTTTTAAACGCTTATTTAGCATTACCAGAAGTGAAGTCTAAGTTCCCATCGAACTTGGTATTCATGTATGGCAAGCCAGATGAATCAGATCCAAAAGCAAAAGATGTGCTTGCTTTATATGCTATCAAAACTTTGGAAAATGGTTTAGCTGAATTAGAAGGCGATCATGTTGCCAATGCAGCACAAGATTTTGATGAGCGCGGAAAAGTAGCTATCAAAATGAACATGGATAAGATTGGTACAAGCATTTGGGCTAAAATGACCACAAAAAATGTTGGTAAGCCTCTTGCGATTGTGTTAGATAATATCGTTTATTCTGCACCAAATGTGAATGATGCCATTACAACTGGTAATTCTTCTATCTCTGGTAATTACTCATTAAAGACAGCACAAGATTTAGCACAAATTTTAGAGAGTGGTAAATTACCAGCTCCAGCTAAAATTGTTGCTGAACAACAAGTTGGTCCAACATTAGGAGCTGCCTCTATTCAAGGTGGTGCAATGGCTTTTGGTATTGCATTCTTAGTGATTTTTGCTTTGATGTTGATCTACTTTAACACTGGTGGATGGGTTGCGAATATCGCGTTAATCTTAAACTTATTATTTACTATTGGCATCTTAAGTGCATTAGGATTTACTTTAACTGCACCAGGTATTGCCGGCTTAGTATTGACTATTGGTATGGCCGTAGATACAAACGTAATTATATTTGAAAGAATCAAAGAAGAATTAACAAAAGGAAAAAGCTATCAATTAGCTGTAGCAGATGGTTATAAGCGTTCTATGTCTCCTGTATTGGATGCACACGTTACAACATTATTAACTGCTGTGATCTTAGCCTATTTTGGTTTAGGTCCAGTATTAGGATTTGCTACTACACAGATCATTGGTATCTTATTGTCTTTATTCTGTGGTATCTTAGTTTCTAGATTGATCACTGATATCTACACAAGTAAGAACAGACACTTTGAATATTTTACAGCAGTTTCAAGAGGCGTATTCAAGAATGCAAACTTCAAATTCATCGAATTCAGAAAGTATGCTTACATTTTATCATTAGTTGTATTAATTGGTGGTATTGCTTCTTTCTTCAATGGTTTTGACGAAGGTGTTGAATTTGCTGGTGGACGAAGCTTCACAGTTAAATTTGATAAAGCTGTTAATATTGAAGAAGTAAGAAACGAATTGAAAGCTGTATTTGGAGAAGCCCCTATCATTAAAACGGTAGATACAAAAAACCAAATCAATATCACGACTTCATACAAAATTAAAGATCAAGGAAATAATATAGATCAAGAAGTTGAGTCATTATTATTTAAAGGTTTAAATAAGCAATTACCTGCTGGAACAACCTTCAAAGAATTTGATGAACAATATAAGCAACAACAACAAAAAGTGTTACCATCTATCTCTGATGATTTAAAAGCAGGTGCAACTAAAGCAACTCTTTTCGCTTTAATCGCAATTTGTTTATACATCTTTATTCGTTTCCGTGATTGGAGATATTCTTTAGGTACTATCTTCTCCTTGTTGCACGATGTATTTGTGACATTGATTGTATTCAGTTTCTTAAGAGAAGTCGTTCCATTCCCATTAGAGATTGACCAGCATTTTATTGCTGCGATTCTAACGGTTATTGGTTTCTCTATGAATGATACAGTGATTGTATATGACCGTATCCGTGAGGACAGTCATTTAATGAAAGGTGTAGACAATGCAACCATCATTAATAAAGCAATCAACCAAACATTATCAAGAACAGTAATGACTTCATTGACCGTGTTCTTAACCATCTTAATCTTGTTCATCTTTGGTGGAGAAGTAACAAGAGGTTTTGCATTCGCAATGTTGATTGGTGTAATCACAGGTACTTACTCTTCTATCTTTGTAGCGGCTCCAGTATTAGTAGACTTTGCTAAGAACAAGCCATTGGGTTCAGAACCAAAAGCAAAAAAACATAGTGCAAACAATGCATAAGATGTTTGATTGAATATAAAAAAGCCCCTCGAAATTCGAGGGGCTTTTTTAATGCTAATATATTTGTTATGTTATTTTAAGATTAGATACTCATTTGAGCGAACTTTTGAGCAAAGCGATAGAGAGCGAGCATGTTGTATTGTTTCTAAATTTATACTGCAAATGAAGTACCACATCCGCAAGTGCTAGATGCATTGGGATTGGTGAATGTAAATCCACGACTATTCAATCCACCCTGCCAATCTATCTGCATCCCATACAAATAAATTTGATGTGAAGTTTCTATACAACAAGGAATGCCTTCGATTGAAAATAAAAGGTCTTTATCTGTGGTGACATCAAAACCTAATACATAGGTCATCCCGCTACATCCCCCACCTTTCACACCAACTCTTAATCTTTGCTGTTGGTCAAAATCGGGAGCATGCATTAAACGCTGAATTTCTTCGATAGCACCAGCAGTAAAACTGACTGGAGTAGCGTCAGTATCGGTTATTGTAGACATAAAATGAATTGATTGAATGAATGTTGTAACTCGTATTGTTCAAGTCACATAACTTATACAAAATTAACACTTATAAAGGGATTGTTTTGATTCAATTTTATCGAAAAATGGAAAATTATTGCGTTTAAAAACAAGTAAATATTCGTAATTTGAACTATGGATTTAAACAAGAAGCATACGGATAGTGGGATAGAAATTCAACAGGTCTATACCCCATTAGACCTTCCAGATACAGCAAAATCAATTCCGGATCCTGGAACCTACCCTTATACGAGAGGGGTTCAAAAGGATATGTATCGTGGTAAATTATGGACAATGCGTCAGTATGCTGGTTTTTCCACTGCACAGGAAAGCAACCAACGCTATCACTATTTATTATCTCAAGGGGTTATGGGATTGAGTGTTGCTTTTGACCTTCCAACGCAAATTGGCTATGATGCAGACCATGCTTTGGCAGACGGAGAAGTTGGCAAGGTGGGTGTTTCTATTTGTTCAATAGCAGATATGGAAGTTTTATTTGATGGTATTCCTTTAGATAAAATCAGTACCTCTATGACCATCAATGCGACTTCATTTATACTATTGGCACTTTATGTCGCTGTTGCTAAAAAAAGAGGGATCGATTTAAAACAACTTTCTGGAACCATACAAAATGATATTTTAAAAGAATACGCAGCAAGAGGCACTTATATCTATCCGCCTAGACATTCCATGCGTATCATAACAGATATTTTTGAATGGTGCAGTTCCAACTTACCAAAATGGAATAGTATTTCCATTTCCGGATACCATATTCGTGAAGCAGGAAGTACAGCAGTGCAAGAAATTGCATTTACATTGAGCAATGGCAAGGCATATGTGGAAGCAGCTTTAGCAAAAGGATTGGATATCAATGTGTTTGGAAAAAGACTTTCCTTTTTCTTTAACGCACACAATAACTTATTTGAAGAAGTGGCTAAGTTTAGAGCGGCTAGAAAAATTTGGGCAAAGATGATGAAGGATTTAGGTGCTACAGATGAAAAAGCAATGATGTTGCGTTTTCATACCCAAACAGGTGGCGCAACTTTAACTGCACAACAACCATTGAATAATATTACTAGGGTGACTATTCAAACCATTGCAGCTGTCATGGGTGGCACACAGAGTTTACATACCAACGGATTTGATGAAGCATTAGGCTTACCTACCGAACAAGCAGCAACGATTGCTTTAAGAACACAACAAATTGTGGCCTTTGAAAGTGGTATTCCAGAAACTGCAGACCCATTAGCAGGTAGCTACTTTGTAGAAAATTTGACAGAAGAAGTTGCAAATAAAGCACTTGAATTAATAGAACAAATCAATACTATGGGTGGATCGGTTGCTGCCATTGAATCTGGATGGATGCAACAAAAGATAAGCGATAGTGCCTACAAGTATCAAAAAGATATTGAATCAAAAGAAAAAATCATTGTAGGTGTCAATGAATATAAGTCAGAAGAAAATAACAAGATTCCAGTTTTTAAAATTGACCCAAGTATCCAGCAAGCTCAGATAGAAAAGATTAAAGCATTAAAGGCAAATCGTAATCATACCATTGCACAAAATTGTTTAGCTGCAATTACAGAAGCTGTCAACACTGGACAAAATATGATGCCACCAGTGATTGCAGCAGTTGAAGCGGATTGTACTTTGGGAGAAATCGCTGACACACTGAGAAACATTTTTGGAGAATACCAAGCTTAAACGAAAATATAAACACTTAATTAGCATCTTTAATTCACTCTATTTACATCATATAACTTCATTCTATTTCTACTATTTAAAATCTAACATAAAACATCAAAATCTACCAAATGCGTAAACTTTTATTCCTAGTGAGCTTATTGATTGCAGGCAATTCAATGGCACAAGAACTACCAAAAAATTATGCCCAACTTTTAGAAAAAGTGGAGCCTGAGTTAATTCAATGGAGAAGACATTTTCACCAAAATCCGGAGTTATCCAATAGAGAATACAACACAGGTAAATATATTGCTGATTTCTTAAAAACATTACCAGGTATCGAAGTGCGATACCCTGTTGCAAAAACAGGTGTTGTAGCGATATTAAAAGGTGGAAAGCCAGGTGCTGTAGTTGCATTAAGAGCGGATATAGATGCATTGCCTGTATATGAAAGAAACAGCCTTCCCTTTGCTTCTAAAGTAACAGCAGAATATGATGGCAAAAAAGTACCTGTGATGCATGCTTGCGGACATGACTCACATACATCCATTTTAATGGCAACGGCTAAAGTATTACATGCCATGCAGAAAGACCTTCCAGGCACTGTGGTGTTTTTATTTCAACCTGCCGAAGAAGGTGCTCCAGGAACCGAAGAAGGCGGTGCACAATTAATGATCAAAGAAGGTGCATTAGATAATCCTAAAGTAGATGCCGTATTTGGTATTCATATTAGTTCACAGACACCAGTGGGTACCTTAAAATATAAATCAGGTGCATTCATGGCTGCTGCTGATTGGTTTAGTATTAAAATAAATGGTAAAGGAAGCCATGGTTCACAACCTTGGGGTGGTATTGATCCTATTGCAGCCTCTGCACAAATTGTAGAAGGTTTGCAACATATTGTAAGTAGACAAATGGATTTAACGACAGCACCTGTGGTGATCACAGTAGGTATCATCAATGCTGGTGTTCGTCAAAATATTATTCCAGAAACTGCAGAGATGAGTGGTACCATAAGAACATTAGACAGCAAAATGCAAAAAGAAGTGCACGAGCGAATCAGGCATACTGCACAAACAATTGCAGCAAGTTCTGGAGCAACTGCAGATGTAACTTTTGATACAAAAACATTGGTTACTTATAATGATCCAAATTTGGTTAAAAAAACTTTACCAGCTTTAATTAAAGCAGCGGGTGCAGACAATGTATCAGAATCTACTTGGGTAACTGGAGCAGAAGATTTCTCTTTCTTTGGTGCAAAAGCGCCGAGTTTCTTTTTTAATTTAGGTGGTCTACCTAAAGGAACAGATCCAAGTAAGGCAGGCCCTCACCATACACCAGATTTTTATTTAGATGAGTCTGGATTCATTGTTGGCGTGAAAGCATTTTGTCAATTGGTTTTTGATCATTCAAAAACGAAGTAAGCTATTTTGGTGCAGGATAATTTCTTGCACCAAATAATAGGCTTCCGATGCGTACCATATTACTACCCTTTGAAATGGCTAATGCATAATCAGCACTCATGCCCATACTAAGGGTATTAAAAGTACCATCAGGAAAAGCCTGTTGGGCTTTGTCAAAATACATTTTTAAAGTTGTAAACTCCTGACTCAATAAAGCTTGATCTTCAGAGAAGCTTGCCATCCCCATTAGACCTCTAATTCGGATATTAGCATATCCTGCTAGCCTTCCACTCAATAACAATTCGTGAAGTGCTGGGCCGTCAAAACCAAACTTTGTTTCCTCTGTTGCAATATGAACTTGCAATAAGCAATCAATGATACGATTGTGCTTCATCGCTTGCTTATTAATTTCTTGTAATAATTTTTCTGAATCCACCCCATGAATCATATACACAAATGGGGCAATGTATTTAACTTTATTAGATTGGAGATGACCAATAAAATGCCATTGTATGTCTTTAGGCAATGACGCTTCTTTATCTACTAGCTCTTGCACATAATTCTCTCCAAAAGCGCGATGACCTAATGCATACAATTCCATTAGATCCTCATTCGGTTTGGTTTTACTCACCGCTACAAGCGTCACTTGTTGGTCTGCTAAAGAAGCTTGAATAGATTGATAGGCTGAAATATTAACTGGCATAGGCTACAAAGGTAATCAGAACAAACCAAAATAGCAATCCATTATCTAGTGATAGATCGTCCAATCACCATCTTCTGAATCTCAGAAGTGCCTTCATAAATTTGTGTAATTTTTGCATCACGCATTAGGCGCTCTACATGAAATTCTTTCACAAACCCATAACCTCCGTGCACTTGTACCGCCTCCGTAGTCACCCACATTGCTGTATCACTTGCGTGTAATTTGGCCATTGCAGCACTCATCACATAATCCATATGGTTATCTTTCTCCCAAGCCGCTTTATAACATAATAATCTTGCCGTTTCAATTCGAGTGGCCATTTCAGCCAATTTAAATTGTATCGCTTGGTGCTCATGTATTGGTTTACCAAAAGATTTTCTTTCTTTACTATAAGCCAAGGCCAATTCATATGCACCACTTGCAATACCTAATGCTTGCGCTGCAATACCAATTCGACCACCATTTAAAGTTTTCATTGCAAAATTAAATCCAAAACCATCATCCCCTATTCTATTTTCTTTTGGAACAATGACATCCATAAATGAAATGGAATGTGTATCACTTCCGCGAATCCCCATTTTATTCTCTTTAGGGCCTACCGTAATTCCAGGTGTATTTTTTTCAACAATAAATGCATTGATACCTCTTGAACCTTTAGATGCATCCGTTTGCGCCATCACTAAATAAACCGATGCAGTAGAACCATTGGTGATCCAGTTTTTCACGCCATTCAATACATAATAGTCTCCTTTATCAATAGCACTTGTATGTTGATGTGTTGCATCGCTACCCGCCTCTGGTTCACTTAATAAAAAAGCACCTAAATATAATGCACCATCTTTTTTTCCTTGCGCTAAAGGCGTTAAATATTGTTGTTTTTGTGCTTCATTGCCATACTTTTCTAAACCCCAACATACTAAACTATTGTTCACACTCACACTTACACTCACACTAGAATCTACTTTACTAATTTCTTCCATCGCTAACACATAACTTATGGTATCCATACCAGCACCTCCGTATTCCACTGGTGTCATGATCCCCATAAATCCAAGATCAGCCAATTGTAATAATTGTTCTTTAGGTACTTTTTGGTGTTCATCTCTTTCAATCACACCCGGCAAACATTGTTGTTGTGCAAATTCACGAGCTGCTTTTTGAATCATTAACTGCTCTTCTGATAAACTTAAATCCATGGTTAAAAATATTTGCTCGAAATTACACTAACAATTGTTAGCAAGCAAAAAATTAAGACGAAATTTTTATTATTATTCACCCAAAATCAAATGCTAATTGGGGTACAAAGATAGACTAATTAGAAAGCTTAGCTTGAATCAATTGGGACAAGACTGAACTATCAGCTTGGGTCATTAAACGGGAGCTGTCTTGTCTAAAATGGCGCTTAAAAGCAAGAATTGCAGCGATAGTATCCTTGGTTTCATACCCCACTAAACTCAACGCATGTTGAATGGACAATCCTTTTGGAAGTTGGTAGTTTGCATCTGGTTCAAACCAAATGCCATATCCCATAGCAGCTAAGCTTTTCCAAGGGAAATTAATATTAGGGTCTACTTTGCGTCTTGGTGCAATATCACTATGCCCAACAAAATGATCGACCGGAATTTGGTATTTATTTTTTAGTTGTGCAAGCAATTGCAAAAGGCTTGTAATTTGAGCAGGTTCAAAGGGTTCGAAACCATTGTTATCTATTTCTATACCAATTGAACTTGAATTAAGGTCTGTATTGTTACCCCAACTTCCAATCCCTCCATGCCAAGCCCTCATATAATCGTTCAACATATGATGCACCGTTCCATCTTTACAAATCACATAGTGCGCACTTACTTTAGTTCTTTCTAAAGTAAACGTCTTTAAGGTTTGTTCGCAAGCATTTTGTGCTGTGTGGTGGATGACTACAAAATTAGGTTTACGTAAATCAAAATTGGTGGTGCCTACCCATTTTTCGGCAAGAGGCAATTGATTTTCTGATTGTCTTTCTGGAGACAACACTATTTTTTTGGATAATAATTTTGCTTGTCGAATGTATTGACGATTGGTCATTCCATAAGGGAAACTGCTGCAGGCATAGATGCCTATCAACAGCATCAACAAAGTCAAATATTTAAATCGCATAATCCTAATTGATGAATGAATAAAAAAGTATTTAAATGCTATTAACCCTTATTGAACAGATGGTTCCTGTTGACTCAAACAATGAAAACTACCTAATCCCCATATGATATCGGTTGAATCTATACCAACAACTGTTCTATTTGGAAAACAATCCTGAATAATGCGCATTGCTAAATCATCCCTGTCACAACGAAAAGTTGGCACCACCACATGTGCATTGCTAATATAAAAGTTTGCATAAGAAGCTGGCAGAGATTGGTCTTCGTAAATCACTTCTGCAGGCATTGGTAATTCTACAATATTCAATTGTTTACCATTGATCAAACGCATTTGTTGTAACTCTTTTAAATTGTCTTGCAACAAAGTGTAATTTTCTGATGCCTTATTAGACTCTACCACAGTCACCACCGTATCTTCATTCACAAAACGAACGGTATCGTCAATATGCCCGTCTGTGTCATCTCCCACAATACCTTCTGAAACCCATAACACTTGTTCTACACCGTAATAATCACATAAGTATTGTTCTATTTGTGATTGATTCAAATGTGGATTTCTATTTTCATTTAATAAACAACATTTGGAAGTCATAACAGTACCTGCGCCATTAAAATCAACAGACCCTCCTTCCATAATAATATTTGGATAAAATACAGGTAGCTTCAATGCGGCTGCTATACTTGTAGGAATCACATCATCTAAATCATAAGGGGGATATTTTCCACCCCATGCATTGATATTCCAATCCACTATTGCTTTAGGTGCAGAAGGATTATTGCCGATTAAAAAACTTGGTCCATGATCTCTACACCAAGCATCGTTGGTTGGATGTATATAAAATTGAACCTTCGTTAAATCTACTTTCAAAGCTTCCATCATCTTTGTTGCAGTGGCTTGCATTGTCGCATCCACGACATTGATACAAACCTTTTGTGACAAGGTTAAAATTTTAATGAATTCAATATAAGATGGATAGATACTATCTAATTTCCCAGGCCAACTTGCTTCCTTATGAGGCCAACTTAACCAAGTGGCATCTTGCTTTGCAAACTCAGCCGGAAAAGTATAGCCTAATGCTTTGGGGGTTGTGCCATCCAAAATTGCTTGTTGGATATTTTGATGTATACTATTGCTCATCGTCTATATATCTTTGAGTGATAGGTTGGTAAGAATCGATTCTGCGATCTCGTAAAAACGGCCAATGTGTTCTATAACTATCCGATTTTTCTGTATCAATATCGACCACTGCAATTTCTTCTTGATCATGAGATGCTTTGTACAATAAAGTGCCGAATGGATTACTTACAAAACTGCCGCCCCAAAATTGCATTAACCCATCTTGCTCTAATCCAACGCGGTTCACACTAATTACCGGAACACCATTCGCTACAGCATGACTTCTTTGAATGGTTTGCCATGCATTGTATTGCTCTGTATTGGTTGCTTCGTCCTGTGCGGTTGCCCATCCAATAGCGGTTGGATAAAATAACATTTCGGCCCCCATTAAACTTGTAATTCTTGCGGCTTCTGGATACCATTGATCCCAACAGATTAAGACACCAATGGTTGCAAATTTAGTTTTGAAAACCTTATACCCTAAATCACCAGGCGTAAAATAAAATTTTTCATAATAAGCAGGATCATCAGGGATATGCATTTTACGATACTTACCTAAATAACTTCCGTCTGCATCCAATACCGCAGTGGTATTATGATATAGCCCTTCTGCTCTCTTCTCGAATAAAGAAGCAATGATTACAATGTTTAATTCCTTTGCTAACGCCGATAACTCATCTGTTGTTTTACCAGGAATTGGTTCGGCTAATTTAAAATTTTCATAGGCTTCTACATCGCAAAAATACAGTGAAGTGTATAACTCTTGCAAGCATACAATTTGTGCACCTTGCTTTGCTGCATCTTTAATTTTTACAATTGCTTTTGCTTTATTTTCTTGCACATCTGCAGTGCAAGACATTTGTACTAAACCAACTTTTACTATTGCCATATTACTACTTTTAAAAATCTAATTAAGTCGTCTTTTGAATCAATCCATCAAAACTATGTATACCAATCATCTTCTCAGAAATAAACCCTTCTGCATAGGCTACACCAATTTGTTGTCCGAACTCTTTAGCACGACCTTTTATGAATTCTAAAAAAGAATCACTAGAAATAAAAGTGTTTGGCTCATTAGAATTTGGATTGTAAAACTGAGAAGTATGTGCTAAGATGGATTCCATCTTCTTATCCATAAAAGCACTTATATCCACTACAAAACTAGGTTGTAAATTTCTGGATTGTATATAATGAAACACATGTGCTGGTCTCCATGCAGTTTGTGCAACATCATTATGTCTTGTTTGCACTTTAACCAATCCTGCTAAAAAAGCAGCATCAGCAACTAACTTAGCTGCTTTACCGTGATCTGGATGGCGATCTTCGGGTGCATTGCATAAAATTATTTCGGGTTGGTATTTTCTTATGATGGTTGCAATTGCCAATTGATGTACTTGATCATTTACAAAAAAACCATCTTTCATTCCAAGATTTTCTCTAACAGCTGCACCAATGATTTCACCGGCCAACAATGCTTCCTTTAATCTATCAGCAACCGTACCTCTTGTTCCAAGTTCACCTTGAGTGAGATCAATGATACCTACTTTTTTGCCCTCGGCGACTGCAGCCAACAAAGTACCTCCACATCCTAATTCTACATCATCCGGATGTGCACCAAAGGCCAATATATCTAATTTCTGCATAGTCAACTATTTAACAATTTCTAGGTTACAAAGGTAAGTATTGAATAGGAAAGATGTGCATATTGTATCCCTGATACAAAAAACCCTTTCCGACCGAAGTTGGAAAGGGTTGATAAAATTAAATGCTTTAATTTATTTTGCTTTTGCGTAACGCTTGTTGAACTTATCGATACGACCAGCTGTATCTACTAACATGTTCTTACCAGTGTAGAAAGGGTGAGATGTGTTTGAAATCTCCAATTTAATTACTGGATACTCATTACCGTCTTCCCATTGGATTGTTTCCTTGGTATTTGCAGTAGACTTACCTAAAAAAGAAGTGTTGTTACTCATGTCTTTAAAGACAACGAAACGATACGCTTCTGGGTGGATACCTTGTTTCATATGATGATTTTTAAGGCTGCACGGTTTTTGCCGTGACAATTATAAAATAGGTTGCAAAAGTAGACTAAAATGCCTTTTTAACCAAACTTTTAGCATAGAAGTCGCTGAATAAAGACTTTAGGAGGACTATATTTGGACATGATCAGGAAAAAATTAGGACTTCATATTGATATACTGCAAGGGAACTCCAAAGTTTTCGGTCCTACAAGCTGCTATAACTTCCTGTAAATCATCGATTTTCTTCCCCGTACATCTAATAATATCATCCATAATTGCGGTTTGCACCTTTAAACCCTTGTCTTTGATGTACTTAGAGATTTTTTTAGCGTCTTCTTGCTTCAAACCATTTCTTACTGGGACATCTTGTTTGAAGATCTTACCACTTGGTTGAGGGGTTTTGGACAAATCAAATGCATTGGCGTCAATACCCTGTTTGATGGATCTACTTAAAAGCACATCTACAATTTGTTGCAGTTTCATCTCTGAATCTGATTCTAATTTGATCATGTAGTCTTTCTTATTAAGATCAATCACCACATGAATTCCTTTAAAATCAAATCGATTGGTGATTTCTTTTTTCACCACATTAACAGCGTTATCTAATATTTGAACGTCTACTGAACTTGCGATATCAAATGATGGCATAATGAAAATTTAAAGATGAATAAAAAACAAATTGTGTTTATAAAAATGTAATGGATTTAAGCTTTTTTGATTGGAAACCATTTTTTTGATTTGACTAAAAATAGGATACCAAAGCATATTAAAATTACGGAAATCAATTCTGCTTGTGTAGGATGAAATGGTAAAAAGTCATATTTATTATTCACCCTTATCTTTTCAATAAAAAACCTTTCCCCTCCGGCAAAAATTAAATATATGCCCGTTAGGATACCAGGCTGAGTGACTTTCTTACGGAAGCTCCACATAATGGCAAATAAGATAAACATGGCAATAATCTCATACAAAGCAGTTGGATAAACTGGCAATGGTAATTGATTACAATAGGCCCCTACACATCCAGGTATCGCAACCCCTTCGTTCACTACATTATGTGGATATTGATAGGCCCATGCCCAATCTGGGATCCATCCAAAAGGTTTTGCATGGGTATTCACAATGCCCCAATCTCCATCACCACTAATTTGACAACCTATTCTGCCTGCTGCATACGCAAATAACATGGTTGGCGCCATGGCGTCTGCAAAATGAATGACTGAGATTTTTTCCTTTTTTAAATAATAGATAATCCCAATGGTTGCTAAAATTAAACCTCCAAAAAAAGTCAATCCACTAAAAGAAATGAGTGAGCCAATTGGGTCTCTACTGAATTCATCTAGGTTTTCTAAATTATGAAAAATCTTTGCACCAAGAAAACCCCAGAGTGCCGCTTTTAAAACAATGTCACCTACTCTATCCTGCGGCCACACTTGTACAGTGTGGGTTTCAGGCTTTGACAATTTTACTTTATCCTTTTCTTTCCATTTTAAATAGACCATGATGGCAGCTACTAAAATACCTGCCCCCATACTACCTTCCAAGGATAAAATAAATGCCTGAGTATTATTTAATGCATCTGCTATGACAAATGCCCCTATTAATTTATAGCCAAATAAAAAGCCAAAAAATCCAGCACTTAATAACTCTGCAGTTGTTGCTGGGGCACCAATGATTTCTTTTTCTTCTGTATAACTAAACTCCCCTAAAGCCGATTTTCTTTTTAATTCTAGAAACAATACATAACCTGAGGCCACGAATGACATTGCCACAAAAAAACCAAACGAATTGACCAATTTTAAAGCATTGAGTTCAATTCCTAAAAGGTCTTTTAAGAGATAATATAAATTAGGATACATAGTTCGTATTTAAGTACTGCAAAGTAAGTGATTATTAGCAAAAAAAATGGCCACACTAGAAAGTGCGGCCGTAATTACTAACCCATCTAAAAACAAAAACCGTTCAATATTTTTACTAATTGCAATGTTCGTTGAACAAAGAAATTAAGTGTTGTGCGATGACTTGAGCAGGGCTTCCTTCAATCTGATGTCTTTCTACCATACTCACCAATTTGCCGTCCTTGAACAAAGCAATAGCTGGTGAAGAAGGCGGATAAGGCATGTGTAATGCTCTTACTTGATTGATTGCCTCGATATCGAAACCTGCAAATGCAGTTGTGATATGATCTGGTTTTTTTGTTGCGTTTGCTACTGCCATCAAAACACCTGGTCTACAAGCACCAGCAGCACATCCACAAACCGAATTAATCACCACCATTGTTGTACCAGTTGTATTTACCACTTGATTCACTTCAGCAGCTGTTGTTAAATCGGTAAATCCGTTATCAACTAATTCAGCTTTCATTGGTAATACAAACTCTGCAGGGTACATATCTTCTACTATTTGATTCAAAATTAGGTATTTTAAAAATTACTTACAAATTTGTTTTAGAGTCATTTTGACAATTAACAATTCGATAATACGCCATAATGGCATTAAAATACGCGAAAATGGAACATTTTACCTCAAATACCCTAGTATTTTTAACATAGACTGAGCGGATTGTTCTTTTGCATAGACCCAATCAACCAATTTGCCTGTCTTTTCATCCATTTCGACAATGACGTGTTTTGGGGATGGAATTAAACAGTGTTTGATCCCTCCATAACCACTTATTTGATCTTGATAGGCCCCCGTATGGAAGAATCCAACATACAATGGTTCTTTATTTTCTTCTTCCTTATCGTCCATGCTATCGTCTTTTAGCTTAGGCAAGAATACCTCATTAATATGTTCCTCTGAATCATAATAGTCATGACTATCACAAGTAATTCCACCAAGTACAACCCTTTGATAATCATTTTCCCATTTATTCACTGGCAGCATCAAGAATTTTTCTCCAATACCCCATGTATCCGGAAGTGTTGTAATGAAGGATGAATCAATCATATACCAACACTCTCTATCGTTTTGTTTTTTCTCTGCAAGCACTTTATAAATATGTGCCATACTCTCTCCCACTGTGTAGCTTCCGAATTCAGTGTAGATATTCGGCATAGGTACTTTTGCCTTTTTACATGCCTTCTTAATATTAGACACAATCTCATTGATGATGAATTGGTAATCATATTCAAAACCAAGCGAGTGCTTAATTGGGAACCCACCACCGATATTAATTGAATCTAATTCTGGACAGATTTTTTTTAATTGACAATACAAGTTGATGATCTTATTCAACTCTGACCAGTAATAGATATCATCTTTAATCCCCTTGTTTAAGAAGATATGCAACATCTTTAATTGAAACTTATCTTCATAGCCTTCAATTTCGTCTACATAAAATTCTAAGATATCTTTTGCACGAATACCTAATCTTGAGGTGTAGAAAGGGAAACTCGGCTCTTCCTCTGCTGCAACACGGATACCAACTTTAAATGGCACTTTAGCATTGCGCTTATAAAACTGTAACTCTTCTACGTTATCTAAAATTGGCACCACATTTTTAAAACCTGTGTTGATCAATTTTGTAATTCTACTAGTATATGTTTTTTGCTTAAACCCATTGCAAATGATAAAAATATCTTTGTTTATTTTTCTTCTCTTATACAACTGATTGATAATTTCAATATCATAAGCATAAGAAGTTTCTAAATGGACGCCATGAGACAAAGCCTCCTCTACTACAAAAGAAAAGTGTGAACTTTTTGTACAATAACAATAATAATACTCCCCTTCATAATTATGTTTTTTGAAAGCATCTGCAAACATCTTTTTTGCCTTATTAATTTGCATACCAATTTTTGGCAAATAAGTGAGCTTTAAAGGCGTACCATGTTTTTCAATAATCGCTTTTAAATCTAGTCCATTAAATTCTAGGTAACCATTTTCATTTTTATTAAATCCTTCTTGAGGGAAATGGAATGTTTGTTTTACCAAAGAAGTGTAGGTATTGTTCATGGATGTAGCTGGGGTTGTTACTGGTTAATTATGATTTTACAAAAATAGTTCTTTGAATGGATATTAGGGTTGCTTTTTTAAAGCGGGGCATAAAAAAACCGCCCCATCAATTGGAGCGGTTTTTAATCTATTTTGAAAACAATTAAGCCTTCACTGATTGCACAATCTTTTTGAAAGTTTCAGGCTCATTCATTGCCATATCAGCCAAAACTTTACGGTTCAAATCAGAACCTTTCTTAGCTAATAAATTAATGAACTGGCTGTAAGTCAATCCTTCTTCTCTTACAGCTGCGTTGATACGCGCAATCCACAATGTGCGGTATTCACGCTTCTTCAACTTACGAGAAACATAAGCGTAAGTTAAACCTTTCTCTAATACGTTTTTGGCAACGGTATATACGTTTTTACGCTTACCATAGAAACCTTTGGCTTGATCTAAAATCTTTTTTCTTCTTGCTCTAGATGCAACGGCATTTTTTGAACGTGGCATAATTAATATTTTTTTGAATCGGCTTTTAAAAGCTTCGGACTCGGTGAATTAAATGGTTGGAATGTGAAGGAATAATTATCCTTTTAATCTTAATAAACGAAGAACGAAGTCTTTGTTAGTTGATCCTACTAGACCTTTCTTTCTCATAGCTCTTTTACGCTTTGTAGATTTCTTGGTTAGAATGTGTCTTTTGAACGCTTTTTGGAAGGTGATTTCACCAGTTCCAGTAACTTTAAAACGCTTTTTTGCGCTTGAGTTAGTTTTTACTTTTGGCATTATTATAATCTTATCGATTACTCCCTACTGGCGGTCTTGCACGGGCGAGACACTTGTTGAGCCTTGTGGGAAATGGAGGGCGAAGGTAATAAATGTGTAGTATATAGCAAAACAAAAGCCACAATAATGTGGGTCATAAACCAAAATAGCCCCCAAATTGGAGGCTATTCATAAAATATTCATTGAAAATTAGCCTATTAGCCAATTCTTATCTCAAATCTTAAGCGGTTGGCTTCTTTTTTCCTCCTGCTTTAGGTTGGAAAATGGCAAACATTCTCTTTCCTTCCAACTTAGGCATACTTTCTAAAGTACCCGCTTCTGCAAGTCTTTCAGCAAATTTTAATAAAAGCAATTGACCACGATCCTGGAACATAATAGCACGACCTTTAAATTGAACATA
>CAINOI010000056.1 GCA_903851465.1 uncultured Bacteroidota bacterium
TAAGTATGTTAGCGTATATTTTACAAACTGCCGTCGTATAAAGACGCAACTCGAGGTACCGGACGACCGCCTCTGTAATTGTTGTAACGCTAAGTGATGGTGTGAACTCGGATGAAATCACATTGACTTTGCCCTGCCTGGGCAAAGTGTGACAGTTAAATCTGGATGAAGTAATTTCGCTTTAGCGTATTGTTATTATTCAAATTTAATTAAAAAAGAAAAAGAATGATGAGCGGTGTTAACTGCGAATCATTGGACTTGTGTAGCAAGTCCTTAATAAGTTGACTATTAAATTGTGTAAAATCTTTTTGTTTAGAAGAATGGAATTCCTGATTTTTTTGTAACTTCTAAGTTTTCTTCAATTATTTTTGATATCATTTCTCTTTCGTCTGTACTCAAATACATTGATTCTTCGTAAGATAATCCGCCTCTCATATACCATGAAAGTTTTAAGGCTTCATTTTTTAAGGCTTTTGACTGTTTATCGTACGAATTAATTAATTGTACAATGCCTTCATTGCTTAATGTCAAAAGCCTTTTCCGAAAAAATTTGCGTAATCAAATGTTAGTGGGGAGATATATTCTTGAGAACATTGGATGCATCGCATGTTTTGCGGTGGTACACCGCCATCTTTGGTAATTTCCAATAGCCTTCCTTGAATCAATTTGAATGTTGATCCTGGGATCTTTGTATAAAATTCTTTTATGAAATCATAATCAGTAATTCTTTTGCCATCACTTAGTTCAAAATATTCAGTGGCGTTTGATAAAACTTCAATACTGATCTCCACTAATCTATTCATACTTTTCAAAATTTCCTGTGATCTAACCTGCTCATCAATTTCTACATTTTCTAAAGCTTGAAGTATTTTTTGTTCCTCAAAATTGATTGAGTTTTCTTTATTCACCATAAAATATTCTTGTGGTTTGAGTTTGACTTTTAAGTCATCCAATAAAAGTGGTTTATCATAATTTGGTGAACCAATACTGGATAAACATTGATGAAGATCTAAATTATGTTTATTCTCAGAAGAGCAATGGGGGCAAGTTGTATCAATATCCAATTGTTCACCATAACTTGCAATACGTATAGCAATTAAAATTGCATCAATATCTATATTAGGAGTCTTCCATGCATTTTTAATATTTGGACAACAGCTTTGTATAACGTCAACAACTCCGGAACCGTTCATAAGAGCATCCGGAGTTCTCAAAGTTATTTCATCCCTAGTGGTCATTGGATAAACTTCTATTTCTCCAGTCACTGGTAATTCGATACTATCCTCAGGCCAATATTTTCCATTTGATGGCAATTGCATATAAATTGCTGGTTGTCTAAAATATTTTGCTAGTGGATTAGCTTTAGTTGATTGAACAGTTTTTTCCATAATTTTTTTTCGGTAAATATAATTGATATTATATTTATAACCCAATTCGATATGGCTGACGGAATAACAAAAGACGATTTATCTGACGTATTTGCTAAATTTTTTGGCAATGAACAAAGTAAATCTTTGACTGATCCAAAAGATTTTGAAAAATTTAAAGATCAACTCAAAAAAAATACTGAAGAGTTGAGAAAATCTCTACCCAGTTCAAAACAACTCAATGAAGCAATCAGAGGACAAACAAGACAATATTTAGATGGCGGACAAAATCTAAAATCTTTGAATAAGCAATTAGAGGAAGCCAAAACAGCATGGGATAGTGCAGCTAAAGCAGGTAAATCAAATGAGGCATATACTGCACAACAAAAATATAATGCATTAGAATCCATTAAAAATGAGAATGCAAAAGCTTTAGCTATTGTCAATGCCAAAGTTGGTACTCAGAATTTCGCCGTTGGTTTAGTAACTGCTACTAGTACAATATTACGTGGTGTATTTGACTTTGCAAAAAGTTTACAAAGTGGCGCAGGTGGGGTCGAATCCGCCACGGCATTCAATGCCAGTAGAATTCGAGCTGCTGGTGAAATTGGAAATACTATTGGGGGGATAATAGGCGGCGTCGGCACATCAATGATGGCGTTTGGTGGTTGGGTAGGTGCTGCTGGTGTTGCTGTCAAATTGCTAGGTGATGGGGTAAGTGTTTTATCTGGTAAACTGTCAAAATACACTGAGGAAGCAGCCAAGTATCTCGGAGACGAAATATTAAAAACTCAAAAATCTTATAGAGAAATAACTAGTTCTGGTGCTATTCTTGCTGGTGGTATGACGGAATTAAGACAACGCGCCTTTGAGGCAGGTCTTGATGTTGGGCAATTAGCTACAGTAGTAAAAGATTCGAAAAATGATTTTGCTGCAATGGGTACTGGTTTAGGTGAAGCGACAAAAAGAATTGCCGGAGTCAGTAAAGAACTTAGAACAAGCGATCTAGGAGTCCAGCTTTATAAATTGGGGTACAGTTTTGAAGAACAAGCATCACTATCAGCAAGTTTGATGGCTAATCAACGTGCTGCTGGTATGACAAGAGTACAGTCAGATAAGGAAATTGCTGCCCAAACAGCGGCGTATGGTAAGGATTTAAAAATATTGGCAGATATAACTGGTCAAGATGCCAAAGCGGCTGCTGAAAAAGCAAGAGTAGCATCAATGCAAGCAGATATTATGAACATGCTCAGTCCTGAAGACGCCAAAAGATTTCAAGGACAACTACGAGGTATGGCTCCTATATTGCAAAAAGGATTCATTGAATATGTAGCCAGTGGAGGAAAAGCTATAACAAATGCTGCAACGAATGTAATGATTTCCCAACAACCTGAAGTTCTTAGAACTATACAAATGGGTTATAAAAATATCTTCGATGCTACCAAAGACGAATTTCAAGTTCGACAACTGGCCTCTGAACAGAATGCTAGATTGGGCGAAGCTGAAAGGGAAAGACTAAAAAGACCAGGTGCTGCTGCCATTAATCTTGCAAATACTTTGAGTAGTGGGGCCAGTGCCATAACTAAAGACGTGTCTGATTTCGGGAATGCTCTTCTTTTACAAACCCAAGCTACTGAGGAAGCTGTAAAAACTGCAAAGAAAAATGCTGATTTATCAGCAACAAATTTAGCACCATTAGATAATACAATTAAAGAAATAGAAACAGAAACCCAAAGATTAAAAGCAGCTTTGGGCGGGGAATTGACATCTCATATCACTGATTTTGCAAAAACATTGAAGAAAGGTATTGAAACTGTTGATAGTGCCCTTAAGAGATTAGGGTTATTCGAAAACCCAGAGAATCCTGAACTACCAACAAATCTTAACGCTCTTGCCAATATCCCAATAATGGGTGATGGTGGTGTAACTAAAGGTCTTAGTTTTGCGGGTGAAGCAGGCCCAGAAGCAGTTATTCCATTACCTAATAATCGAAAAGTCCCAGTGCAATTTGATTTTGCCAAGGCGTTGTTGCCCAATAAAACCAGTAACAGTACCAATACTGATAATATTAATTTACCTGCAATAGCTGCAAATACGGGCACATTATCTCTAGCAACAAATAACAATCAAACAATTGATCTTCTTAAAGAACAAATTGATTTGATGAAACAATTTATATCGAAATCTGATGATCATTTAGAAGCTTTGCGTGATAGCAAATATCTACAACAACAATTGGTTAACAATACTTACAGTTGATATCTAATTCAAATGGATGTATACTCTAAAATGCGGGCTAAATACACACATGGATCACAAAGAGACTCTAACAAATTGGTTAAGTTCAAATAAACATTCAGCACTTTCAAGCTGGCTACGAAACAAACATGACATAATTGCCTGGTTGGATGAACAAACCAATCAGTTTAACACTAGGAATCTAATAGAAAAAGTCTACATAACACTCAATGGATCACAACCAGTCTGCGAGTTTGGAAATCCTAGACAATTTTGGACTTATGATAAGGGATATAAACCAGGATGTGTACTAGGTAATAAGTGCAAATGCTTAAAAAAACTTAGACTTGAAAAACAACGTACAACATTATTAGAAAAATATGGTGTTGATTCAGTAAATAAAATTCCGGGAATAGAGGAAAGACGAAAAAAAACTAATATTGAAAAATATGGCGTTGAATATTATTCAAAATCTAATAGTGCTAAGAACATTGCATCAGAAAAAAGAAAAAACATCACAGACGAGCAAAAGAAATCAAAAATACAAAAAACAAAAGAAACTTTCTTAAAAAAATATGGTGTTGAACATCATATGAAATTGGTAGAGCAACAAGATAAAGTAAAGAGTACTAATCAAACACGTTACGGTAGTAATGCTCCGTTACAAAATAGTCAAATTAAAGAAAAATTTAAAAAAACTTTGGCAAATAGAACTCCTGAACAATTGGCAATGCTTGAAGGCAAAAAACGGAAATTAATTCAGGACAAGTATGGGGTTTCATCCCCAAGCAGAATTGGGCTTCCGAATTTAACTTTAAGTATTTTAGACAATAAGGATCAATTTATATCTTTTATATCTGGAAAAACTA
>CAINOI010000057.1 GCA_903851465.1 uncultured Bacteroidota bacterium
AGCATAATTTTTAGTGATTGTTGCGCCATCTTCTAAATAAATAGCTCCAGCTTTACCAGCTAGTAGGATGTTTTTAGGGTTCCAACTAATCTTATAATGCCAAGGATTGTCATCACTTTCCGGGGCAACCAATCCGCCACAATGCGATTTAAAGCTGGTAATTTTGCCTCCTTTTTCATGGAGCTCATCAATGATAGCCATTGCGCTCATATGATCAATACCGGGATCTAAACCCATTTCACAGAGGAATAAAAGTTGTTTGGATTCAATTTCTGCAGCTATGGAACGCATATTGTCGTCTACATAAGACGCAGTAAACAATGGTTTTTCAAAATGAAGACAATCTTTTGCCACTAAAAAATGGAGTTGTGCAGGTAGCATAGATACCACGATATCCACTTTTTGAACCAAATTTTGACGATCTAATTCATTTTCTATGTTGATCCCTAGGGCAGTTCCATTGGGGGCATTATTCCACTTAATTTTAGCCATGGCCTCGTCACCGTCTGCAAGTAGGACATACCAATCATTTTCGACCGCTTTTTGCTGTAAATATTGGATTAAAACTGTGGCAGATTTGCCAGCTCCAATAATGAGAATTTTTTGGGCCATTGGGAAATGTATAAGTGGTTAAAAATGTATAGGTTAAAGTTAGTATTTATTACCAAAAACTGTGGATAAAATTGTGTAAATTAATAGTGATTTTAAGCCTAAAAAAGGGGTCAAAAAGGTATCTTCGTAAAGGTACATATCCATGGTCTTTTTGACCACTGGAAATAGACTATAAGAAACAAAAAATATGGAAGAAAATTTAGATGGAAATTTAGGTCTAGAACAGACCCAAGACAATGATCGCGTGATTAGAGTTAACATCGAAGAGCAGATGAAAACATCTTACATTGACTACTCAATGTCTGTGATTGTTGGGCGTGCATTACCTGATGTGCGTGATGGTTTTAAACCTGTTCATCGTCGTGTTTTGTTTGCGATGCATGAGTTAGGAAACAATAGCAACAAAGCTTATAAAAAATCTGCTCGTATTGTTGGAGAAGTGATGGGTAAATTTCACCCACATGGTGATACAGCAATCTATGATACTTTAGTGCGTATGGCACAGGAGTGGACAATGCGTTATAAGTTGGTGGATGGACAGGGTAACTTTGGTAACCAAGATGGTGACCCGCCAGCAGCAATGCGTTATACAGAAGCGCGTTTACAAAAGATTTCCGAAGCCATGCTGGATGATTTGGAAAAAGATACGGTAGATTATCAGTTGAACTTTGATGATAGTTTATCCGAGCCAAGTGTGCTCCCTACAAGGATTCCTCAGCTTTTAGTAAATGGATCATCTGGTATCGCGGTGGGTATGGCGACGAATATGTTACCACATAATTTGAATGAAGTAGTAGACGGTTGTATCGCCTACATCAACAATAAAGATATCACGATCGAAGAATTAATTACGATTGTAAAAGCACCCGATTTTCCTACTGGTGGCGTGATTTATGGTATGGAAGGCGTGAAGCAAGGTTTGATGACAGGACGTGGTCGTGTGGTGGTGCGTGGAAAGTGCAATGTAGAAACCAAAGCCAACGGTCGTGAGATGATTGTGATCAATGAAATTCCTTACCAAGTAAATCGCGATCACTTAACAGATCGAATTGGTCAGTTGGTGGTGGATAAAGTAGTAGAAGGGATTACGCATGTCAATAATGAAAGTAACAAACGCGAGGGAACTCGTATTGTGATTGAATTACGTAAAGATGCAGTGGCACAAGTGATCATTAATCAATTATTCAAATTCACAGAATTGCAAACCAGTTATGGTATCAATAATGTGGCGTTGGTAAAAGGCCGTCCTAGAATTTTGAATCTAAGAGATTTGATCTTGGAGTTTGTTGATTTTAGAATGGAGGTGGTGATTCGTCGTGCTAAATTTGAATTAAGAAAAGCCGAAGAACGAGCACATATTTTAGAAGGCTATTTAATTGCCTTAGACCATTTGGACGAAGTCATTCGTTTAATCAGAAATTCTGCTAATCCAGAGGCAGCTAAAGAAGCTTTAATCACAGCAGGATGGGGCATATCAGAGATCCAAGCTAAAGCAATTTTAGAATTAAGATTGCAACGTTTAACAGGCATGGAGCGTGAGAAAATTAAAGAAGAATTTGATCAATTGATGAAACTGATTGCTTCTTTAAAAGAATTATTAGGTAGCGAACATTTACGTTTTGAATTAATCAAAACTGAATTATTAGAAGTAAAAGATAAGTTCGGTGACGAAAGAAAATCAGAGATACAATATTTGGCGGATGAAATGCGTATCGAAGATTTAATCGAAGAAGAAGACGTGGTGATTACCATTTCTCACTTAGGTTATATCAAACGTACATCTGCGACTGAATATCGTCAACAAAAACGTGGAGGACGCGGTGCCATTGGTTCTAAGACAAGAGAAGAAGATTATGTAGAGCATTTATTTATTGCATCTACCCATGATACGATGTTGTTCTTTACAGAAAAAGGAAGATGTTTCTGGATGCGTGTTTATGAAATTCCAGAAGGTGAAAAAACAAGTAAGGGTAGAGCTATCCAAAACTTAATTCAACTTCCACAAGACGATAAAGTAAAAGCCATTATTGAAGTGCGTAATTTGGCTGATAAGGATTATGTGAATAATCATTATATCATTTTATGTACCAAGAAAGGGATCATCAAGAAAACATGTTTAGAAGAATTTAGTCGTCCAAGAGTGAATGGTGTAAACGCCATCACAATCAACGAAGGCGATGAATTATTAGCAGCACGTTTAACAGATGGTAACAATGAAGTGATGATGGCGGTGAAGTCTGGTCGTGCTATTCGTTTCCCAGAAGAAAAAGTAAGGCCAACAGGAAGAGGTGCGATTGGGGTTGCTGGTATCGAAGTGGATGATGAAACAGACGAAGTAGTTGGTTTAGTTTGTGTAAGCAGAGAAGATAAAGATCGTACCATTTTAGTAGTAAGTCAACAAGGTTATGGTAAGCGAACACCAATAGACGACTATCGTATCACCAACCGTGGTGGTAAGGGTGTTAAAACAATTAATGTGACTGAAAAAACAGGATCCTTGGTTGGTTTAATGGATGTCTTAGAAAAAGAAGACCTTATTATCACTTGTAAGTCTGGTGTAACTATAAGAACTAGTATTGCTGATATTAGAGAAGCGGGTAGAGCCACACAGGGTGTTAAATTGATTCGATTAGACGAAAACGATGAGATTGCAGCGACTTCTAAGATCGAAGAACAAGATGTACCTGAGGAAGGGGAAACCGTTAGTGCTGAAGGGATTATAGCTGATGACTCAAATGAATCTTCAACTGATGCTGCAGAAAACCCGATTGATGATACCTTAAACAATGAAGGCGATGATACGCCTGAAGCATAAATTTTATAACTTTAGTACTTTAAAATAATCATTATGAAAAAATGGATTGGTGCAATGTTCTTCATGACATTGATGCAAACAACTTTGGCTCAAGACTTTAAAAAAGTAGAGACGAGTTTATTATTAAACAACTTTGAGGTTGCCAAAACAGAATACGAAAAAGCGGTTGTTAAAAAAACTAGTTTAGAAACCACTGCAGAAGGGTATTACTGGAAATCAAAAATTTATGCAGGGTTGTCTAAGGACCCAGCTGCAAAATATCCAGATGCTACCGATAAATTATTAAAGAGTTTAGAAGACTATATCAAAGCGGATCCTGAATTCACTTTTGCAATCAAAAGTGGTCAAGAGCCATTTTTTGAGGTTTATATTAAGAGTTTTAAAGATGGTGTAGCTGCTTTCGGAGAAAAGAAATGGAAAGAAGCAGCTGCTAGTTTTGATAGAGGTGTCGTGTTAAGTGATATTATCTTTTCAAAAGGGTGGTCTACGAATAAGCAACCATTTGACACAACTACTTTAATGTATGCAGGTTATTCCAACCAAAATGCTGGTAATGCCAAAACAACCATGAAGCATTATACTAGAATGATTGAGGCAAATATGAAAGCACCTGACTTAATTGACATCTATAAATATGTGTTAATTCATTACATAGATTCAAATAATAAAGAGCCTAAAGAAATAAAGAAAGCGCAGTTTGACAAGTATTATGTTTTTGCTGAAAAAGCATATCCAGAAGAAAAATGGTTTGAATTTAGAGCAGATTATATTGATAAAAACTTATCCGCAGATGAAAAAGTGGCTGCTTATGAAGCTCAAATCACAGCAAATTCATTAAATGAAACTGAATGTCAGATGTATGGAGACATGTTCATGTCTTCCAGAAATGTAGATGGTTTATCAGATGAGAAGGCGAACTTTTTCTTAGATAAAGCAGCGGATGCCTATGTAAGAGCTTATAAATTGAACAATTCAAATTTTGCAGCAGCTTTCAATGTAGGTATTAGCTACTACAACCAATATACAGTCTATGATGACCAAGTTGGTAACAATATCAGGGCCTTACAACAATTAAATGCCAATAAGCCAGTAGCACCTAAAGATCCTAAAAAGAAATTGGCTTTTGATGCTAAATTCAAAGCTCAACAGGATTCTATCAAAAAATTGAATCTAGCCTTAGATGCACCAATGAAGGCAAAAGTGGACCAAGCCATTGAGTGGATCGAAAATGCTTTCAATATTATAAAGGACAAAACCACATTGAGTAAAACAGAAAAGAATGTAGCTGCAAGATCGGTAGATTTCTTAGCAACTTTGTATGCCTCTAAAAGAGACAAAAACAGGGCTAATCAAAAGCTATATGATGAATTAGACGCCAAGTTTAACAAGTATGATTTGTTGCATGACAAATACCAATAGAGATCCTCTTTTATTGAACGCATAATGAACTCAATAACTTTTAAATTTTTAAAGCCTTCCCAAACGGGAGGGCTTTTTTATGACTAATAGTTAAATAGAGCTAACACCATACTAAATGAATATTTTAATCAAGACTATCAACAGGGTATTATCTCCAATATGTTATTTAACATAATGTTAATTATAAGCATTAAATATAGGTTTAATTCGATCAATAGACTGTTTGTTAGATACAAAATAGGTTGTATTTTGTAGGATAAACATATCACACAATGCCATCACATTCATCTAGAAGAAAATTTGTACAGGACGCTGGTTTAGCATCCATTGCTTTAAGTTTAAGTCCACAGTTCATCAAAGCGCAATCCAACGCTAAAAAAGATATCGTAAAAATGGCCATTATTGGAACTGGATTTAGAGGCCAAAATCATATCGATATGTTGGTAAATCGTCAAGATGTCGTTATAGTTGCCTTTGCCGATCCAGATGATAAGATGTTAGCTGATGCACAAAACCTCCTTAAAAAAGCTGGAAGACCAGCCGCTATAGAATATAAAAATGGCAAGGAAGACTATAAAAACCTACTTAAAAGAACGGATATTGATGCGGTCATCATTGCTACTCCATGGGAATGGCATATCCCTCAAGCCATAGAAGCGATCAAAAATGGTGTTATTCCAGGCGTAGAAGTTTGTGGTGCCAACAATATAAAGGAATGCTGGGATGTGGTGAATGCGAGTGAAAAGTACAATGTTCCTGTGATGTGTCTTGAGAATGTATGTTATCGTCGTGATGTGTTAGCTGTCTATAATATGGTTAGAAAAGGCCTATTTGGTGAATTATTACACCTGGAAGGCGGCTATAAGCATGATTTAAGGGGTGTCAAGTTCAATAATGGTGTAACAGCCTACAATTCAGGGGCTGAATTTGGTGAAAAAGGGTTCAGTGAGGCAAAATGGAGAACAAACCACTCCTTATATAGGAATGGAGAATTGTATCCTACACATGGACTTGGACCTGTAGCTATGATGCTCGATATCAATAGAGGGAATCAATTAACAAGACTTTCTTCCGTAGCAACTAAGGCAAGAGGTTTACATAAATATATAGTTAACCATCCACAAGGTGGTGAAAATCACCCTAATGCGAAATTAAATTTTAAATTAGGAGACATTGTAACGACAAGTCTACAGACAGCTAATGGAGAGACGATATTATTAACACATGACACCAATTCTCCCCGTCCTTATAATCTTGGCTTCAGGGTTCAAGGTACGCAAGGGCTTTGGCAGGACTTTTCATCTGGTCAATTTACCTCTGGACATATGTATATAGATGGACTATCACCAAAATCCCATCAATGGGAAAACCCAGAAGCCTATTTAAAGCAACATGACCATCCTTTATGGAAGCGTTACGAATCTGATACAGCTGGAGCTGGACATGGTGGTATGGACTTTTTTGTAGTCAATGCCTTTTTAGAATGTATTAAAAGAAGCGTTCCATTCCCTATGGATGTGTATGATTTAGCTACCTGGTATGCCATTACCCCATTGTCGGAGAAATCAATTGCAGAAAATGGTCAAGTACAAGAAATCCCTGATTTCACCCGTGGTAAATGGAAAAATAGAAAGGCTGATTTTGCAATGGATGACCAGTTTTAAACTAATTGATTGAATGCTATCAACAAGTGGTTCTGATTTAAGGTACGGTCTAAGTTTTGACCAGGTCTATCTACTTTATAATATTGGTCTAATTGTAAATAGTCGGTTAAGAATCGAAGGGCTTGCATATAGATGATACATTGTCCAGAAAATGCAAAATGGTCTTTTTCAAAAGGGGTCAAAAAAGCGCCCATGGCATCTAAGTAGCCATTTTGAATTGCAGTCCATCTTTCTGGAATGACCTTAATTTGACTTAAATCCTGACAGGCTTCATTCACTGGACAGAGGTAGGTTCTGCACATATCACCGACATCACTAATAAAATATCCTGGCATAGTTGTATCTAGGTCGATGACACAAATTGCATTATCGTCCTTAAATAAGACATTGCTAATTTTTGTATCATGGTGCGTGACCCTTAAATGTGCTTCTTTATTGGATGTAAAATCCAACCATTTTTTGACATAAGCTTGATGGGATTGTAGAAACAGGATCGCGTCTTTTGCTGTATCCATTCGGTTAGCATCTCCATGAATCAAAGCTTGCTCAAATTGATGGTACCTTAAAGCTAGGTCATGAAATTGAGGGATTGTCACTTTTAAGGCCCCTATTGGAAATGCAGTTAAACTCGCAGTAAATTTCCCAAATTGATGCGCAGCCTCTTTAGCTTGATTTGCATTTGTTAATACATTCAATGCGATACCCTCCATTTTCTTAAATGCACGATAATGCTTTCCCTCCCACTCGATCAATGTCTCCCCTCTTAAATTGGGTACTAAATGCGTAAAGAGTTGCTCCTTTTTGTTGGTGTGAAAATATTGTCCAATGCTTTTGATATTATGATCAATGGCATATGGATCTTTGAATACTTTTGTATTGATATTTTGTAGAATAAAATCACCTTGCGTAGTTCGCAGTTCAAAAGTTTGATTAATTAAACCTTGAATTAATGGAATAGCAGTCGCATTTTCCCATCCATATTGATCAAATATTCTTTGCATCATAATCAGTATAAATGTACAAAATTAAGCGCTTACTGACTATCTTTAAGAACTGAATATTAACAGCACTATCACTATGGACAGAAGAAAATTTATCAATTTGAGTGGATTAGGGATCACTAGTTTCTCCATACCAAATTTCATCCAGTCAACCAATCCCTCAAATAAAATCCAACCAATTGTTGCTTCAACTTGGGATGCAGGTTTAAGAGCGAATGTAGCTGCTTGGGAAGTATTAAAAAATGGCGGCATTGCTTTGGATGCAGTTGAACAAGGTGTGATGGTCACAGAAAATGAATTGAATTGTTGTGTTGGATTAGGCGCTAACCCCGATAGAGATGGGATTGTTACTTTAGATGCGTCTATTATGGATCATCAGTTTAATTGTGGTTCGGTGGCATTCTTAGAACGCATCAAACATCCAATTTCTGTGGCTAGAAAAGTCATGGAAAAATCACCGCATGTGTTTTTGGTGGGAGCAGGTGCACAAGCATTTGCTTTAGCCAATGGATTTGCCTTAGAATCTGCTGACTTATCTGATCAAGCAAAAAAGAATTATAAAGCATGGTTGAAAACATCCAATTATCAACCAATCATTAATGTGGAGAAAAATCAAGCTGTTAGTTATAATGATCCTGCATTCGATGCACCAAAAAAACTAAGCGATGGTGAGTGGAATCATGATACCATTGGTATGATTGCAATGGATCAATTTGGGAACCTAAGCGGTAGCTGTACTACAAGTGGTGCTGGATTTAAAATGCGTGGCCGTGTGGGTGACTCTCCTATTATTGGTGCAGGTTTATATGTTGACAATGAAGTGGGCGCTGTGGTAGCTACTGGTCAAGGAGAAGATGTGATAAGAGTTGCTGGTGCAAGTGCCGTGGTGGAATGGATGCGTCAGGGAAAAAGCCCAGAAGAAGCAAGTAGACTTGTTGTTGAGAAAATCAATCGAATCAAAAAAGATAAAGCAAAAGACATTCAAGTTTGCTTTGTTGCCATCAATAAAAAAGGGAAAGTTGGTGCTTATTCGTTACAAAAAGGTTTTAACTTTTCAGTGTATAACAACGAAGGCAACAAATTAAATGATGCTGCTTTTTTAATATAAATTTATAGATGTCAAAAGTATTACTTGAAATTGCTGCGTTTAATATAGAAGCTGCCTTGAATGCTTTAGCTGCAGGGGCAGATAGAATTGAATTTTGTGAAAATCCAATGGAAGGTGGAACGACACCCTCTTATGGAAGTTTATTATTAATGTCTCAATTAACCAAGCAGCCT
This sequence comes from uncultured Bacteroidota bacterium, assembly GCA_903851465.1. Taxonomy (GTDB): domain Bacteria; phylum Bacteroidota; class Bacteroidia; order Chitinophagales; family Chitinophagaceae; genus Sediminibacterium. Next base: position 8,793 of record CAINOI010000057.1, read on the forward strand.
GTTTACCCTATTATTCGTCCAAGAGGCGGCGATTTTTTATACACAGATAGAGAATTTCAGGTGATGCAAAATGATTTGATCGCTTGTCAACAATTGGGTTTTAAAGGAGCAGTGATTGGATTATTGAATGTATATGGAAATATTGATACGAAAAGAACAAGTGCTTTAATTCAAGCTGCTGGCCAAATGGAAATAAGTTTTCATAGAGCATTTGATCGTTGTCAAGATCCATTTTTGGCATTAGAACAATTGATTGATATTGGATGCAAAAGAATTTTAACAAGTGGTCAAGTGCCGAGTGTAGGCAATGCGATTCCAGTTATTCAACAATTGATTGAAAAAGCAAAAGATCGTATCATCATTTTACCAGGAAGTGGTGTAAGAGCAGATAATATTGCAACCATTGTTACACAAACAGGTGCCAAGGAAATGCATAGTTCTGCGAGAAAAGCGATGCCCTCTAAAATGGAATTCAATCAACCAACCATGCAAGAAAACATGCAATATTTTGATGTAGATGTGGATGAAATTAAGGCAATGCTTGCGGCTATTAATACAGCATCCTAACCCTGATAGTTTCTTTCACTTCTTTTAATAATGTCATGGCTTGCTTGGATAATTTGCTATCCACATCTAGCACAACATAACCAATTTCATCATTTGTTTTTAAGTATTGACCCACAATATTGATTTTGTTTTTAGACAATAATGTATTGATGGCACCTAACACTCCAGGTACATTTTTATGAATATGTAAAATTCGATGCGCACCGTCAACAGGTGGCAAGCTCAATGATGGAATGGTATGAGAACCATTGGATACACCTCTTTCGAGGTATTGGTATAATTTAATACTAACGTCTTCTCCAATATTTTCTTGGGCTTCTTCCGTAGATCCGCCAATATGTGGTGTCAATAATACATTGGATAAACCTTGTAACGGTGTGCTAAATGCATCACCATTTTTTTCTGGTTCAACAGGGAATACATCAATTGCTGCACCAGCTATATGTTTCTCTTTGATGGCTTCTGCTAAAGCTTCTAAATCCACCACTTCTCCCCTAGCATAATTGACTAAAATAGAACCTGCTTTAAATTGCTTAAGCACTGTTTTGTTAATCAAATTTTTAGTTTGATTTGTTTCTGGTACATGCAATGAAATAATATCTGAACTACTTACTATTTCTTTAATTGATTTTCTTACTTGTGCATTTCCTAAAGGCAACTTCGTTTCAATATCAAAAAATTGCACACGCATCCCCATCGCTTCTGCCATCACACTTAATTGAGTTCCGATATTGCCATAACCAATGATGCCCATTGTCTTGCCTCTTAATTCAAAACTACCTTTGGCATCTTTATTCCATACACCATTATGGGCTGCTTTATTTTTATCAAGAATTCTACGAATTAATAATATGGAAGCTCCAATCACCAATTCAGCCACACTCCTAGTATTGCTATATGGCGCATTGTAAACTGCAATCCCTTTTTGTTTACATGCTTTTAGATCCACTTGGTTCACACCAATACAAAAACAACCAATTGCTTGTAATTTTTTTGCACTATCCAAAACTTTTTTGGAAATAAAGGTCTTAGAACGTATACCTAAAATATGCACATCTTTGATCACTTTAATCAGTTCCTCCTCGCTTAAAGCACCCGACACTTTCTTAACATCTGCATAACCTTGTTGTTTGAAGTATTGTACCGCCTTGTCACTTATGTTTTCTAAAAACAGTACTTTAATTCTATCTTTGGGGTAGCTGGTAAGGTCAATTTTGCTCATAAAACAAAGTTAATTTAAAAAATGCTCTTTTGACTTTAATCACAATATAAACTATCCAAACTTCGTTATATAGTCATACCCCTAAATACTAACAGATGATCGTTCGATTTTTCTTATTATTTCAAATTTTAATATTCACTGCTTCTTGTGGATCAAGTCAAGGACCAAATTATAATGTTTCAGCTAATAATTTTACCTACAATAAAATCACAGCTGTCGAAAAGGAACAGTTTGCCGAAGCAATAAAATTAAAATACCAATCTATTTTAGGGAACAAAAATTTTAGCGGTCAAATTTTAGTTGCTAAAGATGGGGAAATCATATTTGAAGATTACAAAGGTTTTGCAAATTATAAAACGAAGGATTCTTTAGTAGCAGCAACGGCTATTCATTTGGCTTCTGTCTCTAAAACTTTCACGGGCATGGCGGCTCTTCAATTATGGGAAAAGGATCAATTAGACCTGAAAGCATATGTTGAAACCTATTTGCCAGGATTCCCTTATAAAAATGTTAGTATTGAGATGTTATTATCGCATAGAAGTGGCTTGCCTGATTATACCTACTTCATGGAGACTAAACAATATAAATCTGTTCGTTACAAAACCAAAAGAGGCCGATGGGCAAAGAAATTGGTATTGGTAAAAAACGAAGCCCCTTTTAGACCAGGTTTTTATACCAACCAAGATGTATTGGATTTTATGATTCAAAGAAAACCTGCAATTGCGGCCAATCCAGATCGTGTTTTTAGGTACTGTAATACCAATTATGTACTAATGGCTTTAATCATTGAAAAAATTACTGGTAAGGACTTCCCTACTTACATGCAAGAAACCATTTTTAAGCCACTTAAAATGGAACATAGTTTTGTGATGAGTCAACAAAACATGGATAGATACTTACCCTCCTATAATGCACAAATGGTGCCCTATCAAGTAGAAAAATATGATATGATTTATGGCGATAAGAATATTTACAGTACTGCAAGAGATCTCTATTTATGGGATAAAGCTTTAACTGAGGGTCGTTTTTTACAACCTGCCACATTGGAAATGGCCTATGAACCTAAAAGCCCAACCAATAAGTACTGGCATAATTATGGCTTAGGTTGGCGTGTTTTGGCCAAGCCAAACGAAGAAAAGCTGATTTACCACAATGGATGGTGGCATGGAAATAACACTGTATTCACTAGATTAGTGAATCAAACAGCCACAATCATCATTTTAGGTAACAAATACAACCGTGCAATCTATAAAGGCAAGGAGATTGCGGCAGTCTTTACAGGAAAAGAGGATACCACGGCGCTTGTAGACTAAAATGGTGCATTTTACCCTTATTTTATCGTTTTTTTGGACTTTACCCCCTATTTTTGCACTCCTTAATCTTAAACAAAAGAATATAAGTATAGCTTATGAAAGATCTTCTATTTTATGCCGTTCCGGCCATGGGTATTTTTGGTTTATTGTATACAATGTTGAAATTCAATTGGGTATCTAAGCAACCAGCTGGAAACGATCGAATGAAAGAAATCAGCACTTACATATCGGAAGGTGCAATGGCGTTTTTAAAAGCAGAATGGAAAATCCTAGGATATTTCGTTGTGATTGTTGCCTTATTATTAGGTTTCATGGCCACTAAAAACGAAGATAGCCACTGGACGATTGCAGTTGCTTTTGTAATCGGTGCCGTATTTAGTGCGACTGCTGGTTACATTGGTATGAAAGTAGCTACTAAAGCAAATGTTAGAACAGCTGAAGCTGCTAAAACAAGTTTATCAAAAGCATTGAATGTTTCATTTACAGGTGGATCTGTAATGGGATTAGGTGTTTCTGGTTTAGCTGTTTTAGGCCTTGGTGGTTTGTATTTAATATTAAAACAATACTTCTATGTTTCTGGTGATCCAAAAGAAATGCTAAGAACAATCGAAGTATTAACTGGATTCTCTTTAGGTGCTGAATCTATCGCCTTATTTGCGCGTGTAGGTGGTGGTATCTATACTAAAGCTGCTGACGTAGGTGCGGATTTAGTTGGTAAAGTAGAAGCTGGTATTCCAGAAGATGATCCTCGTAACCCTGCAACCATTGCAGATAACGTAGGTGATAATGTGGGTGATGTGGCTGGTATGGGTGCCGATTTATTCGGTTCTTATGTGGCAACCGTGTTGGCTACAATGGTATTAGGTCAGGAAGTAACTGGTCCAAATGGTACTGTTTTAGTGGATAATTTTGGTGGTCTATCTCCTATCTTATTACCAATGATGATTGCTGGTGTAGGTATTTTATTATCTATCGTGGGAACCTTCTTTGTAAGAATTAGCGAAAATGCGCCTTTGACTACAGCAGTAGTTCAAAAAGCTTTAAATATGGGTAACTATGGTTCAATGGTTTTAACTGCGATTGCATGTTATTTCTTAGTGAACTATATCCTACCTGAAACAATGACATTGCGTGGATTAGAATTCACAAGAACTGGTGTAATTGGTGCGATTGCAGTTGGTTTAATCGTTGGTACTTTAATGAGTATCATCACAGAATATTATACTGCAATGGGCAAACGACCAGTGTTAAGTATCATCAAACAATCAAGCACAGGACATGCGACGAATATTATTGGTGGTTTAGCAATTGGTATGGAATCTACCTTCTACCCAATTTTAGTATTGGCTGCAGGTATCTATGGTTCTTATGCTTGTGCAGGTTTATATGGAGTAGCCATTGCTGCTGCAGGTATGATGGCTACAACAGCGATGCAATTAGCGATTGATGCATTTGGTCCTATCGCAGATAACGCAGGAGGTATTGCTGAAATGAGTGAATTACCAGCTGAAGTTCGTGAACGTACAGATAATTTAGATGCTGTTGGAAATACAACTGCTGCAACTGGTAAAGGATTTGCTATTGCGTCAGCTGCTTTAACTTCATTGGCTTTATTCGCTGCATTTGTAGGTATTGCAGGTATTGATCAAATTGATATTTACAAAGCTCCAGTTTTAGCTGGATTATTTGTAGGTGGTAT
>CAINOI010000058.1 GCA_903851465.1 uncultured Bacteroidota bacterium
CTAATGATGATGAAACAACTGGTATTCAAATTGTACGTCGTGCAATTGAAGAACCACTTCGTCAAATTGTTAAAAATAGCGGCATCGAAGGTTCTATTGTTGTACAAAAAATCAAAGAAGGCAAAGACGACTTTGGTTTCAATGCAAGAACAGAAGTTTTCGAAAACTTATTTAAAGCAGGTGTTATTGACCCTACTAAAGTATCAAGAATTGCTTTGGAAAATGCGGCATCTATCGCCTCTATGTTGTTAACAACAGAGTGTGTCATTGCTGACAAACCAAAACCAGAAACTGCTCCACATGGCGGAGGTGCTCCTGATATGGGCGGTATGGGTTACTAAAACTTTTACTGAAAGTATAAAAAAAGTCCTCCAAGCAATTGGAGGACTTTTTTGTTTGTACAAGTTGAACTTATTTCAAATGAAATTCATTCAAAAATATTTTTAAACTCTTGTGGATGTTTTAGCAAAATACAATTGAAACCCTTTAACCAATAACATTTGTGCAATACCATAAGTTGCCATGGTGACCAAACCAATATTGTCTATTGGACTTTGACTAGACCAATAAAATTTATTAAAAGCCAGTACAGCATCTGATGCTATAAAAAACAACATTCCAGGAGTCCAAAATAAATCTGCAATCTTATTTGCCTTTGCATTCAATGAAGCCCTAACAGTATATAAGGCAGAAGTTGAAATTAAAATCATGTAGACTAGAATTGGATAAATTAAGGCGCCCATTGCATCTTTCAAGAAACTATAAACAAATACACAAAAGGCTGTCAATACAAACAATGCAATGAAGTATTTACTATTCAATTTCCCATTGGTAGGTTTCAATGGATGAAAAAATAAGATATTAAAAATATGGGTCGTCATAAAGGCAATCATGCCAGGAATAAAATAAGCTTCTGATAATAAAAATGCATCCCCTAAAAATGATCCAAACAAGCCCAACAAAATAAGGTACTTGGTTTTGGCTGCTGATGCAAAAAATGGTTGCGCATAAAAAAACAACATCAATAAAGGGAGTAAAACTAATTTAGAACCGTATTGAAGACTTGTATACCCAAGTAGTTGGGCAAATAAATGAAGCATTAAAATGAGCATGTAAATAGTGATGCCAAATTTTTGAATAAAGGGTTTCATCTGTTTAGATTTTTGTAAAAATGTATACTAAATATAGGCAAAGCAATGGAATACAGATTTCAATGCATAAATTTGTGCATGATTCACCCAGACGAAGCCGCATTTTATTCCTATTGGGAAAAAGAACGAACACTACCCCATTATAAACGAAAACCCTTTTTAAGAGGATTTAGTGTAAGTTTATTGATGGGTATTGTGGTCTTGCTCATAGCAGAAATGGGTTGGTATGAAAGAGCCAATATGGTGGCTAATTCTAGAGGCAATATCATATGGATTTTAATCGCCATTATATTGATTTCTGTAGGATTTGGCTGGATTTACCAACAGTTTACCTGGGAAATGAATGAACAACGTTTTAACGAAATCAAGCACTTAAAAAATAAAAAATCATCCTAATGATCCATCTAACAACAAAAAACACCTCAAAAACAAGTTTATTCTCCATTTTAAGCCTGTTTTTTATCCTTATTTCAATAGCCCTTTTATCGGCTTGTAGCAAATCAGACAATAATGACCCTCAATCCACCGCTTGTGCTGTAAAAGCGCAATATGTGAATGATAGTTCTGTAACTCAAAGAGCGCTTATGGTGGCTTTTTGTAACAACAATGGCATTACTTATACGGTCCACCCAAGTGGTATTTTATACCAAATCATTACCCCTGGTGATACTGCTAAACCTAATCTATGTACTTCATTGACAATGACTTATACAGGTAAATTGATGACAGGCATTCAGTTTGACAAGGGTACCATTACTTATCCATTAAAGGACTTGATTGTAGGATGGCAGATTGCGGTGCCTTTAATTGGCA
>CAINOI010000059.1 GCA_903851465.1 uncultured Bacteroidota bacterium
GAAAATCAACTGAGCCAAAAAGAGCACCATTTACCAATGAAGAAATTAGTTCAGTTTTGAGAGCATTTAAGAATGATACATTTACCCCTAATAAATCTGCCTTCAAACATTCTCATTATTACCCATTCATTTACTTTCTGTTCAAAACTGGTGTTCGTAATGCAGAGGCTATTGGATTAAGAGTAAGCTCTATTAACTTAGAAACAAACCAAATTCATATTAAAGAAGCATTTGCTAGGTCATTAAAAGGATCAAGCTATAAAAATAGAATAAGAAAAGAAACCAAAAATGGTAAGGAGCGTACCTTACCTCTAACTCCAGACCTAAGAGAAGTGCTTTGGATAATCATTCAAAATAAGAATAATGATGATCTGGTATTTCAGTCTCCAAAAGGTAAATCAATTGATGACCACAATTTTCAAACAAGAGTCTTTAAGAAGGTACTGCAAGGGCTTGGAATCCAAGAAAGAGTGCTTTATGCCTGCAGACATACATTTGGAAGTAGATGCATTGATAGTGGGATATCACCAGTAATGACAGCCTTTTTAATGGGTAATAGTCCTGAGGTTGCTTTGAAAAACTATACTCACCAAATACAAATTCCAAAGGAGCTTCCAAATATTTAACTAAGTTGCTATATTTGATTGATAAACAACTCTTTTTAAGAAACTCAATATTATGCTTCAATTTTTGTCTGATATAATACCAAGCCTTGTTAGGCTAAATGAAAGACTAGACAATACAACAATTCTTAAAAGTAAAGATTGGATTCAAGTACTTGAAGATCCAGAAAATAGAGGTTATTTAAATTCAAGTCTGAAAATATCTTATAATTTTAAAGAGAACCCAAATATTCTTAGAATAACAGAAAATGGAATAACAAAAAAGGGTTCTTGGGAATACCTTGTTGGCAATAAAATTGAATTAGAAATTGAGGGCACTTGCTACAAATTTGTCCATAAATTTCATGATAATAACAAGCTGGCTTTAATGTTAGATGGAAGTAACAAATTTATTCTTTTAATAAGTGAAACTGAGCATCAATCATTATCAAATACACAATTAAGGATTAATCAATATATTGAAAGCAATATATCAAGCTATACTAATAGACAAATATCTCCAACCCTTAATATATCAATAAGTGAAAATGAAAGCTTTGATATTAATAACTTTTCAAGCTTTCTAGAAGAAATTAATAAATTAAAAATTACTCTTGAGCAGTTTCCAATTAATAAGCGTGTAAATATTATAACCTCTTTCGCCAAAAATCATTCATTTAAAACATCTTGGATTAACGAAAACCCTAAATTATGTGAGGGACTTAAAGAGGGTTTAATTGATATCAAGGTTATGGAACAACTCTTTAAAGTAAGTAAAGATAATTCAATTTTCAAATCAGAATTAATAGCCTTTATAAGCGAGAAGCTGAGCTAACTCCTCTAGTATTATACTTTACTAACCCATTCTAAATTACAAGCCCTGTTATCACAAATGTTGCCATTTTTATGCTTGACATGTTTCAAATTATTATGATTTGCAACAAAGCCTTTTGCAACTAATTCATGAACAAACATAATAACCCTTCTACCACCAATATTAAAGTAAACTACTAAAAAGCTATTTAGCTTTCTTTTGTGAAATAGTGATTGTGGAAGTCCTATTCTATCAAAGTTTGACTTAACCATACAGACATTTCCAAGGTTACTTATCTGGAACTTACCACTATACCCAGTTATTTCTTTCCATATCTGAGATTTTTGATCTTCAGATAGACTCCTTAAAGAATTTCTTTCTTTGTTTCTCAGGATTACAGCATGATTTCTTTTTGACATACACATTTATTAAAGATTAAACAATACAAAGCACATACTACTTGTGGTAGCACATTCTGTCTAAGCGTTAATTGTGATTGTGTTCAAGAGAATATGGTGTCTTAGCAAGTATTAAAATAAGTAATATTGTAAAAGCTGTTCTTAAACACACCTATCCCCTCGCAAACTTTTACATCTCCCTATAAGCAATGCTTACTTTGCTAAACTAATGTTTTATAATTGTACTGTACGTCAGATAAAGCTTTGAGATAAAACTAAATCTTTACACCCACCCTGGAAAGCTAAAAACCCTGTTAATTCAGGACACCTATACCCCTGTGTAATGCTCCAAGCTACAAAATTTCAACATTAGACCCATTTTTGAACTCCCAGGCTTTTAACGCTATGATCACCTAATATTTCAAGGATGCGTGTTTATTACCCAAGTTTCTCTACAGCGTTACCTTTTAAAAGTCCTTCTATAGATACCAATTTTTCAATTTGGTTCAAGATGCAAAGATATTTTATGCCTTTCAAACAACCAAGAGAATCAAGGAAAAACTGAAAAATGACTCTAACTAAAAAAGTTATTTTAAATTATTGTTAACAGGGTTACCTCTTATAAAAGTGATCTAGGAAAGACTTTAGTATTTGGTAAAAAATACAAAGGTAAACGAGAGTTGATGTATGCACATCACCCCATTTTGGCCACTTTTTTAGGGTTTCAATTTAGTGCCTAATGTGAACATAATTAATATAGCATTCTATTAAGGCATTTTTTGTAAATCCAAAAACTGGGGAGATAATCAATAGTTAATCTTGATTGAGCCAGCACAAAGCTCACCTTCATTTACGCCTTTTAACCAAGGCTGTAAACTTTCAATTCTTTTATTAGTTAAATCCAATAAAATATGATTGGCACAAGTTGGATAAATACTACCATAAGTAGCTTTAGGATTAGCTGCAGTATCAGCGCCTGGAAATTGAAGGTCAAATTGGGATTGTTTGTACCAATACCAAGCTTTTATATTCTCTTTTAAAGCTCTTAAAAAGACTGGATTTTTCTTGTATATTGAATTAAGTTCTTTATATATTGACTCTAACTTTACTTGAGCCTTTTGGTATTCTAATTTATAATCTTGTGAATTACAATCTAACGAAAAAACTAATAAAAATAAAGGTAAAATTAAAACTGTTTTCATAATTAATTTTTTAAGATTATAGGTGATAGAAGACGTTTAATCTCGTCATATTCAATTTGTGTAATTTCTCCCTTATCAAGCTTATCTTTGGCTGCTTTAAGCCTTTCAATCGCCTCTTCTTTGGTTAATCTTAATGAATTTCTATCTACAACTGAATCATATTGTTTTTTTGTAAGGACGCCTAAATCAAGAAGTACTTTTGCTTCCTTAACTTTCTTTTCAGATTCTATGGCATTAACATTTGGGTATATTGGTTTAGGCAAATTCTTCTCGTCTTCTGTAGTTAATGCTACAATTTCAACAATGACTTTAACGCCTTTTAAATCACTGATATTTTCAACCCCCATCCACAAATTTTGATTAACTAAATTATTTTGACCATAAAAAGAATTGACATTAAAGACACAAAGATTATTATAATATGAAAAAATCCTCTTTTGTTTAAAGTTGTATACATCACCTGACTGACCCATAAAAAAAACATTAATTCTGCCATTATTGGTGAATAAATTTGATGGGTATTTATTATTTGCCATCAAAAAATATAGTGTCTCATCGTTTCTGTAAGTGTAATTTGATTTTATATCAAGTACAGTTAATCTGTAAAACCAGCGATATGTTGTTAGTGGTAGTTTAATTTCAATACTTTCTCTATTTTGACCACCCAAAAGTGTATTTGAAACTGAATTTAAGTTTAGAGTATCAGTTGATACATTATTTACGAATAATGGCTTATCCTTAAATCCATTACCAATAAACCTTAAGATTTCTTGAAAATCAACCCTTTGACCAAATGAAGTTGAAATAAAAAATAATGCAAATATTGTAATGAGGCTCTTTTTCATAATTTTTTAGTTTATTTAAACGAATATGTGGTATTCAATCAGATCTAAAGCTACCAATAAAGCTGATATTAATAAAAAAAATATAAAAGTAAAGGGAGGCCTCATTATTGCATCAGATAACCTTTTTTAAACACCCCACCCTCTAATTAAACAAATTAGAAGTCCCCATATACTCTAATCAAACTGATTATTTTTTGTATAGACAACAGAAGGGACTACTCCCAATTGATACCCCTCCATAAGTTTTGGTATTCAATACTCTCTCCCCCACAAAGCTATTTAAAGTTATCAATTGAAATCATTAAATAGTCATAGGTTTTATTATAAAATCACAATTTGTTTGTAAATTTAATAACATCTAAATATAATTACGAAATGGACAAAGAAACCAAATTTAAAGAAGAAACACCATTTGAAAAAGAAGTACAAAGGTTGCTGCAACAATACATAAACCTTGAATCAACTGCATTAAGTAATAATACAAATGAAAGTTTGAGAATTATTCAGCAAATAGACAAGACCTATGATACAATATTTAGAGATCTCCATTTTCATGAAATAAGGGAGAGTGACTTATGGCTTTATAACAACTTAAAACATGCTCATAAAGCAAGAACAGGCATGAATCATACTTTCAATCATTTGACTGACAAATTGATGGATGAACTAAATGAAGAAAAAAGGGAAATAGAAAGGTTTAAAAGAGAAGGCACAAAAACACTTTTATTTAATAAAGAAAGTGGGATTTGGTTCATTGACTTACCAGATTTCTTAGAAATGGGACTTGGAACTAAAGCAGATTTGATGATGGTTGATGGGGCAGATACTTTTCTTGACAAGCTTTCAAAAAATACCAATTCAGTTAAAGTGTTTGTTTCAGTGCATAGATATGATGGCTTTGAAGCAAGAATAAGCATGATTAATAAAGGAATGAACACAGATTTGCTTGTTCAAAAAGGACATGCCCCAGTAGATTATGGAGCTTATTATAAATTAGATGTTTTTAATGGCGCGCAAGGTGATCATGTTTTGTGGCTTTGCCCAGTTACTGAGTATGTTTTTGGGGGTAGCTATCCAAAAATGATTTGGCTTAATGTAATGGAATAAAATAAATAGAGATAACTTATTAATTAACCATTTTGGGTCAGGTTTGGGACAGGATTAATTGATTTAGTTATTGAGAAGTAGACAAACAAAGGATTTTAGGCACGCTGACCTCTTGCATGCCATGCAAGCGCTCTACCAACTGAGCTAATTCCCCTGTTACATGTCTCTTAAAAGCAAAAGAGCAACGAAAAAATCGTTGCTCTTTTTTATACAAAGACTTTTTATATCAGATTCTCTCCAACCCCCTCGATCCAATCTTTTACAGCTGCTGTAGTGACTGATTTTGGACGCTCTAATGGGAAGCCTAATGCACGATCCCATGTCAAACTTGCTAATACACCTAATGCACGACTGACTGCAAATAAAACGGTATAGAATTCATATTCCACAATGCCATAATGTACTAACAATGCACCACTATGTGCATCTACATTAGGCCATGGATTTTTTACCTTTCCTAATGATTCCAAAATTGGAGGTACTGTTTCATAAATATTCCAAACCGTATTCACTAATTTGTCATCTGGCAAATGTTTTTTACCAAATTCCATTTGTGCTGTGAAACGAGGATCTGTTTTTCTTAATACGGCGTGACCATAACCTGGTACTACTTTACCTTCACCCAATGTCTTTTTAACATATTCAACAATCTGCTCTTTAGAAGGGCTTTCAGTTCCAATTGCATCTTGCATTTCAAAAATCCATTTAATCACCTCTTGATTGGCTAGTCCATGTAAAGGACCTGCTAAACCATTCATACCTGCTGCATAACTTAAATAAGGATCACTTAATGCTGAACCAACTAAATGCGTTGTATGCGCAGATACGTTACCTCCTTCATGGTCTGCATGAATGGTCATATACAAACGCATCAATTCTTTTGTGCTTTCGTCTTCGTAACCCATCATGTATGCAAGGTTACCAGCCCAATCTAATAATCCGTTTGGATGAATATGTTCATTGTTCTTATATTTTCTTCTATAGATGTATGCAGCAATTCTTGGCAACCTTGCAATCAAGTCCATTGAATCATCATAGGTGTATTGCCAATAATCTTTTTTGTTCATGCCCTTCGCGTATTCTTGCGCAAACTTACTTTCAGTTTGCAAAGCCATCACTGCTGCAACATACATCGTCATTGGATGCGCACTTAAAGGAAATGCATCTATCACATCAAATACATGTGAGGGTACATGACTTCTTCTTTGCCAATTACTTGTAATTTTTTTAACGTCTCTGTCATTCGGTAATTCACCAATCATCATCAAGTAAAACAATCCTTCTGGTAATGGTTCATCACCACCTTCTACTTTTGGTAATTTTGATTGTAGTTCTGGTATGGAATAACCTCTGAAACGAATACCTTCTTGTGCATCTAATAAACTCGTCTCTGTAACAAGACCAGTCATGCCTCTCATGCCTTGATATACTTGCGCTAAAGTGATTTCTCCAATCTTCTTTTCGCCATGCACTTTAAGCATTTCTTTGATCTCAACAGCAGCTACTGTTGATTTCTCACCAAACCGGTCTTTGATCTCTTCCATATACCCAATAATTATTGTTAAATAAACGATTTAAAATTGGACACAAAGTTAACTAAGAAATGCTTATTTAGGGGCTTTTTTGTATAAATAATAGACCACAAACATAAAAATTATGTTGGGTATCCAAGCAGCTACAAATGGGGGCAAATTGCCTTTTGTAGAGAAGATGGTAGAGAATCGATCTGTGATAATAAATAAAGCGGCAATCGTAAAGCCCATCGCCAAATGGGCACCACTTCCGCCTCTGACTTTTCGGCCTGCAATAATGGCGCCAATCATTGTTAAAAGTAATACAGTAATAGGCGTTGCATCTCGTCTATAACGTTCAATTTTCAACTCATTTAAGCCCTCCGATCCCCTTAAAGCTTCCATCCTAATCTGTTTAATTAACTGTGGGGTCGTTAATTTGTCTTTAGCATATTTGTCCTTTTCCAAATCAACCGGTTTAAAGGGATATTTTTTGTGGGTGTTTGGCAAATAAGCCACCAATTCTTTTTGGTCTGTCACTTTTCGTTCCAGCACTTCCGACAATTCCCAATCCTTTTTTGCAGTGTCCCAAATAATGGCCTCCGCTCGGATATTGTACACCACTTTGTCTCCCTTCACAGTGTAGGCAAAAAAGTTACTCCCTCTTTTGTATGCAGTATCATAGCCATAAATCCCTGCATAAGTAAATGAATCTATCCTAAAATAATAATCGTTAGTACCTCTTAAAAGTGCATTGTAGGATGAGTTAGCGTCAATATAAGTCGCTTCAAAATCACCCCGTATATTATTCGCTTTTGGTACAATCCATTGGTTGGATATCCATAATACAAATCCTAAAAACAAACCCCCAATCCAATAAGGTCTTAACCAACGATTATAGGAAGTACCACTTGCTAAAATAGGAACAATCTCTGTTTGTCCAGCCATTTTAGAGGTAAAAAAGATCACTGCGATAAAAACAAATAACGGGAATAATAACGCTATAATATGGGGTATAAACCCAACATAATAATTTTTTATGATCTCGGAGCTCGTCAAACCAGATCGTACAAAATCATCTGTTTTTTCACTCACATCAATGACCACCGCAATCACTGCAAAGAAAAAAATGGCAAAGAAAAACACTGCCAAAAATTTTTTTAATATGTACCAATCCAGTTTTTTCAATGCTTATAATCTTTTACTGATTTGTGGAATCATGGCTGTTTTCCATGCTTTATAATCTCCCGCAATAATATGTATTCTTGCTTGTTCAACCAACCATAGGTAAAATGATAAATTTTGTATACTTGCTAGTTGCATCCCTAGTATCTCATCTGCTGCAAACAAGTGTCTTAAGTATCCTTTAGTATAGTATTGACTCATTTCATTGGGGATACCTGGATCTATTGGACTAAAATCTTTATACCATTTTTTATTCTTGATATTGATAACGCCCTGAGAAGTGAATACCATTCCATTTCTTCCATTTCTTGTTGGCATCACACAATCAAACATATCCACACCTAAATCAATGGCTTCTAAAATATTCCAAGGCGTACCTACACCCATTAAGTATCTTGGCTTTTCTTTTGGTAAGTTGTCACAACATAAAGCAGTGAATTCATACATTTCTTCCTCGGTCTCTCCTACACTCAATCCGCCAATGGCATTCCCTACTGCGTTTTTAGAGGCAATATATTCACAAGAAGCTTTTCTTAAATCCTTGTATAAACCACCTTGTACAATTGGAAATAAATTTTGAGTATGCCCATATAAATCGGGGGTCTCAGCCAATCTATTAAAACACCTGTCCAACCATGTATGTGTTAGGTCCATACTTTTACGCACGTAGTCATAAGTGCTTGGGATTGGTGGACATTCGTCAAAAGCCATGATGATATCTGCGCCAATGCTTCTTTGAATATCCATTACATTTTCAGGACTGAACAAATGTTTGCTCCCATCTATATGAGATTGAAACACCACACCTTCTGGCTTAATTTTTCTGTTATTGGCCAATGAAAATACTTGGTAGCCACCGCTATCGGTTAATATAGGTCGATCCCAGCCCATAAATTTATGCAAGCCGCCTGCAGCTTCAAGCACTTCTGTGCCAGGTCTTAGGTATAAATGATAGGTGTTGCCAAGTATAATTTTTGCGTTGATGTCTTGTTTTAATTGCTGTTGTGTCACTGCTTTTACAGAACCGATGGTCCCCACAGGCATGAAAATGGGTGTCTGGATGACCCCATGATCGGTCGTGATGGTGCCTGCTCTTGAAGCACCTTGTTGACTCTCTACTGCTAATTCAAATTGTAATGCCGCCATAGGACAAAGGTAAGGTC
>CAINOI010000060.1 GCA_903851465.1 uncultured Bacteroidota bacterium
AGCTGCATTAAGAAGAGAGAACAAGCAAATTAAATATTTACGTCCTGATGCAAAATCTCAGGTTACTTTAGAGTACAACGACAAAAACGAGCCAGTAAGAATTGACGCGATTGTAGTGTCTACTCAACATGATGATTTTGATGGTGAAGCAAAGATGTTGGCTAAAATCAAAAAGGATATCATTGAAATTTTGATTCCAAGAGTACAAGCGAAGTATAAGAAATACGCAAAATTATTTAACAAGGATATCAAGTACCATATTAACCCAACAGGTAAGTTTGTCATTGGTGGACCTCATGGTGACACTGGATTAACTGGTCGTAAGATCATCGTTGATACTTACGGTGGAAAAGGGGCACACGGTGGGGGTGCTTTCTCTGGTAAAGATCCAAGTAAGGTAGACCGTTCTGCTGCTTATGCAACACGTCATATTGCTAAGAATTTAGTGGCTGCTGGTGTAGCTTCTGAAGTATTGGTACAAGTTTCTTACGCGATTGGTGTGGCTAAGCCAACATCTATCAATGTAAATACTTACGGTACTGCAAAAGTAAAAATGACAGATGGTCAAATTGGCAAGTTGGTAGAAGGCATTTTTGATATGCGTCCTTACTTTATCGAGCAACGATTAAAGTTAAGAACACCAATGTACAGTGAGACTGCTGCTTATGGCCATATGGGTCGTAAGAACGAAACAGTGACTAAAACATTCACGACACCAGACGGTAAAAAGAAGGTGATGAAAGTGGAGTTATTCACTTGGGAGAAATTAGATTATGTTACCAAGGTTAAAAAAGCCTTTGGTTTAAAATAAATCATTCATTGAATTAAAATCCCGTCTCGACACAAATTGGGACGGGATTTTTATTTTAATCCATAACTTTGACCCATGCAGGAAAGAAACAACAGACCAGAACGAACAGATCGATCAGATAGATCCGGCAGGCCAGAAAGAAAGTTTACAGGACAAAGAAAATTTAGCCCTAGGCCAAGTTTTACTACAGAACGTAAATTTATTATTGGTCGTCAACCATTGATTGAATCATTGAATGCTGGTGCGAATATTGAAAAAATCTTACTACAAAAAAATGCGCAAGGCGAGGGCTTAGATGAGATAAAGCAATTTGCAAAAACACATACCATTCCTGTACAATTAGTGCCCATTGAAAAACTCAATGGTATGACCAAAGCAAACCATCAAGGGGTACTTGCATTTATTTCTAATGTGAAATATTTAGACCTACAAGAAGTGATTGACTTTGTAGTCGCAAAAGGGGAAGTCCCTTTGTTTATGATGTTAGATGGTGTTACCGATGTAAGGAATATTGGTGCCATTAGTAGGAGTATACATTGTTGTGGTGCACAAGCTTTGATTATACCAGACAAAGGCGTTGGCGCATTGAATGAAGAAGCATTTAAAAGTAGTGCAGGCGCATTGGAACATATACATGTTGTTCGTGTGAGTAGTTTATTAAAAGCGGTGGATGATTTGCATATGAACGGCATACAAGTTTTTACAAGTGAAATGCGCGCCGATAAAAATGTACACGAATTAGATTTGACAATTCCTAGTTGTATCATTATGGGTGATGAGGGAAAAGGCGTACAACCTTATTTAGCTAAGGCCGCAGATTATTTTTTCAAGATTCCTATGGCGACCAATTTTGATTCCTTTAATGTATCCGTTGCTGCTGGTATTGTCTTGTACGAATCAATGAAGCAAAGATTGTTCAAATGAAATTCAAATTAACATTAGACGCAAAGCCCTCAAACTATACCATAGCCTATGGGGATAAGCTCATGTTAATTGGTTCATGTTTCACAGAAAATATTGGTGCAAAGTTTAAGACACATTTGTTTGAACTATCTGAGAATCCATATGGCATCTTATTCAATCCGGTGAGTGTTGTAACGACATTGACCGAAATCATGGATAGGAGGGTGTATCAGGTGGATGATTTATTTCAACATAACGAACTTTGGCATAGCTGGCACCATCATAGTCGTTTTTCTGCGATTGAACAAAAGGAGGCATTAGAAAATATCAATAGTTCCATTTTAAATGCGCATGATTTTTTGAAAACTGCCAATCGATTGGTGATTACATTAGGTTCTGCATGGTTGTATCATCTTACCAATGAAGCGCCTTTGGGTAAAGGTCAGGTGGTTGCCAATAATCATAAAGGGCCATCCAATTGGTTTTATAAATCCTTAATGCAACCCAATACGCTTATCAAAAATTTACAAGATTTGGTTGAGCGTTTGCAAGCTTTTAATCCAAAATTACATACCACATTTACCATTAGTCCTGTCCGCCATTTAAGGGAAGGTTTGATTGAAAATAACCGTAGTAAAGCTGTTTTAATCCATGCGGTTCATGAATTAATGCATCAACAAAATGGAGTAGATTATTTTCCATCATACGAGTATGTGGTGGATGATTTAAGAGATTATAGATTCTATGCAGAAGACCTTGTTCATCCAAATTTTGCTGCATCTGGTTATGTATGGGATAAATTGGTGGAGACCTACATGGATCCCAAAACACAAGCAATCATGAAACAGGTTGCAGAGCTTCAATTGGCGATCAGCCACAAGCCCTTTTTTGTAGGTTCAGTCGAACATCAAAAGTTCCTCCATGCATGTATCCAGAAAACGGAAGTATTGTTGGATAAACATCCAACACTATCCCTTCAAGACCATTTAGCTTTTTTTAAGGCGGGCATTAGCAAATAATTGCTACATTAGAGGTCTAAATTACTGCCATGCGCATCCTACCATTTTTAGTGTCAGCGACTGTAACAGCTGGACTTGTCTTTACACTCAATATCCAATTAAAATTGGGAGGTACTAAAGCACCAAGATTGGGTTATTTTTTATCTCCACAACATGGATTTTGGAAAAATGCAGAAAAAGTGAATACCAATTTTGATGCATCCATCCTTGCCAATGATTTGAAAGGAGATGTTGATGTGTACATGGACGACCGTTTAGTACCACATATCTATGCAGACAATGATGAAGATGCGTATTATGTTCAAGGTTATCTACATGCAAAATATAGACTATGGCAAATGGATTTCCAGACACGTGTGGCTGCTGGTAGATTAAGCGAAATAGCAGGGGCAGATAAATTATCGATAGATCGTTTTTTTAGAAGATTAGGGATGGTGTATGGGGCAGAACAAACAGAAGCCTATATTAATGAAAAAAATCCAGTGATGAAAGCTACTGTGGATGCTTACACAGCTGGTGTGAACGCCTATTTAAAACAATTAGCACCAGAAGATTTACCCTTTGAATATAAGTTGATGAATTTTGAGCCAGAAAACTGGACGCCAAAAAAGACTTATTTGTTCTTAATGTTTATGTCTTATGATTTGACGGGAAGGTCTGCAAGTGCAGATTTACAATTGACCAATACAAGAGATTATTTAGGCTATGATTTATTTGATCAATTGTATACCAATCAACAAGATTCTTTGGATCCAATTATTCCTAAAGGCACTGCCTATGCCGAACCAAGTATAGTTCCTGTGAAACCATTAGAATCAGACATGGTTTATTTGAAAAAAACACCACAAGTAGATATTGCAAAAGTGGTGGAAACACCTGAGGCGCCAGATCCTAACAATGGAAGTAATAACTGGGCGGTTGGTGGAACAATGACAAAGTCTGGTAGACCCATTTTATGTAGTGATCCACATTTAGGATTGAATCTTCCTTCGTTATGGTACGAGGTTCAAATCACCACACCTACACATAGCACTTATGGTGCAAGCTTCCCAGGTTCTCCAGCAGTGATTATAGGATTCAATGATAGTTTGGCTTGGGGTGTCACCAATGCTGGTCGTGATGTGTTGGATTACTATGAATTGAAATTCAAGGATACCACACAAAATGAATATTGGTACAATGGTGCTTGGAAATCGGTGACCAAGAGAGTAGAAGTCATAAAAGTAAAAGATAGCGCAGATGTGATTGAAAATATTGCGATGAGTCATTATGGACCAGTGATGTTTGATGCCTATTATCAAAATCCACAATCCAATGGCCGAAACCTTGCTGTAAAATGGACTGCACTCAATGCATCCACAGGGGTAGAAACATTTTATCAATTAAATCGTGCAAAAAATATTGACGACTATTCTAAAGCGATTCAATTATGGAAATGTCCTGGACAAAATTTTGTAGTGGCAACCAAAACTGGCGATATCGCGATTAAACAACAAGGCGATTTTGTAGCAAGATGGGATAGACAAGGGGACTTTATCATGCCCGGTGGAGATAGTAGTTATGATTGGCAGGGTATTATTCCTTTTGAAGAAAATCCAATGATCCTAAATCCTGCACGAGGTTTTGTAAGTAGCGCTAACCAAAAATCAACAGATGCAAGCTATCCGTATTATTTAGGTACTGCAAGTTCATTTCCTTTATATAGAGGGATCAGTGTCAACCAACAATTAGCTGGTAGAACACAAATCACTGCACAAGACATGCAAGCATTACAAACGAATAACTATAATGTATTTGCACAACAAGCAAGACCTGCTTTAATGAAGTTTGTTGAGCTGAATAAATTAAGTAAAGAGGCGCAAAGAATGGTTGGTACAATGACACAATGGAATTTATACAATGATCCTTCAGAAAAAGGCATCACCATCTTTAAATTAATTTGGGATAGTGTGGAGAACGCAGTTTGGGGTGATGAATTAGCTGGTTCTTTGATTCCATTAACCAAGCCTGAGTCCTTTGTTTTATTAGAGCAAATGAATCGTGATTCTAATTTTAGGGTAGCGGATGATATTAGAACAAAAGATAAAGTAGAAAGTTTAAAAGATCAAGTGCGCATTGGAATTGAAAAAGCAACTCTAAAATGTATTGAATTAGAAAAAGAAAATAAATTAAACTGGGAAGCATTTAAAGCAACAAGAGTCTTACACCTTACAAAAATTCCAGCATTGAGCAGGTTGAATTTGCCAATTGGAGGAGGCGTGAATATCATTAATGCGACTGGAGAAAACCATGGACCTAGCTGGAGAATGGTCGTGCATTTAACAGACGAAATTGAAGCTTATGGATTGTACCCTGGTGGACAAAGTGGTAATCCAGGTAGTCCTTATTATGACAGCTTTGTGGATTATTGGGCAGCTGGTAAATATTATAGATTGTTATTCTTGCCTAAAGAAAAGCTAAAGCAACATGAAAGAACAAAATGGCATCTTCAATTTAAAAAAGCGGTTGCTTAATTAATTTTTAATTTTTAGATCAACTTAAAATCATTCAAATGAAATTTATACTCTCAATATTATTAGTAGGATTAGTTACTTATGCAATAGGTATTTACGGTAGTCTACCATGGTGGAGTTTTGTAGTAACCAATTTGATCATCGCCATTGCATTGCCAATTAAACCATTGCAATCATTTATTGCAGGGGCATTAGGCGTTGGTGCTTTATGGGCTGGGTTGGCTTTTGGGATTGACATGGCAAATAACCATATCTTATCTAGCAAAGTAGCACAGATCCTTCCATTAGGAGGTTCATACGTAGCATTAATAATTGTTACAGCATTTGTAGGGGCCTTATTAGGTGGATTGGCTTCTCTTACTGGGTCATTTGTTAGGAAACCTGAATAAGTTTACCTTTGGGGTCAATTTGCTTAATCTGTAATTGAGCTTAAATTAAATCCATATGGCACAACTGCACAATCGTGTTTCAAACAAAGAGTTGAAACAAAAACTCTACGAAGAGACTTTCGAACGCAAGACAATTAGTTTTTACCAGTATTTCCCCATTCCAGATCCTGTTCAATTCAGAGATGACATGTACCAAGCATTGCTTGCATTGCAGGTATTTGGTCGTATCTATATTGCTACCGAAGGGATCAATGCACAAATAAGTGTACCTACTCATTTATTTGAAGCGTTCAAAACTTATCTTTTTTCTATTCAACCACTCGAAGGCATTCGTTTGAACAAGGCAGTGAATGACAATGGAAAAAGTTTTTGGGTATTGAAAATTAAAGTCAGAGAGAAAGTAGTGGCCGATGGCATTGAAGACCCCAACTTTAGTATGGAAAATAAAGGGAAGTATGTGAATGCAGAACAAATGAATCAATTATTGGCATCACCTGATACGATTGTGATTGACATGCGCAATCACTATGAATACGAAGTAGGACATTTTGATAATGCCATTGAAATTCCTTCGGATACATTTAGAGATCAATTACCGATGGCTGCAGAAATGATGCAACCACATAAGGATAAAAATATCATCATGTATTGTACCGGAGGTATTCGATGCGAGAAGGCAAGTGCGTATATGTTACATGAAGGGTTTAAAAATGTATTTCATTTAGAAGGCGGTGTGATTCATTATGCTAATGAAATAAAAGCATCTGGATTAGAAAGTAAATTCAAAGGAAAAAATTTCGTCTTCGATGAACGCTTAGGTGAAAAAATAACCGAAGACATTATAGCGAGTTGTCATCAATGCGGTAAGCCTGCAGATACGCATACCAATTGTAAAAATGACGCTTGTCATTTGCTATTTATTCAATGTGAGGATTGCGCAAAGGCTTTTGATGGATGTTGCACCACTGCATGCAAGGAAGTATATCATTTACCAATAGAAGCACAAGAAGCATTAAGAAAAGGGGTCAAAAAGGGGATGCAAGTATTTAACAAAGCAAAAGAAAGATTAAGACCAAGATTGGGGATTGATATTGAAGTAAAATAAAAGATTGTATGAATAAAAAAATCCCGACCAAGGCCGGGATTTTTTTTATTGTATTCCTAAAGTATTCAAATTTGCACGAATCAATTCCATTGTATCATTTTCTGATTTTGATTCTGGCTTAAACGGTTCACCAATGATTTGTTCATATAGTTCAATATATCTTTTGGAAATAGTTTGAATCCACTCTTCTGACATATTTGGAACAGTTTGTCCTTCCTTGCCCATAAAATTATTTTCAATCAACCATTCTCTTACGAATTCCTTACTCAATTGTTTTTGCTTTTCGCCACTTGCTTGTCTAGCTTCGAATCCATCTGCATAAAAATACCTTGAAGAGTCAGGGGTGTGAATTTCATCCATTAAATAAATGGTATCTCCAATCTTTCCGAATTCATATTTTGTATCTACTAAGATCAAACCTCTTTTAGCAGCAATTTCCTTTCCTCTAGCAAATAGGGCAAGGGCATATTTTTCTAAAATAGCCCAATCTTCTGTGGAAGCTAACCCATTGGCGATGATGGCTTCTTTTGAAATATCTTCATCATGTCCTTCACTAGCTTTAGTGGATGGGGTGATGATAGGACTTGGGAAAAAGTCATTTTCTTTTAATCCTTCTGGAAGCGTCACGCCACAAAGTGTCCTTCCACCAGCTTGATAGGTTCTCCAAGCATGTCCTACTAAATTACCTCTTACGACCATTTCGATCTTAAATGGGGTACATTTTTTTCCAATGGCTACATTGGGAGCAGGGGTATTAAGAAGCCAATTTGGACAAATATCCTTGGTGGCTTCGAGCATATAGGCTGCAATTTGGTTTAAAACCTGTCCTTTAAAAGGGATTGGTTCTGGTAAAATGACATCAAATGCGGAAATACGATCACTCGCTATCATCACAAGTAGTTCATTTTCAATATAATAGACATCTCTTACCTTGCCGTGATAGGTATTTAATAGACCGGGGATGGTGCTTGTATTCATACTACGAAAATAAAAACTTTAACACTATTTTGATAATTTTTTCTGATTTGCTAACAATTTGGTATTTTGAGATACAATTCAATTAAAAAACAATTATTTATGACAAGATTACTAACTCGTTTTAGCCTTTTTTGTGCCTTTGCTTTTACAGCAATGAGTGCAATGGCTCAAAACGCAGGAACAATCACAGGAACTGTAAAAAATGGAACTAACGGAGAAACTATTTCTGCAGTATCTGTTACAGTGAAAGGCTCATCTGTTGGAACTTATACAGATGATAAAGGAACTTTCAAATTAAATGTGTCTCAAAAAGCACCTTATACATTGGTTTTTAGCTCTGTAGGTTATGAAAACCAAGAGCAGGTGGTGAATGCAGGAACATCTAAAGTGGATGTTAGTTTAAAACAAGCTTTTACTTTAGGTACTGAAGTTGTTGTTGCAGCTTCAAGAGTTGCGGAGCGTATTTTAGAATCTCCTGTAACAATTGAAAGAATCAACAACAGCACGATTAAGAATGCGCCAGTTTCTAACTACTATGATTTGTTAGGTACTTTAAAAGGGGTAGACGTAAATGCGGCTAGTTTAACTTTCAAAAGTATCAGTACAAGAGGTTTCAATGGTAGTGGTAACACGCGTTTAAATCAATTGATTGATGGAATGGACAACCAGGCTCCTGGATTGAACTTCTCTGTTGGAAGTATTGTAGGTTTAACAGAATTAGATGTAGATAATATTGAATTATTACCAGGTGCCTCTTCTGCATTATATGGTGCAGGTGCGATGAACGGTACCGTTTTAATTAACAGTAAGAATCCATTTAAATACCAAGGCTTAAGTTTTCAAGTTAAACAAGGTATCAACCACATCGATAGCAAGCAACGACCTTTAGCGCCTTTCAAAGATTGGACAGTACGTTATGCTAAGAAAATAGGAGATCGTTTTGCTTATAAATTCAGTATGCAATATACTGAAGCAGATGACTGGAGAGCAAATAGTAGTCAGAACTATTCTCGATCAACTGGTACTCAAAATGGTCAAATGATTCCTGGTAATAGAGAGTCAGATCCTAATTATGATGGTGTTAACTTTTATGGTGATGAAACAACAAGCAGTCTAGCTGGTGTTGGGTCTGCTGTAAAGAGTGGTGTTTTAGCATCTTTAGTGGGTGCATATGGTTCTGCAATCGGAACAGCGACTTTCAATAGTTTATACAATGCTGCTGCTTCATATCCAACATTAGCTTCTTACCAAGCATTCTTAACAGCTGCTGGTGGTGCTGCCTTAGGTGCAAATGCTGCATTCTTATGGGGTGACCAAAGAGGTTATTTCAATGGTGTGAATGTGAGTAGAACTGGATATGCTGAAAAAGATATTGTTGATCCAACAGCATTGAATGTGAAATTCCAAGGATCTATCCATTATAAAATTAACGACAATGTAGAAGCATCAATTGCTGCATACAATGGTTTTGGTAATACAATGTATACAGGTAGTGATCGTTATGCTTTGAAAGATTTAAGAATGGGCCAATACAAAGCGGAATTAAAATCTAAAAACTGGTTCTTAAGAGCGTATACTACTTTAGAGAATTCTGGTGCATCTTTTAACTCAACAATTGCTGCACGTTATTTTAACGAAGCATGGAAGCCAAGTACAACATGGTATCCTACTTACGCTGCTACTTATTCTACATTATTAAGTGCTGGATTGAATCAACAAGCTGCACATGCTGGAGCAAGAGCCAATGCGGATGCAGGAAGACCAACTGGTAATATTGCTTCAAACCCAATGTTCCAAGCTTTAACGAATACTCCAATTTCTCAAGGTGGTGCAATGTTCTTAGACAGATCTTCACTTCGTGTATTTGAAGGTCAATATAATTTAACTGAAGCTTTTGGTTTGGCTAAGTACAATGCTGATTTATTAGTAGGTGCAAGCTCAAGACAATTCTTATTGAATTCTCAAGGTACTTTGTTCGCTGATACAGCTGCAAATATTAAGATTAATGAAACTGGTGCTTATGCTCAATTGTCTAAGCGTTTCTTAGACGATTTATTAAAATTCTCAATTTCTGGTCGTTATGATAAAAATGCCAACTTCCAAGGTCGTTTTACACCAAGAGCATCTTTGGTTGTTAAATTAGAAGAAGACCATAACTTACGTCTTTCTTATCAAACAGCTTACCGTTTCCCTACAACTCAAAACCAATGGATCAATTTATTGGTAGGAGGTGGAACAAGATTAATGGGTGGTTTGCCACAATTGAGAAATTTCTACAATTTCAATACCAATCCTGCTTATTCTTTGGCTAGTGTGAATGCATTTGGTGCGTCAGCTTTAGCAGGTGCTCCAAATCCAGGTTTATTGAAAGTGCAAGCTTTCCCAGAATTCAAGCCTGAGTCTATGAGTTCTTTTGAAGTGGGTTACAAGGGTTTAGTAGCTAAAAAATTATTGATTGATTTCTATTACTATTTTGGTAAATATGAAAACTTCATTAGTGGTGTAACTGTGTTACAATCTAGAAATGCTTCAGCACCTAGTCCTTTAGATGTTTTGGATGCAAGTAAGCGTATTGCTTATTCTATTTCTACTAACTCTACTCAAGAAGTGAAGACTTCTGGATGGGGCCTTTCATTAGATTATATCTTGCCTAGAAACTTTACAGTATCTAGTAGCATTTATGGCGACAAAATTGGTGGTTTAGAAGAAGGCTTTATTTCTTACTTCAACACACCTAAAATGAGAGCAAACATTGGATTGGCGAATAGTGGTTTTGCATTAAAGAATCGTTTAGGATTTAGTGCGAACTATCGTTACCAAGATGGCTTTACTTACGAAGGAACATTCGGTGTTGGTGAAGTATCTTCATTTAACACATTGGATGCTGTCTTAACATACAAATTACCTGCAATCAAGTCATTGATCAAAGCGGGTGGTACCAATATCATGAACACTTATTATAACACTGCACATGGTAGTCCAGCAATTGGTGGATTATACTATGTTAGCTTCACTTATAACGTGTTTTAAGCTACTCAGATGGGTTAGTTCCTAATCCCTTCCCGATTTTCGGGAGGGGATTTTTTTTGCCCTTATTCTTACTTTTTTCCTTGATAAAACGCTATTTTTGCATTTCAATATAAAAACGATTTTTCCATGCGATCAATAGCCTTTAGAGAAGCCTTACGTGAAGCGATGAACGAAGAAATGAGAAGAGATGAACGCGTATTTTTAATGGGAGAGGAAGTAGCTGAATACAATGGTGCATATAAAGTAAGTCAAGGAATGTTGGCTGAATTTGGACCCAAAAGGGTCATCGATACACCCATTTCTGAATTAGGTTTCACTGCAGTTGCTGTGGGTGCAGCACAAAATGGATTAAGACCTATTGTAGAATTCATGACATGGAACTTTGCTGTATTACCTTTAGATCAAATTTTAAATACTGCCAGTAAAATGTTGGCAATGAGTGGAGGTCAAATTGGTTGTCCAATTATTATGAGAGGCCCTAACGGAAGTGCAGGTCAATTGGGCGCGCAACACTCTACAGCTTTTGAAAGTTATTTAGCAAATATTCCTGGCATCAAAGTGGTATCTCCCTCTAATGGATACGATGCAAAGGGTTTATTGAAACAAGCAATACGTTATGAGGAAGATCCAATCATGTTCTTGGAAAGTGAAGTAATGTATGGAGATAAATGTGAAGTGCCTGAGGAAGAATATTATATTCCATTAGGGAAGGCCGATGTAAAGCGTGCAGGCAGAGACATTACCATTGTGTCTTATAATAAAATGATGAAAGTGGCTTTGTCTACTGCAGATGAATTAGAAAAAGAAGGGATCAGTGCAGAAGTGATTGATTTAAGAACCATTCGTCCATTAGACTGGATGACGGTATTAGAGAGTGTTAAGAAAACCAACCGTTTGGTGATCATAGAAGAACAGTGGCCATTTGCATCTGTATCATCTGAATTAAGTTATAGAATACAGAAAGAAGGGTTTGACTATTTAGATGCACCAATTAGAAGAATTACAAGTGCCGATGCCCCAATGCACTATGCGCCAAATTTAACTGCATTGGCTATTCCTGATGTAACCCGTTCTGTAAAATTGGTGAAAGAAGTGTTACAGCAATATAAGTAATTGCTAAATCCTTGAATTTGACCATTTAAACGGCTGCTTTACGGCTAATAAATAAATTATATAATATCCCTCACAAAGGGATATTTTTGTGATATATAATTCTATAATCATGGGCATGATACTTTTTATTCTTTATTGGCTAGGTTGGCATATAGGTATTTATACCATGTTGAGAAAAGCAGGCATACCTGCAAATAAAGCCATCATTCCAATTTACAATACTTGGGAAGTTGTCAAACTTTGTAAAATTCCAACTATTTGGTTTTGGATTCAACTCATTCCTATTTTAGGTCAATTTGTAAGCATATGGATCACAATCCTTTTTGTGATGCATTTCAAAAGAGTGAATTTAATGCATCACACATTAACCGTGTTTGTACCATTTTTATATTTACCATACCTTGGATTGGATAAAAAAGAACAATGGTATGGGGATGCTGCATTAGCGCATTACCATAAGCCAGCATCAAGAGAGTGGGTGGATGCAGGTGTATTTGCAATTGTGGCTGCAACCTTGATAAGAACATTTTTATTTGAAGCCTATGTGATTCCGACAGAGAGTATGGAAAAGACTTTATTAGTCAATGATTTTTTATTCGTTGATAAAGTAACTTATGGTGCAAGGATTCCACAAACGCCATTGTCATTTCCTTTTGTGCACAATACTTTACCTGGTGCACCTACAACCCCTTCTTATTTAAAATGGATTCAGTTGGATTACAACCGATTTCCTAAATTAAGAGCCGTCAATAGAAATGATGTTGTTGTATTTAATTTTCCAGCAGGAGATACCATTATCAACCTACCAGAATTTGGGTCTAAGATTCCTTATTATGATGTATTAAGAAGTCCTCAATACAATAATGACCGAGCCAAATTGCAGGCTGATTATCCAATCTTAGTGCATCCAATGGATAAGACCGATAACTACATTAAAAGATGTGTGGGTATTCCAGGTGATGTGATTGAAATTAAAAAAAGTCAGTTATGGGTGAATGGGAAACCTGCATTGGTCGCACCGTTTATGCAGACTGAATATATTGTTGAAACAGATGGAAGGCCACTTGCAGAAGATTTTATCCAAGACAGTTTGGGAATCAATATTAATGAAGCTACTTCTGATTTTCAATTTGTAGAAGGTCAACCCAATACCTTTAAATTAAATCTGACTGCTGCTGCTGCATTAAGTTTAAAAAAATTACCGAATGTAAAATCGGTTGCCCTATTTGAAGACCAGAATGTGGGCTATACCTTCCCTAATGATATTGTACATTTCCCTTGGACAGCAGATAATTTTGGACCAATTCGTATTCCTAAAAAAGGAGAGCAAGTTCAATTGAATGATAGTAGTATAGAATTGTATAGAAGAATTATTGAAGGGTATGAGCAACAAAAATTGACCATTCAAAATGGCCAATACTTTATCAATGGCAAAGCAGCAACAACCTATACCATTCAACAAAATTATTATTGGATGATGGGAGACAATCGTCATCGAAGTCAAGATAGTCGTTATTGGGGTTTTGTTCCAGAGACACATATTGTTGGTAGAGCAGCTTTGATTTGGTTTAGTTATAGTCAATCTATAAGATGGAACAGGCTCTTTAATTTGATAAAGTAATTACATGCACAAGAAATTTGAATTCGAATATGAGGAATTGGATGCTAAAGAAGCTTTAGGAGTAGAAGATCTTGCATTATTAAATTCGGCTTTTAAAGCGGTAGAAACCGCTTTTGCACCTTATTCAAAATTTAAAGTAGGTGCTGCAGCAAGATTGTCAAATGGTCAAATTATATTAGGATCTAACCAGGAGAGCGCAAGTTATCCAGTAGGTATTTGTGCGGAAAGAACCCTGTTAAATAGTATTGGAAGTCAATTTCCAAATGAAACTATTCAATCCATGGCCATAAGTTACATACCAAATGGAGTTGAGTCAGATCATCCATTGTCACCCTGCGGCATGTGCCGACAATCCTTATTAGATTTCGAGATAAGGTACAAAGGCCCAATTAAGCTCATTTTAGCTGGTCAAACAGGAAAAGTTATGTTGATTCCGTCCGCTTCGCATTTGCTCCCATTTGGCTTTACTGGCTCAATACTAGGCAAATAAGGTTTGTACACCTAGTCCAATTCTAAATTCATGTTGTAGTAACCATTTTTTTCTGGATAAACCCCATGCATATCCAGTTAAATTACTGTCAGAACCAATAATTCGATGACAGGGTACAATGATCGCAATCTTATTTTTGCCATTTGCAGATGCAGCTGCTCTTATTACTTTAGGGTCACCTAATTTTTTTGCAAGTTCTGCATAGCTCATGGTTTTAGCATAGGGTACTTCGTATAGTTCTTTCCAAACTTTTTGCTGAAAATCGGTTCCTGATTGGTGTATTGGTACAGTAAATTGGGTTCTACTGCCACTGAAGTAGTCTATTAATTCATCTATACATTGATGAATGATTGCTGGACTTTCTATTCCTTCTTCTTTTAAAAGAACAGGATCATCTTCCTCTTCGATAAATGTCAGTGCTTTTATACAATCTACATCCGCAACAATTTTCATTCGTCCAATTGGGCTACTATAAATATGTTCGAATTGTTGTTGCATTATTAGGTTCGTTTGATCTTTAATCTAATAATTTGGCCAATTCAATTAAATCATCCTGTTTAAATTGTAGTGTAGGACTCTGAAAACATTTCGCCAATTCAAGGATCATTTTTTTAATGACGCTTTGATTGGAAAGCCTTTTATAATAAATCGTCTTTGGTTCAATATTGTGTCTTAAAAAATATTGGTCCATATCTTTTTGAGAGAACGGATGTCCAGAAGTGCCTTCTACATAGAATTGAATGAATTCTTGAGGGTTTGGAACAATTTCATGTGGTTCCCAGTCTGCACTGAAATAAGCAAGAATACATTGCTTTGGGATATTGATCCATTCTGCATGTATTTCTAATTGTTGACATAATTCGGCATAGATCAAGGAATTTGCAAATGCGTTTCCTGGCTTTGATTGAAGCGGGGAGGATATTAAAAAATCCTCTGGATTTTCATAACGAACTTCAACCCCTTTAATTTGGTAATAACTAAATAAAATATTTCGTATCACATTAGCCTGTTCTAAAGGCGTCAAATAATTATTCAGTTCAAGCCAAATATTACGTCTAATTTTTTCTAACTGATGTCTTAAAGGATCTAATGCTAATTCAGGATATTGGTATTTGACTAATATTAAGGCACCTTCAAAAAGGGAAGGTTTTGACAATGCAGCCCAATTCGTTAATTGTTGTTGAATGTCTTTTAAACGAAGTCGGTAAATCATTTTTTCGATCCGCTCTAGTGTCGTTTCCTCTAGTGTATTCTCCCATAAATTTTCTAAATCGGGAATGATTGGCGTGCCATAATCCAATAATCTATCTGCTATTGAACTGAATACTTCCTCATCTGGATCGTCCATGAGGGTAAATAAGGCTTTTATTTCTTCATTTTTTGGCAACATGGGCAATATTGTCTTGCTTTTTCTTATTCAAATTGACAAAAAAATTATCATTTCTTCGATTTAAGTTATACATCCTTTGTGGATATAAAGTCGCTGCTTTGTATACTAGGTTGCCTTAATTAACCGTTTATAACCTTTTTTTACCATTATTTAGACCGTTTTGAGGCATTAAAGATGTATTTTGTGTACACTAAATTCTAATCTAGTCTATGCAAACTCAACCAGTTTCAGTTCCTAAATTCCCTGTTGTGCAAAAATCATTGCATGCTGAATTAAAGAAGCGAGTGAACCAATATCTTGAAGAACATACTATTCGTGGCACAGGTAATTATAAATTGTTTACAAAAGCAGCAATTCTAATAAGCTTATTTTTTATTACCTATATCCATTTGGTATTTTTTACCCCGCCAACAGCCATTGCTGTTGTGGAGTGTTTATTTTTTGGCGGCTTGATTGCGGCCATTGGATTCAATATTATGCATGATGGTAGTCATGGTAGTTTTAGTAAATACGCTTGGTTAAATAAATTAGCATCTTCTTCCATAAGCATACTGGGCGCGAGTCGTTTTATGTGGAGCATGAAACATGTTACAATTCACCATACTTATACAAATATAGACGGCGTAGATGATGACATAGAAGTAGGGGTATTAATGCGCATGGCGCCAACACAAAAACATTTTTTAGTCCATCGCTTTCAGCATATTTATTTTGTAATTCTTTACATGTTATTGTATGTATTTTGGCTTTTCTTTACGGACTACAATAAATATTTTAAACGTAAAATTGGCGCTATCCCTTTGAAAAAAATGGCGATTGCAGATCATTTAGAATTTTGGATTGTAAAAATATATCATGCAGCCATTTTTGTGGCGGTACCTATTTTGATGTTAGGTTGGCAAGCCTGGTTGGTGGGTTTTATTATTAGCACCTTTTTTGCTGGCTTTATTTTAAGTATCGTATTTCAGTTGGCTCATACAGTAGAGCATACAGATTTCCCAATTGCCATTCAGCCAGAGAATAAAATGCCAGACGAATTTGCAGCGCATCAAATTCAAACGACAGCAAATTTTGCTACTAAAAGTAAAATTATTTCTTGGTTAGTAGGTGGATTGAATTTTCAAATTGAACATCATTTGTTTCCAAAAATTTCACATGTGCATTACCCAGCAATTAGCAAGATTGTAAAAGAAGCTTGTGCTGAATTTAAATTGAATTACATAGAATATCCAACTGTTTTAGAAGCAGTGAAGGCGCATGTTCAATTCTTAAAATCGATGGGTAATCCAAGTCCATCTGTTGCATAATTTAAACTATTAGGAGCTCACATATAAGCCCTTAGAAAAAATACCATAATCATTCACGCTCTGCTCGAAAGTTCGTTCATGATTAGTATTTCTTTCTAAGGGCTTTCTTTATGTTTTTTTTTAAAAAGTTTGTTTTAAGCTTTCTTTTTTCTTGCAGTTTTACGCGGAGGATTCTTTTTCAATTCTTCAATAATCTCCTTTACTTCCTCTATCGTCAAATCTTCTACTTTTTCTTGTTGTTCTTTAGTAAGCTTGAAATTTCGTAAACCTTGCTTAATGTATGGGCCATAAGGTCCTCTTAATAGTTGGATCTTTTCTTTTTCAAATACTTTGATTGTACGTTCATCTTTTGCCTTGCGCTTTTCAGCAATCATAGGCGTCAATTCCTCGAGCGTTACGGTATAAGGGTCCATTTCCTTGTTTAAAGAGTAGAACTTCTTGCTATGGGCGGCATAAGGGCCAAATCGGCCAATATTTACAGATACTTCTTCTTCCTCAAATAAACCTAAGGTTCTAGGAAGTTTAAAAAGTTCCATTGCCTCATCATAACTGATCGTTTCAATACTTTGAGAAGCCTTTAATTTTGCAAATTTTGGTTTTTCTTCTTCATCCTGATGGCCAATCTGAACCATTGGGCCGTAACGACCCATTCGCGCAATTACTTTTTTTCCACTGATAGGGTCAAATCCTAATTCACGTTCTCCTTTAGCTCGTTCTGCTGTTTCTAAAGTATGTTCAATCGTTTCATGGAAAGGTTGGTAGAAGTTCTCCAACATCTTACTCCATTTTAACTTACCCTCTGCAATTTCATCAAATTCACCTTCAATTTTTGCGGTGAATCCAAAGTCCATTACTTTTTCAAAATGCAATTTCAAGAAATCAGTCACCACTAAACCTAAATCCGTTGGAGATAATTTATTTTTTTCTGCACCAGTGATTTCTGAGGCAGACTCAGTTTTAATTTCATCTTTAGGGTTAAGAGAAAGTATCTGATAGATTCTTTTTACACCTTCTTTTTCTCTTTTCTCTACATAATTACGTTTCATGATGGTCGTAATGGTAGGTGCATAAGTAGAAGGTCTTCCAATACCCAATTCTTCTAATTTTTTCACCAAACTTGCTTCGGTATATCTTGAAGCAGGACGGCTAAATCGCTCTAAACCAGTCATACTGATAAATTCAAGCACCTGACCTTTTTCTAAAGGAGGTAATAAGCTTTCGTCTCCTTCGCCTAATTCTGCTTCTTCATCTATATCATCATCATCTTTACCTTCTAAATACACTTTTAAAAAGCCATCAAATTTCATTACTTCGCCACTAGCTGTCAAAGTATCTTTATTCGTAGAGATCTCAATTTTAGCAGTTGTTTTTTCAAATTGAGCATCACTCATTTGAGATGCGATGGTTCTCTTCCAAATCAATTCATATAAACGATTGGTATCCGCATCGTCCACCTTAGACTCATTCATGTAAGAAGGACGAATAGCTTCGTGCGCTTCTTGTGCATTTTCGTTTTTATTTTTGAATTTTCTTGGCTGATAGTATTTGGCACCGAAGTTTGAATTGATCTCCGATTTAATGGCATCAATAGCAGTTTCACTTAAGCTAATACTATCTGTTCTCATGTAAGTGATTTTACCACTCTCATATAATTTTTGTGCAAGCAACATTGTTTTACTTACACTATAGCCCAATTTTCTAGATGCTTCTTGTTGTAAAGTAGAAGTCGTGAAAGGTGCGGATGGCGTGCGTTTGCCATCTTTTACAGTAATGTCTTTTACTGTATACTTGGCACCTTTACATTCATTTAAAAACTTTTCAGCAGCGCCTGCAGTCGTTAATTTCTGTGGACCTTCTGCTTTAAATTTAACTTTCTTTTTATTGATATCTAAGGCAGAAAATAAGGCCGATACTTTAAATACACTTTCAGGAATAAAATGGTTGATCTCTCTTTCTCTTTCTGCAATCAATCTAACTGCAACGCTTTGCACACGACCGGCACTTAAGCTTTTTTGCATTCCAATTTTACGCCACAATACTGGGCTCAGTTCAAAACCAACTATTCTATCTAAAATTCTTCTTGCTTGTTGCGCATCCACTAAATCCATATTGATTAAACGAGGATTGGCTACCGCTTTTTTAATGGCTGGGGCGGTGATTTCGTGGAATACAATTCGCTTTGTTTTCTTTGGATCTAATCCTAATACTTCTGCCAAATGCCAACTAATACTTTCTCCTTCACGGTCCTCATCCGACGCTAGCCAGACTTCTTTGGCCTTCTTGGTCATGGATTTAAGTTCTTTAACCACTTTCTCTTTTTCACTTGGAACAATATACCTTGGAGCAAAATGGTTTTTCATATCAATACCCATATCATTTTTTTCCAAATCTCTGATATGGCCATAACAGCTTCTAACTTCAAATTCATCGCCTAAAATCTTCTCTATCGTCTTTGCTTTAGCAGGCGACTCCACAATTAATAAGTTCTTTGACATAGTTCAAACCGCTCCTTCGGGTTATTTATATATTGAAAATCAACTATTTACAAGCTAAGATAAGGTAAGTTGCATTGCTGCAAGTAACTATATCTTGGATGCAATATTATAGCTTTCGGCTAAAAAATAAAAATGATCTACTTGGAAGGGGTCAAAAAAGTCATAATTTGTTCCATTACTTCGGCCGTTTTATACACTTTATTATGTCCTAACCCATTGGTTATCAGAAATTTGATATTGGATGGGGCATTTTCTTTAAAATAAATGATATCCTCATATGGGCAGACCACATCTTTTTCAT
>CAINOI010000061.1 GCA_903851465.1 uncultured Bacteroidota bacterium
GGATGCGCCATATCACACAATACAAAAGCCCCAACTTCATCAGCCACTTTTCTTATTCTTGCATAATCAATATCTCTACTGTATGCCGAAGCACCGCAAATAATTAATTGAGGTTTTTCTGTTCTAGCTTTTTCTTCTAGCATCTCATAATCAATCAAGCCGGTTTCTTTTTTAACCCCATAAAAAAATGGCTTAAAGTATTTACCCGAAAAATTTACTGGTGAGCCATGGGTAAGATGTCCGCCCATACTTAAATCCAAGCCCAGTATTTTATCACCAGGTTGCAAAATCGCCAACATTAATGCTGCATTGGCTTGCGCTCCACTATGTGGCTGTACGTTCGCATATGCGCAGTTGAATACTTGTTTTATTCTATCTATCGCCAATTGTTCTACTTGGTCTATAATTTCGCATCCACCATAATATCTTTTTCCAGGATAACCTTCTGCATATTTATTGGTTAATGAAGATCCCATTGCTTGCATCACTTCTAAACTGGTGAAATTTTCACTGGCTATCAATTCAATGCCATGTCTTTGGCGTCCTAATTCTTTTGCTATTAATTCAAATACGGCTTTGTCTTTATACATAATTTAATTTTTGGGTACAAAGATAAGTCCCTATTGTTAATCCTCTAAAAGAATTAAAAGTTTTTGAACAAATCTTGAACTATTCCACAATAATGTTCATTTTACTCAAAAAGTCCTACTTTCATGGCCGAAAAATAGCAAAAATGAAAGCGATAATTCCAGTAGCAGGTGCCGGAACCAAACTACGTCCTCATACATACACTCAACCCAAGGCATTAATACCGCTTGCAGGTAGAACGATTTTAAACATCATCGTAGACCAACTTAAAGATGCAGGTATCAATGAATTTATATTTATTATAGGTTATTTGGGCGAAAAAATTCAAGATTATGTAACCCATCATTATCCAGATTTGAATTGTCATTTTGTAACTCAAAATAATCGATTTGGTACAGGACATGCGGTTGAATTAACCCGAAATATTGTGGGAGATGATGATGTGTTTATAGTTTTAGGAGATACCATTGCTGAATATGATATAAAAGAAGTATTGGCTTCTCCATATTCGATGTTTGGTTTGAAAAAAGTAGATGATCCCAGAAATTTCGGCGTGGCTGAAGTGGATGAAGAAGGGTTTATCAATCGTGTAGTTGAAAAACCAGCCATCCCAAAAAGTAACCTTGCGCTAGTTGGTATTTACAAGATCAAAGAAACAGAGATTATGTATGCTTGCCTCGAAAAAATTATTGAGTCAAAGGAAGAGTTTCAAGATATTAATCTTACCGATGCTTTTGAATGTATGCTCAATCAAGGGGCGAAAATCAAATCTTTCAAAGTGTCCAACTGGTTTGATTGTGGTAAAAAAGAAACCTTGTTGGAATCAAATGCCATTTTACTTAAAAAATTTGGGGGCAATACTACTGAAGAAAATACATATCAAAATACCATCATCATACCTCCTGTAACCATCGGTCAAGGATGTGTCATAAAAAATTCGGTAATCGGTCCTAATGTAGCCATTGGTGATCATACCAGCATCAATCATGGAATAATAAAAGATTCCATTATTGGATCTTACTCTAACCTTTTTGAAATCGTTTTAAACAATTCATTGATTGGTAATGATGCTGAAGTAAAAGGGGTAAGTAGAAATTTAAATATTGGCGATAATACTGCAATTGATTTAGGAGGCAGTAGAAGTTAAAAATATCACTTCCTGAATCTTTTATTTATGAAGTCAAATAAAATTAATCAACTCTTTAATATTGATATTCCCATTATTCAAGGTGGAATGATTTGGGCTAGTGGATGGCGTTTAGCGTCTGCCGTTAGTAATGCTGGAGGATTGGGATTATTGGGTAGTGGAAGTATGTATCCCGAAGTTTTAAAGGAGCATGTCAAAAATTGTAAATTGGCTACCACAAAGCCTTTTGGCGTAAACTTACCTTTGTTGTACCCCAACATTGAAGAACATATTCAAACCATCATTTCAGAAAAAATCCCCATTGTTTTTACATCTGCAGGAAATCCACAATTGCATACCAAACGATTGAAAGACCATGGTATCATCGTGGTTCATGTAGTTAGCAGCAGCAAATTTGCGTTAAAAGCACAAGAAGCTGGTTGTGATGCAGTAGTCGCTGAGGGTTTTGAAGCTGGTGGGCACAATGGAAGAGAAGAAACTACAACAATGGTTTTGATTCCAGCTGTAAAAAAAGTGGTTGACATTCCAGTGATTGCCGCAGGAGGAATTGCTACAGGTAAGCAAATGTTAGCAGCGATGATTCTTGGTGCAGATGGCGTTCAAATGGGAAGTCGATTTGTGGCTAGTGATGAAGCAAGTAGTCATGATCATTTCAAACAAACCATCATTAACCTAAAGGAAGGCGATACCGCATTATCTCTAAAAAGTATTACCCCTGTTCGATTGGTAAAAAATAAATTTTATCAACAAGTTGCTGAAGCTGAAAACAGAGCAGCTACAAAAGAAGAACTTTTACAATTATTAGGAAGAGGACGTGCCAAAAAAGGTATGTTTGAAGGCGATTTAGAAGAAGGCGAATTGGAAATAGGGCAGGTAAGCAGCCTATTTAATGACATAAAACCTGCCGGTGAAATTGTACAAGAAGTTTGGAATGAATGTTTGGAATCAGCAGCAGAAATGCAAAATCGTTTCTTCAAATTATAAAAAAAAAGTTCGTTTACAAAACCGCATTTACTAAGATTTTTTAACTGCCCATTTAATCATTTCTTTCCAAGATGGTTTTTTGCCATA
>CAINOI010000062.1 GCA_903851465.1 uncultured Bacteroidota bacterium
AAGAATTAGGCCCAGAGATGAAGAGCACAGGAGAAGCCATCCGCTTTATCAAAGACTTACGCGATCCTTATTTCAGAACCTTGTACAAAGAGCGTTCTATGAATCTTTCAAGATAAATTAAAAAGCCCTTAATTTCTTAAGGGCTTTTTCAATGTCATAGGATTTTCTTAAAACCTTATATCGTTAAATTTAAAATATAGTACCCCGAGAGCGATATCGGTTCTTTCCGCTTGAGCGCGAGGGGTAGCTATATTTTAAATGTTAGAAATGGAATTATAAGTTCGTTCCGTACTGGTCAATTAAATAAATCACCGCCGCCATATTCACCGCACCTAATAATAGTTCACGCTTGTTTACATTTTCAAATACATCTGTTTTAGCATGGTGTAAATCAAAATAGCGTTGACTATCAGGAACCAATCCTGCAAGTACAATAGATGCATTGACATTCTTTAATGGGCCAATATCAGCGCCACCGCCACCTGCTGTAATTTCAGTACCATAAGGTTTTAATAAATTAGCCCATTGTTGGAATTTTTTAAACTGCTCAGGGCTTGTTGCACTGATACCTATCGCTCTTGGTGTAAATCCACCTGCATCACTTTCTAAAGCAAAAACATGTTTTTCATTATTTTGTTTTGCAAGTTCTGCATACTTAGCGCCACCTTTTCCACCATTCTCTTCGTTTGCAAATAATACAAAACGAATGGTTCTTTTAGGCTTATAGTTCAAGGCTTTCATGGTGCGTAAAATTTCCATCGTTTGTACAATCCCAGCGCCATCATCATGTGCACCTTCGTTCACATCCCAACTATCTAAGTGACCACCAACAGTGATAATTTCATTTGGAAACTCAGTACCTTTGATTTCTGCCACGACATTGTTTTCATCTGCATCAGGCAAAAAGAAACCATAGGTTTGCATTTGCACACGCAGTTGCTTGTTTCTAGATTGATTCCAAACTCTTTTGGCATCATTTGGACCTAGTGCCACAGCAGGAATTTTTGGATACGCTTCGTCATACACCATTGTACCAGTATGCGGTGCGTTATCAGTAGCTGTACTTAAAGAATGAATCATCACGCCTACTGCGCCATATTTAGCGGCTCTGCTAGCACCAGATCGGCGATACACGCCTGACTCTCCGTATGCTTTAAAAGTTTGAATCGTAGTTGGATCAAATTGACTATGGAAGTAAACAATCTTCCCTTTTACTTCGTCTTTTCTTTTTTCAAGTTCATCAAAATTAGCTACTGCTAATAATTCTGCTTCAATTAAACCATTGCTTGATAAAGAATTTCCTAATGCAAATACTTCTAACTTTTCTATCATTGGTTTGCCATCTGCAGCAACCACTGCACTAAAATCTTTACCGCCTCTTTGCCAATTGGGTGTTTTACATGCTTGCATAACTACCTTGTCAGGCTTAAATGATTCCATATGTTGTTTGCCCCAAATGGCTGCATTTTGTTGTTGAGGAGAACCTGCTAAACGTCCACCAATCGACTTGGTTAACTCTCTTAATAAGTCATAAGCTTTACCATTTTTCATGATCTCGTCGGACATCATTTTAATAGTAGTGCTATCTGTTTTTGATTGCGCCTGTAACATCAATGGAAGGGCAAAAAGGAAAAGGAAAATTTTACGCATAATCGGCTTGTTTTAACTTTCAAATAATTTATTAAATATAACTAAACTTTGTCGATTTTTTAGTTGTTCTTTGTAGTCACAATAGCTCAAAATGAAGATCGGAATAGTTTGTTATCCTACATTTGGTGGTAGTGGCGTCTTAGCCACAGAACTTGGAAAAGCTTTAGCAGATAAAGGACATGAAATCCATTTTATCACCTACCAACAACCGGTTCGTTTAAATGGCTTTCACGAAAATATATTTTACCACGAGGTAAGGGTGCCTACTTATCCCTTGTTTGACTTCCCTCCCTATGAATTAGCATTGGCAAGTACCATGGTGGATGTCATTTTAAACCATGACCTAGATTTGATCCATGCACACTATGCGATTCCTCATGCTTCTGCTGCTTATACTGCTAAGCAAATTGTGAAACAAAAAACTGGCAGACTAGTACCAGTCATTACTACTTTACATGGCACAGATATCACATTGGTTGGTCGAGATAAAACTTACGAACCAGTAGTCACTTTTTCTATCAATGAAAGTGATGCCATTACTGCTGTTTCTGAAAACTTAAAGCAAGAAACTTTAAAACATTTTGAGATTCGCAAAGAGATAGAGGTGATTCACAATTTTGTGGACTTAAAAAGATTTAATAAAAAACCATTGGCTGCTTTTAAAAAAGTAGTTGCTGCACATGACGAAAAAATTGTGGTGCATGCATCCAACTTTAGAAAAATTAAAAGGATTGGGGATGTGATGGAAATTTTTAAAAATATTCACGCAGCCACGGCTTCTAAATTATTGATGGTGGGCGATGGCCCAGAACGTCCTATTGCTGAGGACTTAGCAAGACAGTATGGTATTGAGTCAGATGTTCGTTTCTTAGGGAAGCAAGAACAGATGGAAGATATTTTAGCTGTGAGTGATTTATTCTTATTGCCTTCTGAATATGAAAGTTTTGGCTTAGTTGCATTAGAAGCAATGGCTTCCAGTGTGGCAGTGATTAGCTCCAATGCTGGAGGATTAGGTGAAATCAATATAGATGGAAAAACAGGCTACACTGCAAATGTGGGTGACGTAGCTACTATGAGCGAAAGAGCCATTCAACTTTTAAATGATGATGCGCAACTAAAAGCCTTTAAGCACAATGCTTTAGAGCAGGCTAAATTATTTGACATTCACCATATCATTCCGATGTACGAAAATTTGTATCGTCGTTATTGCAGGACTGGAGATTGCTAAATTTATTCGACGACCAATTGTAGTTGAATGATTGATTCAATTATAAAGATTGGTCAATACTTTCAATGATTTTTTGCACAGCGATTTTTAATTCTTCCATCGTAATACTCAATGGTGGCGCTATTCTAATACGATCTTCAGCAAATAAGAACCAATCTGTGATGACCCCATTGACTACACAGTTCGCTGCAATTTTTTGGGTCAATGCAGCCGTTTCAAATTGCAAAGACATCCAAAGTCCTTTATGATGTTTGTTCAAGATGGCTGGATGTGTTAATGCATTTACCAAATATTGCTCTTTTGCTTTGACCTCATCCATCCAACCCGATTCAAGCAATACTTCTAAGCCTGCATTTCCAGCAGCACATGCAACAGGGTTTCCACCAAAAGTAGTGATATGGCCTAATACAGGATTATAAGTTAAAGTACCCATCATGGCTGGAGAACTAATAAATGCCCCCAATGGCAAACCTGCTCCCAATGCTTTTCCTGTCAATAAAATATCAGGTATAACCCCATATTGTTCAAAAGCAAATAAGCTGCCTGTTCTACCAAAACCAGATTGAATTTCATCAAAAATCAATAAAATACAAAGGGCGTCACATTTAGTTCTTAATGCTTTTAACCATGCAGCAGATGCAGCTGTAATACCAGTTTCGGCTTGCACAGGTTCTACCATCACACAAGCAACATGATGATCTATCAATTCAATGTCCTCCAAGTTATTGTACCTAAGATGCAATACATCTGGTAATAATGGACGATAAGCATTCCTAAAATATTCGTCCCCCATTACACTCAAAGCCCCTTGTGTACTGCCATGATATGCCCCATCAAATGCAATCATTCTGGTGCGCTTTGTAACACGCTTCGCCAATTTCATAGCACCCTCTGCCGCTTCTGCGCCACTATTGGTAAAATAAATGGATTGCAAATTTTCTGGCAATAAAGACAATAAAGTTTTTGCATATTGCACCTGCGGTGATTGAATGAATTCCCCATACACAATCACATGCATGTACTGTTTAATTTGTTGTTCTATCGCAGCAATCACTTTTGGATGACTATGTCCAATATTACAAACACTAAATCCTGCAATCATATCGATATAAGCTTTGCCTTCTGTGTCATGAATATAAATGCCTTCGGCACGAGTGACCTCTAGCCCAATGGGCTTAGGTGAGGTTTGTGCTAAATGCTGTAAAAAAAATTGTCTATTGTTTAATCTGGACATTCGGTATAAATTGCAGTACAAAAGTCGCATTTTTATGGCAACCATACTACCTGTTAACGGAAAAGAACCCCAAATTGGTGAAAATTGTTTTATTGCACCCAATGCCACCATTGTGGGTGAAGTCAGCATGGGGGCAGATTGTTCTGTATGGTTCAATGCCGTGATTCGCGGCGATGTGCATTTTATCAAAATGGGCAATAAAGTGAATGTGCAAGATGGTGCTATTATTCATTGTACTTATCAAAAACACCCCACTAATATTGGTAACAATGTATCAATTGGCCACAATGCCATGGTGCATGGTTGTACCATTCATGACAATGTATTAATAGGCATGGGCAGTATTGTGATGGATGCCTGTGTGGTCCACTCCAATGCGATTATTGCAGCTGGGGCAGTGGTATTAGAAGGCACGATTGTAGAAGCTGGAAGTATTTATGCTGGCGTACCTGCAAAAAAAGTGAAGATGGTTTCGGAAGATTTAATTCATGGAGAAATTAATAGAATCTCTAATAATTATGTCAAATATGCATCTTGGTTTGGCGATTATAACGATGCACCTCATACGACCAAGTAAGTGGACGAATAAAGTAGTCTAGTATTTTTTTTCTTCGATCCCATGCCATAAATCCACATAACTAAAAAAGCGTGCTTCAGATATGATGCCTTTTTCTACAGCCGCTTTCACCGCACATCCTGGCTCATTGATATGTTGGCAATTGTTGAATTGGCAACCCTGCATTTTAGCACGCATTTCAGGAAAATATTGCGCCAATTCTTCCTTTGCTAAATTCACCAATCCTAATTCACGCATACCCGGTGTATCAATCACAGCGCCACCTCCAGGATAATCATACATTTGCGCAAATGTAGTCGTATGCATACCTTTTCCACTCCATCCACTCACCTCTTGTGTGGTTAAATCAAGGTGTGGAAATAAATAATTGATTAAAGAAGATTTACCAACACCACTATGTCCACTGACTAAGGTGGTTTTGTTTTTTAATAAATCATGCAATGGCTCTAAGCCTATTTTTTGCTCAATACTAATCAACAATACTTTATACCCAACCGCCTGGTACATCTCCTCTAATTCTGCAAACCTTTCTAATTCTTCGGGACCATATAAATCTGCTTTGTTAAACACAATAATTGCAGGAATATGAAACGCTTCACAAGAAACTAAAAAACGGTCTATAAAGCCTTGGGATGTCTTAGGAGATTTTAATGTTGCTAATAAAATAGATTGATCCATATTAGAGGCAATAATATGTTGTTGCCTTTTATTATGGGGAGACTGTCTAGCTACATAATTGTCTCTTTCTATAATTTGGTGAATCATCACCGCCTGCTCTACATCCTCCTCCATGGCGCATTCCACCCAATCTCCCACTGCAATTGGATTGGTAGAAGTGATGGCATCCAATTTAATCACCCCCTTAATGCGGGCTTGACAAAATTGGCCATTTTCCAGCTTTAAACTGTACCAACTACCTGTAGATTTATAGATCCTTGCTTTCATGAAAAACGAAGATAAACAAAGCATCCACAAAATCAATATCTTTGCTTTATGAGCGAATTTGAACACGATAAAATAGTGCCCTATGCAGCAAGTACTGCTGCCAAAAAAGAACAGGTTGCCACTATGTTTGATCATATTGCGAAAAGGTATGATTTTTTAAACCGCTTTTTAAGCTTGGGGATTGACCAGGGCTGGCGTAAAAAAGCCATTGCTAATTTTGGCCAACAAAAAATGAACCATTTATTAGATATCGCTACAGGAACTGCGGATATGGCTTTGATGGCGGATAAAACAATTGCACCAAAAAAAATTACTGGGATTGATATTTCCGAGGGCATGATGCAATACGGAAGAATAAAAATTGCAGACAAAGGATTAAGTGACCGCATTCAATTAATTACTGGCGACAGCACTGCGATTCCTTTTGAAGATGAAACATTTGATGCAGCCATGGTGGCTTTTGGAGTTCGTAATTTTGCCAATTTAGAGAAAGGATTGAGTGAAATTTATAGGGTGTTACAGCCAGGCAGTAAATTGGTTATTCTAGAATTTTCTCAGCCTAGTAGTTTTTGGTTCAAACCCATTTATCAATTCTATATGAATTGGATCACACCAACCATTGGCAAACTATTTTCAGGCAATAGAGCTGCCTACCAATATTTAAATGATAGTGTCATTGCTTTTCCAGAAGGTAGTGCTTTTATCCATATTTTTGAACAAGTTGGTTTTAAACAAGTCATTCAAAAAAAATTAACCTTAGGCATATGCAGTATTTATTGCGGAATAAAATAAGCTACTTATTCATAAGCTTGTGTATTAGCAGTGCTGCGATAGCACAGAGGGATGAAGTGTTTCAACCTGATCACGACGAACTTCCCTATTATTTTGGGATGAGCATTGGATTTAGCAATAACTATTTAGCGTTTAATAGGGCAAATCGTTTTTTGTCCACAGTCTCCACTTCAAATATTGGGGATCCTTATAGTATTATTGAAATTAATCCAATCAATAATCTCTACTACAATCTTGGACTTGTTGGTACTTTAAGATTGACCAAACATGTTTTATTAAGAGCTAACCCCACTTTATTAATTATTGGGACAAAGAATGTCATTGATTTTAAGGTGAAGAGAACGCCAAACTTGAGTCAAAAATTAAATGTATCCTCTAGTATTATTCATTTGCCGCTTGCATTGAAGTTTCAATCCGACAGGTACAACGGGTTTAGGTATAATAATATCATGCGACACTATTTATTGGTGGGCGGAAAATTTGATTTTGACTTAGCTAGCAATAAAGCAGGTAAAATTACCACGCCGTCTACAGGCATTTCGGTTTTGCCCATCACTTACCCAAGTGTGTTAAAAGGAACCGATTTAGGGGCTGAAATTGGCGTTGGAGTAAGCTTTTACCTAAGGTATGCTACTATTTCTCCTGAAG
The DNA here is from genome assembly GCA_903851465.1 of uncultured Bacteroidota bacterium. GTDB lineage: Bacteria > Bacteroidota > Bacteroidia > Chitinophagales > Chitinophagaceae > Sediminibacterium. The sequence continues at coordinate 7,075 of CAINOI010000062.1, forward strand.
TTAAATTTAGTTATGGACTTAAGGACTTACATCAATTAAATGGCACCTACCCATTGATGAATACCTTAGATAAAGTGAGTTCTAATTTTGTCTATTTCACGATTCATATAGAAAACTAAAATACTTTTTATGTCAAACTACTTGATTAAAAATGCTACGATTATTAATGAAGGAAGTCGTTTTGTTGGGGATGTATTAATAAAGAACGGTAGGATTGAAAAAATAGCAAGTAAAATTGAAACTTCGAACGCAGTTGAAGAAATCAATGCTGAGGGGCAATTTCTTTTACCAGGAGTGATAGATGATCAAGTGCATTTTAGAGAACCAGGTTTGACCCATAAAGCCAATATCTATACCGAAGCAAAAGCAGCGGTTGCTGGCGGCACCACAAGTTTTATGGAAATGCCCAATACCAATCCTCCTGTATTTACACAGGAACTACTAGAAGATAAATACAAAATTGCAGCATCAAACGCTTTAGCCAACTACTCTTTTTTCATGGGCACTTCTCAGGATAATGTAGAAGAGATTTTAAAAACCAATGCCAAGAAAAATGATGTTTGTGGTGTTAAAATATTCATGGGATCCTCTACCGGTAATTTATTAGTAGACAACCCCATTGTCTTAGAACGCATTTTTGAAGGATCTGAATTATTAATTGCGACACATTGTGAGGAAGAGGCTATCATTAAAAAGAATAAGGCCAATTTAGAAGCAACTAAAGCTATTTTAGAACCAAGCGATCACCCCATTATCAGGGATGTGGATGCTTGCTTTGAGTCTTCTTTTAAAGCCATCCAACTAGCAAAAAAGTTTGATACAAGATTGCATATTTTGCATATTAGCACTGCCAAAGAATTACAATTGTTTTCTAACCTTAAACCATTGGCAGAAAAACGCATTACTGCAGAAGTCTGTGTGCATCATTTACATTTTACTGCCGACGATTATGCTACAAAGGGTAATTTAATCAAGTGTAATCCAGCCATTAAATCAGCAGAAAATAGAACTGCATTATGGGAAGGCTTATTAAATGACCAATTAGATATCATTGCTACTGATCATGCGCCACATACCTGGGAAGAAAAGCAAGAGGCTTATGTAAATGCACATGCAGGATTGCCCTTGGTGCAGCATGGCTTGATGCTGATGCTACAATATGTTCATGAAGGCAAACTAAGTATGGAAAAAATGGTGGAGAAAATGAGCCATGCCGTTGCCACTTGTTTTCAAATTAAAGAGAGAGGATTTATTAGGGAAGGCTATTATGCAGATTTAGTGCTTGTAAAAGAATTGCCTTACACAGTGACTAAAGACAATATATTGTACAAATGCGGATGGAGCCCATTTGAAGGCACCCAATTTCCTTATAGTATTCAATCTACTTTTGTCAATGGGCACCTGGTTTACCATCAGGGTCAGTTCAATGAGGCACAAAAAGGAAGCAGAATGCAGTTTACAAGAAGTTAAATGCAGGTAGATAAAACGACGATACTTGATATTGGAATTTTAGATAACAATGAATCTAAAGGACTGGCCAGTCATTTAGATTTTTGTAAAACAAATGGCGGTAAAGCGCAATGGATGCAGCTTATCACTTCTCCACTAGACACCAAGTATGCTATTGAAACAAGGCAATCTGTCTTACAGATTTTTATAGCAGAGCAAGCTTTTTTGGACCAAATGAAAATTTCCAATGGGACTTGTTTGGTCATTGATCAATTTTATGGAACTGGTTTTACATCCATTCCTAAGCATATCAGTTTCACAAGCGCCTATTGGTATCAGTTTTGGAATAAAACAGATTATGCGCTGATTGCCTATTCCGTGCAACACTTAGTCACTTTTATTCAAGCATTAGACCAGTGGCTTAAAGTATTTGAGCCTTATTCAAATAACACGGTCTTGAATGCATTGATAGTGCCTATCAAAAAACAAATAACAAAATTAGATTGTCTCAACTGTAATAGTGATCAATTAAAAAAGGATCCTCAAGCGGTATTGCAATTGGGCTATTTTTTTTATTACCAATATAAAACACAGATAAAAAATTTACAGCAGCTTTTTTATGAGGTAGATGCCTATCATAGTATGGCTAAAGCGATGCAGGAATACCATTTCAGTTTCCCTGAATGGGTCGACCAAGATCGCCCTATGATTGAATTTGAGGACGCAGTGCATCCTTTGGTAACCAATGCAGTAGGAAATAATTTAAACTTACGATCTGAATCGGGTTTTTTATTTTTAACAGGTGCAAATATGGCGGGCAAGAGCACTTTCATTAAGACGGTTGGGCTACTTGCATACCTAGCACATATAGGAATGGGTGTGCCTGCAAAAAAATGTAAGCTCAGTATTCTAGATGGGTTAATCACTAATTTAACTGTTACAGACAATGTACTTAAAGGAGAAAGTTATTTCTTTAATGAGGTGCAACGAATCAAGCATACTTTAACACAGGTCATGGATGGAAAAAAGTATTTAGTGCTCATAGATGAATTATTTAAAGGCACGAATATCATTGATGCAATGAAGTGTAGTACAAAAGTGATTGAAGGTTTACAAGCTTTAAAACAATCCTTATGTATTTTATCTACCCATTTATATGAAATTAGCGAACCGCTTAAGGTCTACCCCCATATTCAATTTTGTTATTTTGAAACCTCGGTCATCAACAAAGCATTGCTTTTTAATTACACTTTAAAAGAAGGGGTAAGCCAGGATAGGCTTGGCTACCTTATTTTAGAAAGAGAAGGTGTGGTGGATTTAATTGACCGTATAAATACTTAAATACGGTTTCAATTTTTTACTATTTTTCAAAGAAACATGCTCGTAAAAACCAGAGGCGCCTCTTTATTTGGCACGGATGCCATTGGCATACAGGTGGAAGTCAATGTGAGTATGGGTCAAGGCTATTGTATTGTTGGACTTCCAGATATGGCGGTGAAAGAAAGTTTACACCGAACAGAAATTGCGATCAAGGCCAACGGATTTCAAATGCCGAGAACAAAATTGGTCATCAACTTAGCACCAGCTGATATCAAAAAAACGGGTCCGGCTTTTGATCTCCCCATTGCCATTGGTATCCTTGCCGCATCGGACCAAATTGTCAATTCAAAAGTATTAACAGACTACTTAATGATGGGTGAACTTAGTTTAAATGGCGCACTTCAGCCAATTAAGGGAGTGCTTGCTATGGCCATCTATGCTAAAGAAGCTGGATTAGAAGGATTGATTATTCCAACAACAAACGCAGCTGAGGCATCCCTCATTGAAGGGCTTAAAGTATATGGATTTGACCACCTCAACCAAGTCACTCAATTTTGCAACGATCCAGCATCCTTTCATCCTTTTCAACAAAAAGATGCAGACCAAGAGACAACTCCAATCAATTACCCCGTAGACTTTGCTTTTATCAAGGGACAGTTTCAAGCAAAAAGAGCAATCGAAATAGCAGCTGCAGGAGGACATAATTTAATCATGGTTGGGCCACCAGGGGCCGGTAAAACATTGCTTGCAAAAACAAGTATAAGCATCCTGCCTGAAATGAGCCATGCGGAAATGCTAGAAACTAGTAAAGTGTATAGCTTAACAGGTAAACTATCAGCTAAGTCTGGACTGATGCATACGCGTCCGTTTAGAAATCCACATCATTCCTTATCAGCTATTGCATTGGTGGGTGGCGGATCCATACCTCAACCAGGTGAAATATCTATGGCACATAATGGTGTGTTATTTTTAGATGAGTTACCAGAATTTAGTAGAGCTGCAATCGAAATTTTACGCCAACCCATGGAGGCAGGATTTGTTAGTATCTCAAGATCTAGGCAAACTGTTGCGTTTCCTTGTAGATTTATGCTTTTTGCCTCGATGAATCCTTGCCCTTGTGGTTACTTTAATCATCCACAAAAAGCCTGCTCTTGTAGTCCTAATAGTGTAAGAAAATACCTACATAAAATTTCAGGGCCACTGTTAGACCGGATTGATTTACAAATTGAGGTTGTCCCTGTAAGTTATGAAGCACTCACAACCCATACCATTATAGAAAATTCATTCACCATTCGTAACAGGGTGCAAATTGCTAGAGGGATACAATTGGAACGCTTTAAACAGCGACCAGGTATCAATACAAATGCCCAAATGCAATCTTTAGACTTAAAAGAATGGGCACAATTAGATGAAGCATCCGCAAAATTATTGAAAATAGCCATGGAGCAATTCCACCTGAGTGCAAGAGCCTATGATAGAATCATTAAAGTAGCAAGAACAATAGCAGATTTAGAGGGGTCAAAAGACATTCAAAATCAGCATATTAGTGAATCTATTCAATACAGGATGCTCGACAAAACCGCATGGGGTCAGTCCTATTAATATGTGCTTAATATTGGCCAGTGGTCAGCATCACTAAAGTACATGCTTCTATCGTAGTTATATTGGCGGCATGTGCTAATTCCACTAAAACTGGATTTTCAGTTCCCGGATTGAAAATGATTCGCGCAGGTTTTAGCGCAATAATCTGATCATAATATTCGGCTTGTGCAGCTGGACCTAAATATAAAGTCAAACTAGCGATGGATCCAGGACTAGGCCAGTCTTGCAGAATCGATAAAGATTGGATCATGCCTTTTTTAATACCATATGGATAGACTGCATGTCCTTTTTCTAACAACATAACAGTAGCCATATAACTGTATCTTTCTGGATTGGGCGATGCCCCTAAAACCATGGTAACACTTGTTTGCATAAAACAAATCTATTATTAAAAATTTAAACTGTTTTTATTTTGTTACAATAAAAGAATGTAATTTTATAAAAATAAACAATCCTTAAAAAAACATAAGATTATGGCAAGCAAGAAAAAAGCAAAAGCAAAAAAAGTAGTCGCTAAGAAAGCAACTGCTAAAAAAGCAACCCCAGCTAAAAAGAAGACAGCTCCTAAAAAAGCAGTGGCAAAAAAAGCAGTAGCAAAGAAGGCACCTGCTAAAAAGAAAGTAGTAGCGAAAAAGGCGGTAGCGAAAAAAGCACCTGCTAAAAAAGTAGCTCCTAAAAAAGCAGTAGCAAAGAAGGCACCTGCTAAAAAAGTTGTTGCAAAAAAAGCAGTAGCGAAAAAAGCAGTAGCAAAGAAGGCACCTGCTAAAAAGAAGACTGCTCCTAAGAAAGTGGCAGCTCCAACTGTAGCACCTGTGGTTGCACCGGTTGTTTCACCTACACTTTTCGAAACGCCAGGTACTGATAACACTCCAACAGCTTAATTAAAATAGCTTATTATAAATCCCGCTTTATGCGGGATTTTTTATGTCAACAAAAAATAAATACATATGCGCAAGATTCTTGTATTGCTAGCTATTCCATTTTTTGGTTTTTCTCAAATTGGAACCATTGCCGAGAAAACAAAAAATATGGAATTGAAAAAAGGGTTTTATGATTTTTATTGGGACAATGCAAATGGAAAAATTTATCTAGTTGTAGATAAATTAAATACGCCATTTTTGTATGTCAATTCATTGCCTGCTGGCTTAGGATCCAATGATATTGGGCTTGACAGAGGTCAATTAGGCGATTCAAGAATTGTCTACTTTAACAGAGTGGGTAAAAAATTATTCTTAACACAGCCTAATTTAGACTATAGAGCTGTTACCAATGACAAAAGAGAACAAAAAGCAGTTGAACAATCTTTTGCGCAATCTATCTTATTTAATTTTACAATCGAAGCCGAGGAAGTAAATGCAACTGATCCATCGATGAATAAAATTTTAATTGATGCGACTAGCTTCTTTTTAAGAGATGCACACGGCGTGGTAGATAAAATCAAGCGCGCAAGACAAGGTACCTATTCTATTAACGAAAATAGATCTGCTATTTATATTCAAAACACAAAGAACTTTCCTAAAAATGCAGAGTTCGAAGCGACTGTGACATTTGTTGGAGGATCAGACGCTGGAAGATTGGTGCAATCAGTCACGCCCTCTCCAGAAGCAATTACAGTTAGAATGCATCATAGTTTTGTAGAATTACCAGACAACAATTACACAGCAAGAAAATATGATATTAGAAGTGGCTTTTTTGGCACGAGTTATTTTGATTACAGTTCAGACATAAGCGAACCAATTCAACAAATGGTAATCAATAGACATCGTTTACAAAAAAAAGATCCTAACGCCGCTATCAGTGAAGCTGTTAAACCAATCATTTATTATTTAGACAATGGTACGCCTGAACCAATTCGTTCTGCATTATTAGAAGGTGGAAGATGGTGGAACCAAGCTTTTGAAGCAGCTGGATATAAAAATGCATTTCAATTGTATATCCTTCCAGACTCTGCAGATCCAATGGATATTCGTTACAATATGATCAATTGGGTACATCGTTCTACAAGAGGATGGAGTTATGGGGCTTCTGTGGTAGACCCTAGAACCGGGGAAATTATTAAAGGTCAAGTGTCACTAGGTTCTTTAAGAGTAAGACAAGATTATTTAATTTTTGCAGCTTTGCTATCACCGTATATAACAGGAAAGCCTGTTTCAGAGGAAATGCGCAAGGCAGCAATTCACAGGTTAAGACAACTTTCGGCACATGAAATTGGACATACATTAGGTTTACAACACAATTATGCTTCTAGCTTCAACGACAGGGCTTCGGTGATGGACTATCCGCATCCTAATATTTTTGTAAATGAAAAAGGCGCTTTGGATTTCTCTAAAATTTATACAGACGAAATTGGTCTTTGGGATAAACGCGCCATCACTTTTGGTTACCAAGATTTTCCAAAAAGTACCAATGAAGCATCTGCATTGAATCAATTATTAGAAGAGAATTCAAAAAATGGATTGCAATTTATTGCCGATGCAGACGCAAGAGCAGCAGGCGGTATGCATCCTAATGCGCATTTATGGGACAACCAACCTGATGCAGTAGATGGCTTATTACAAACTTTTGCTGTTCGTACTAAAGCAATGCAACAATTTGGCGAGGATGCGGTGAAAGTAGGTACACCGTTGGCACAACTAGAAGACTACCTTGTACCAGTATACAATTACCATCGATATCAATATGAAGCAGTTACAAAATTAATTGGTGGTGTGAATTACCAATATAGTGTTAGAGGAGACAAAAATCAAATTCAACCTACTATTCTAAATAATGCTTTACAACAAAAAGCTTTGAATGCTGCTTTGTCTTGTTTAAGCCCAAGCTTCTTAGCTATTCCTGAAAACATTTTACAACTGATTCCTCCAAGACCGCCAATGTACTATGGCGTAGGAGAATTATTTACAAAAAGAACTGGATTAAGTTTTGATGCTTTGTCTCCATCAGAAGCCTTGGTAGATTTTGAATTGTCTTTCTTATTCAATGCAGAAAGAGCCAATCGATTAGTACAAAATAAGGCAAGAGCAGGCAGTATGGGATGGGACAATGTACTTGATGCAATATTAGATAAGACATGGTATGCGCCAGCTGTATCTGGCTTAGCGGGTTCTATTCAATTACAAACACAACAACAAACTTTAAGCTGGTTGATTGGCATGAGTCAAAGTAGCGATGCCAATTTTGAAGTAAAAAGTATTTGTGCAAATAGATTGAATAAATTGAAATCAAAATTAACCAGTCTATCCATCAGTAATCCTAAACTAGCAGGGCATTATCAATATGCAATTAGCAGAATCGATGATCCTGAAGATATCATCCTTCCTAAACCTGTAGTCATTCCTCCAGGTGCACCAATTGGATGCGATTTAAATTAATAAAAAAAATCGAGGGACTCGTTTATGGGTCCCTCGAAAAAATCATTATAGTAAAATAAAAAAGCGCTTAAATTTTCTTAAGCGCTTTTTTATTACGCTAACATTCTCAGTGGTTCTTCTAATAAGCTCTTAAGTGTTTGTAAGAAAGCAGATCCTGTTGCACCATCCACTACTCTGTGGTCACAACTTAAAGTTACATTCATCACATTACCTGGTACAATTTGACCATTTTGAACAACTGGCTCTTGTGCAATACCTCCTACTGCTAGGATACAAGCATCTGGTGGGTTAATGATTGCAGTGAATGAATCTATTCCAAACATACCTAAATTAGAAATGGTAAATGTACTTCCTTCCCAATCTGCTGGTTGTAACTTTTTATCTTTTGCTTTTTTAGCAAACTCTTTTACAGATCCGCTGATTTGAGTCAATGATAATCCGTCAGCAAATCTTAAAACAGGCACCAATAAACCTTCGTCTACTGCTACTGCAATACCAATATTTACATGATGGTTTTCTCTGATAAAATCTCCCATCCAACTGCTATTTACTTTTGGATGTTGTTTTAATGACAATGCTGTTGCTTTCACAATCATATCATTGAAACTAATCTTTGCAGTGGCAGTTTCATTCAATAAGGCACGTGCTTTAATTGCCGCGTCCATATTGATTTTCATTGTTAAGTAAAAATGTGGCGCTGTGAATAAACTTTCACTTAAACGCTTCGCGATTACTTTGCGCATTTGAGATACTGGCGTATCTACAAAACTTACAGTTCCAGCAGGCGCTAAAGCCAGCATATTAGATGCATTGCTAGATGACTGAGCTGTTGAAGCAGCAGCACCTGGCGTATAATTTTCTAAATCTGTTCTGGTAATTCTTCCATGCTCTCCTGTGCCTTTCACAAATTTTAAATCAAAGCCTTTTTCCTTTGCAATTTTTTTCGCTAAAGGAGAAGCAAAGATTCTTCCTTCATTTACGACCTCTGTTGAAGAAGGGGTCACTGAAGTTGAAGCTGCAGGTGCAGATGCTGTTTGTGCAGCAGGCGCTGGTGTTGCTGCGACAGTTGTTGCTGCAGCTCCGCCTTTTATTGCGGCAACAATTGGTGCAATTTCCAAACCTTGTTGTCCAATGATACAAAGTAAATCATTCACTAAAATCTTTTCACCTGCCTTAGCACCTTGGTATAATAAAATTCCATCTTTATAAGATTCCAATTCCATCGTTGCCTTGTCGGTTTCGATATCTGCTAATACTTCTCCTTTTTTAACGGTATCTCCAATTTGCTTATGCCATCCTGCAATCACCCCTTCAGTCATGGTATCGCTCAATCGCGGCATCAATACCACTTCTTCCATTGCTGAAACATCTACAGCAGCCGTCGTGGATGCAGGAGCTGTTGCCGGTGTTGCTGATGCAACTAATGCTTCAACCGGAGCTGATGCATTTCCTCCACCTGTGTTTTGTGCAATTAAAGCAGTCACATCTTCACCTGCTTTTCCAAAAATGGCCAATAAATCGTTTACTTGTAATTTGCCACCACGAGGTGTGCCTATATGTAATAAAACACCATCTTGATAGCTTTCCAATTCCATGGTTGCCTTATCCGTTTCTATTTCGGCTAATAAATCACCTTTTTTTACGGTATCCCCCACATTCTTGTGCCATGCCGCAACAACACCTTCAGTCATGGTGTCACTTAAACGGGGCATTAATATTACTTCTGCCATAGGTAAAAAGCTAATTTGTAATTGAGTGGTGAAATTACGCTAAAAATGTATTTTTTCCCACCGAATTAGGCAATTTTATAGCAAATAAGGTCAAATAAAGCCAGATAAAAGAAATTCTTAGATGGCTCACTGACCTTGTGCTAAGCTATACGCTTTTTTGTCACCCCACATGTTCAATATTTCAATTGAACTAATTGTAAAATCTTTAGATAGCGCACTATATAAATTCAAGATATCTGCTTGGGTAAGTGGACTAGCTGCATCTGTTTCGAATCTAAGACGGAATTGGTTCACTAGATTGGTGAAAACAGAACCTGTTGGCCAAACCTGTGTACCTCTATTGGAAATAGTCACCAATTTTAATTGATCTTTTTCATGCATTATAGCAAGTGCAGCCAACTCATTTGGTTGTAATGTGCTTTCAATAAAGAAATCTGCTCCTAAAATTTTATGAGGTTCATTTTTTGAACTTAACAACATTGGATTTTTTGAGATTGCACTATTGGTAGGCACAAAATCAAAGTCTTTTAAACTTGGTCTTGGATGATGTGATGGTTGTTTACCAAAATTGTCTATGATCGCTTTTGCAAAAACAGTTGTATTCACAGAGGGGATGGACTTATCTCCAAAATCACCAGTATGTATGCCCGACTCCAAAGTAAACAATAATGCATTTTCAATCATCACTGCTTTTTCCATCATCCCCAAATGGCGCAACATATTCAATCCGCTTAATAATAATGAAGTAGGATTCGCAATATTTTTACCTGCAATATCTGGTGCAGTACCATGAACTGCTTCGAAAATTGAAATATGATCGCCAATATTTGAAGATGGCGCAAATCCAAGCCCACCAACCAATCCAGCGCACAGGTCACTCACAATATCACCTTGTAAATTTGTTAAAACAATCACATCAAATAAGTCTGGACGACTTACCAATTTCATACATAAATCATCTACAATTACATCGTCTGCTTTTAAATTTGGATATTCTTTTGCAATCTCATTAAATACTTCTAAGAATAAACCATCCGTTAATTTCATGATATTGGCCTTGTGTCCACATGTAATTCTTTTTGCACCTTTCTTTTGTGCCATTTCAAATGCATAACGAATCACTTGTTCACTTCCGCCTCTGGTAATAAATCTTCTTGCAATCGCTACATCTTGTGTTAACATGTGCTCAATGCCTCCATAAGTATCCTCAATATTTTCGCGTACAATGGTTAAATCAATATTGATACCCGCTTTACTAAAAACCGTATCTACCCCGCTTAAGGTTTGAAATTTTCTGTCGTTCGCGTAGGTGTTCCATGTTTTTCTCGCAGTCACATTCACACTCTTTACGCCCTTCCCCTTTGGCGTTTCCATTGGACCTTTAAAAAGGACGCCCAATTGTTCAATCGCATCCTTGGCTTCTGGCGTCATCCCATTGCTAAAACCTTTGTCAAATACCCATTTACCCATGTCTACATATTGGTATTCCAACGGCAATTTAGCAGCATCGAATATGCCAATAACAGCTTCCATAATTTCTGGACCGATTCCGTCACCTTTAGCTACAGCTATCTTCATTTTAGTCAGTTTTATTGGTAAAAGGGATGTTTGTAAATACGATTTGCAAACGATGCCGCAAAGTTAGGTGAGTTCCTGCTGCTTTAAAAAAAATAGCCCCTTTTTTTAGGCAAGCTGAGTAAAATATTTCCTAATTTTATCCCGCAGTATACTCTGCAAGTTACTTTTGATCAGATTGGTCATGATTTCTACAATTTCAGAAGGAATAGAAGTAAGTGTTGAAACCTTTTACCAAAAAGATTACAGCAACCCTTTACAGCAAGATTTTATGTTTGCTTATCGCATTACTATCGAAAACCATAATTCATTTCCAGTAAAACTACTGCGTAGATTCTGGGAGATATTTGATAGCAATGGAGAGCATAGAGTGGTTGAAGGCGAAGGCGTGGTAGGAGTTCAGCCATTAATTATGCCAGGTAAACAATATCAATATGTTAGTGGTTGTAATTTAAAAACTGAATTAGGTAAAATGCAGGGGTATTATAACATGGAAAATATTGAAAACAGGGAAGCGATACAAGTTAAGATTCCTGCATTCAAAATGATTGCACCGGTTAAATTAAATTAAGCTGTAAGGTTAGGCTTCAATTTATTCAATTAATTTTTTAGAGCTAAAAATCAATTTCAGCTTGATCAAAGATCGTCTTTGCTGGTGTTTTCAATAATCGATTGAGGTCATTTTTTGAGGCATCATCTTGTTGTTTCATCCAAGATTTTACAATTTTATAGCCAATATATTTACCTACATTTCCGGGTATAGCCTCTCCAAAATAATCATTATAAGGCGCTTCTTTTAAGATTGAAGCGGTCAAATTTGGATCCACTGAAAAAAGCCTGTTTTGGGTAGATAAAAAAGTCCATATATCTCCTTTATTTTCTTCAATGGCTTTTAACTGATTTCCTGTGTAGCCCAATAACAGTGTATCTGAAGCAGTTGGTAAACATTGGCTTAGAATGTATTGACGCTTTCCAATTTCAATCATTTGTTCAATTAACTGCTTTCCATTGATTGCAATAGGGTCATAGTCGTTCAGTATATTTTGTATAGAATGTACTACAATATATTCTGGTGCAAACTGACGGCTAATATAGCTTGGATAGATGGTATTAATTTGTTCGGAATAATACCAGCTTGATGTAGCACCCATATACAATTGTAAGCCGATTGCAAGACCCTCTTTTGTAACTACATTTCCGTAGGTTTCTAGTGGCCCGATAAAATAAATTAATTGCTTTGGCAAACTATATGTTGGAAAGTAATAATGGAATCTTTTAAAGGCTGCTGCTATTTCAGGCGTCGATTTTTTGGATGCTTGAACTTTTTTTGTTGCTTGATAGATAGGGAGATAGGCTTTATAAAAAGCCAATATTTTTTTTGACTCCTTTTTTGAAGACAACATTAAAATTTGGCTAAAATAATCTGCTGAAAATTGAGGATATGCTTGGACTAATTTGGCTAAATCAGACTCAAAATGCAAGCTGTCCATGGCAAAAAAGGCACTATCAAATTGCATTGCTTTAATTGTTGGTGTTGCCGAGTCTACCACAGGATCTTGAGGTGCCGTATTACAGCCTACAAGTGCAAGTAGAACCAATCCATACAATAAACGAGTTAAGCGCATCCTCGAAAGTACAAAAAAAGCGAGGTTATTTCTTTTAAAAACCGACCTTTGGTACATGAAAATTTGTATCGCCCAACAGAATTATCATATTGGCAATTTCGAGGCCAACACAAAGCAGATTATAGATGCTATTGAGAGTGCAAAACATCAAGGAGCTGATTTGATTTTATTTAGCGAAATGAGTGTTTGTGGTTATCCCGCGAGAGACTTTGTGGAGTTCAATGATTTTATCAATCAATGTTATGCTAGTGTGGATGCCATTCGAAAAGTGGCAGACACCATTGGTGTATTGATTGGCGCACCTGCGCACAATACCAATGAGAAAGGGAAGGTATTATACAATGCGGCGTTCTTTTTATACGATCAAAAAATTCAAGCAGAGATTCATAAAACATTACTGCCTACTTATGATGTCTTTGACGAGAATCGATATTTTGAACCAGCAAGCGAATGGAAAGTAGTCCCTTTCAAAGGAAAGCAGTTAGCGATTACAATCTGTGAAGACATATGGAATCTTGGTGATAACCCATTGTACACCATTTGTCCAATGGATCAAATGATGCAGCAGTCACCAGATATTTTACTCAATCTGAGTGCATCCCCATTTGACTATACCCATGACGAAGATCGTAAAGCCACCATTAAATCGAATGTGGTTAAATATAAAAAGCCATTGTTCTATTGCAACGCTATTGGAAGTCAAACAGAAATTGTTTTCGATGGTGCTTCTTTAGTCTTTGATAAGGATGCTAACTTATGTGGTGCTTTACCCATGTTTGAATCTGCAATGCAAATTTTTGAATGCAATGATGATGGCACCATCAATGCCCCAATTCTTGAACCTGCGGCATCTGTTCCAAGTAAGGAATTGAATCCTGCTAAATTAATACCTGCATTAAATATTGACCAAGTATATAAAGCATTGGTCTTAGGTGTAAAGGATTATTTTAATAAGATGGGTTTCCAAAAAGCAATTATTGGATCCTCTGGAGGGATTGATTCCGCTGTAACCCTTGCCATTGCTTGCGATGCGCTTGGTAAAGAAAATGTATACGCTATTTTAATGCCTTCACCCTACTCCACTGCGCATTCTGTAGAGGATGCTGTTGAGTTAAGTAAGCACTTAGGTAATCCATATGATATCCTTCCTATTAAAGAAGTGTATGAAAGTTTTTTACAAACCTTGAAGCCTATTTTCAAAGACATGCCTTTTTCTTTAGCAGAAGAGAATATCCAAAGCAGATCAAGAGGGAATATCTTGATGGCCATTGCTAATAAATTAGGTTATGTTTTATTGAACACCTCTAATAAAAGTGAATTAGCAACAGGCTATGGTACATTGTATGGTGATATGGCTGGCGGATTAGGTGTACTAGGTGATTGTTATAAATTACAAGTATATGAATTAGCCAACTATATTAATTCAACAAAAGCAGTCATCCCTAAAAATATTATTGAAAAAGCACCAAGTGCAGAATTAAGACCAGATCAAAAAGACAGTGATAGCTTACCAGACTATGCCATACTGGATCAAATATTATATCAATACATTGAAAAACGCGCAGATCCTGCAAATATTAAAGCGCTAGGATTTGACGAAGTATTGGTAGATCGTACTTTGAAAATGGTGAACACCAATGAGTATAAACGCAATCAATTTTGTCCTATTATTCGGATATCACCAAAAGCATTCGGCGTGGGAAGAAGAATGCCTATTGTTGGAAAATATTTAAATTAGCGTATGAAAAACAAAACGATGATTTGCTTAGCTAGTGTTTTACTTTTTTTAAGTTTAAATACAGTGGCCCAAAAAACAGCACCCATTTTACCAGGTGCCTATCAAACTGCAGCATACATGCCGCTTTTAAAAAATAAAAGAGTGGGATTGTTTACGAATCATACAGCTACAGTAGGCAAAAAACATTTGATTGATACCTTGCTTGCAAGCGGGATTCAAATACAAAAAGTATTTACACCTGAACATGGTCTTAGAGGTACTGCGGACGCTGGAGAAAAAACCAAAGACGGCATAGATGAAGCAACAGGTGTAAAAATTGTTTCGCTCTATGGAAAAAAATATGGGCCAAGTGAAGCAGATCTGATGGATGTAGATGTGCTAGTATTCGATATCCAAGATGTGGGTACCCGTTTTTATACTTATATCTCTTCCTTGCAATATTACATGGAAGCGGCATGGGCCAATAATAAGCCCTTGATCATTTTAGATCGTCCTAATCCAAATGGCCACTATGTAGATGGACCTGTGTTAGAAAAACCATTTAGTAGTTTTGTTGGTAAGAAGCAGATCCCCACTGTATATGGCATGACCATTGGTGAATACGCTACAATGTTAGAAGGTGAAAAATGGTTGACTGCGCCAGCAGATAGCAATATCAATAAAGCAGCAATTCCGCTTCAATTTACAGTGATTGGATGTAAGAATTATGACCACAAATCCATGTATACTTTCAATATTGCACCGTCACCAAATTTGCCAGACATGAATGCCATTTATTGGTATCCAACCACCTGTTTAATTGAAGGGTCGGTAATGAGCGAAGGTCGTGGTACTGCTCATGCATTTGCGCACATTGGCCATCCAAGTATCAAAGGCAAAAGTTTTAGCTTTATTCCTGGACCAAGAACGGGCGCAATGAGTTCTAAATTATATGGACAAACTTGTTATGGATGGGATTTAAGCAAGCAACAAGCACCTAATAAAATTGATCTAGATTTAATCATCGAAATGTACCAAGCTTTCCCTGTAAAAGATAGTTTTTTTATTGAGCCTAAATCAAAATTAGCCACAGACTACTTCTTTAATAAATTAGCAGGTAACGCTTTATTGATGGAACAATTAAAATCAGGCGCATCTGCCGCAAGCATTAGAGCTAGTTGGCAACCAGGTTTAACTGCTTTTAAATTAATGCGTAAAAAATATTTATTGTACAAAGATTTTGAATAGGCAATATAATATCAAAATCAAATGAATGAATTTCATTTTACTACAGAAAAAAAGGTCCCGATAATTCGGGACCTTTTTTTATAAGCAAACAATCTATATAATAACATTCCAATTATCCACCAATAATTGGAATAGCCAATTGATGTACTGTATCATTTAATTTTTTAACGCCTGTTTTCTTCAGCGTATCAAGCTTATTGAATTCAGCATCTACTTGTCCTTTTAACAATTCATACACTGCTTGTACTTGTTGTGTTGGAGCTATGTAGCCTGATGCTGCAGATTCAAATACACCAGCAATTTTGTCGTCTAAGCGAATAGGGAAATTTAATACATCCTGTCCGCTCTTTGCTTTTGTTTGATGCAATGCTTCTTCGATTGAAGTTAAGCTAGCCAACACTTCCTTTGCTTGTTTTTGGAAGGAAGAATCTTTTGTTTTCTTCTGAAGCATATTAATTTGTGTACGCAATTCTTTGATGCTCTTTAGATTTTTCATAATGTCACTGAAAGTGCCAGCTACTTTTAACAAGAATTGTTCTTGTGCTTTTAAATCTGCATCTGATACTTTATAATTTGGATCAGCCACAATTGTAAATGGCATTTCGCTCACTGTTTGATCAATAGTCACTTTTGCAGTGTATTTACCTGGAGCAGCCAAAACAGGGCTCGTAGAACCATTCCAAAGAATCAAACCAGGCTCTGGTTTTTCAGCTTCTTTATGGTAGATATTCCAAACAAAACTTTGTAACCCAGCCTCAGTGCTTGGTCCACCTGGTTCAGAATGATTAATTGTTTTAATCACTTTTTTCTGATCATCTAAAATACTAATCATGACTCTAGTAGAATCAGATTCAGATCCATATGCTTTCCAATATTTGATCACCACGCCTTTAGCAGGATTCATGCCTACATTCCCTGGCATACTTACAGATACACCACGTCCTCTTCTACCACCCATTTGTGGAGGTACACGATAAGTATTAGCAATAGGGAATACTTGACTTGCAGTAGGCGCAGGTTGGAAGTTTTCGACAAATGATAAGTCATCTAAAATATAAATACTTCTTCCTTGTGTTCCCACAATCAAGTTTTGATCTTTGATCAATAAATCAGTGATTGGTGTTACAGGAAGATCTAATTGGAAACGCTCCCAAGAGGCACCATCATTGATAGATAAATACAATCCATACTCAGTCCCAGCAAATAAGACACCTGCTTTTCTTGGACTTGCAACAATTGCTCTTGTAAAGTGCATTGGATCTATTCCATTCGTGATTTTTGTCCATGTAGCACCATAGTCTGTCGTTTTGTAGATATAAGGTGCAAAGTCATCTAATTTATACCTTGTTCCAGCAAAATAAGCAGTTCCTTTTCTGATTGGATCTACTTCTACTCTATTCCACATCATCCATTTTGGCGCATCTTTTGGTGTTACATTTGCCCATGTTTTACCACCATCTTTACTTATACTAATCACACCATCATCACTACCTGTCCATAATAAATCTTTTTCAACTGGTGATTCAGCCGCAGTGAAAATGGTACAATAATATTCTACACTCGTGTTGTCTTGTGTAATTGGTCCACCAGAACTTTTTTGTTTTGTCTTGTCGTCCGTCGTTAAATCTGGAGATAACATAGCCCAGCTTGCACCTTCATTTTCAGTAGAAAATAAATGGTTACCTGCTGTGTATAATTTTTTAGGATTATGTGGGGAGAAGAAGATTGGATGATTCCATTGGAAACGATATTTCATCGCTTCTGCACCCGCACCCATTGGATTATCAGGCCACACGTTGATTGTTCTATTTTCGCCTGTTTTATGGTCATATCTTGTGATTAAGCCGCCATAAGATCCACCATACACAATATCACTATTCAATGGATCAGCAACAATATAGCCACTCTCACCACCTGCAGTAACATCAAAATCGCTTTCGCCAATGAATGCACCATAAGTGCTTGACTTAATTCTGAATGCCGAATTATCTTGTTGCGCAGCTAAAATGCGGTAAGGGAAACTATTATCAGTACTCAAACGATACACTTGTACAGTTGGCTGATTCATTAAACTACTCCAGTTTCTTCCTGCATCCATACTCACTTGTGCACCACCGTCGTCTGATACAATCATTCTTTTTCCATTCTTAGGATCTATCCATAAATCATGGTGATCACCATGTGGTGTTCTTAAAGAAGTAAAGTTTTTACCACCATCGGAAGACACCATAAAGTTTACATTAGGACAGTATACTTTATTTTCGTCTGCTGGATCAACAAATACTTTGGTATAATACCAAGCGCGTTGACGAATATTATTATCACTACTTGCTAATTCCCAAGATTTTCCTGCATCGTTTGAAACATACAATCCACCATTCGCATTTTCAATCAATGCATACAATTTATCGGTATTTGATTTTGCCACTGCAACACCTACGATACCCCAAACACCTTTAGGTAATCCTTTATTGTTTTTAATAGATTCCCATGTATTTCCACCGTCTGTACTTTTATACATACCAGAGCCTGCACCACCACTTTCTAAACTATAAGGCGTACGAATCAATTCCCAAGTACCAGCATACATAATATCTGGGTTACTTGGATCAATGATTAAATCACTCGCACCAGTTTGTGGATTCACATACAATACTTTTTTCCAGGTAGCGCCTCCATCTAAACTTTTGTACACGCCTCTGTTTTCATTTGGTCCAAATAAATGACCCATCACAGCAGCCCAAACTATGTCTGGATTTTTTGGATGCACAATCAAACGCACAATATGACGAGCTTCTTTTAAGCCAATGTTCTTCCATGTCTTACCATCATCTGTTGACTTCCACATACCCTCTAAACCTTCGCTTACATTACCGCGCATAGAGTTCTCTCCTTCGCCTACATAAACGATAGATTCATTCGATGGCGCTATTGCAATGGCACCAATCGTCCCACCAAAATAACCATCAGAAATATTTTTCCAGTTATTACCCGCATCGGTTGTTTTCCAAACGCCTCCGCCAGTTGCACCCATATAAAAAGTATTTACATCAGCATAGGAGCCAACACCAGCTGCAGCGCGACCGCCTCTGAACGGGCCCACGAGTCTAAAACTTTGTGCTTTAATAATTGGGTCTTGGGTCAATTCAACTGCCTTGATTGGCTCCGTTGATTTTTTCTTTTGCGCTTGGGTAGGACTTACTGAAAGCAGTCCAACCAATGCTACAAATACAAAAAGTATTTTTTTCATAATTGAAATTTATAATGAATAATCCTTGTTTAAATAGTTAAAATAACGAG
Organism: uncultured Bacteroidota bacterium; assembly: GCA_903851465.1. GTDB lineage: Bacteria > Bacteroidota > Bacteroidia > Chitinophagales > Chitinophagaceae > Sediminibacterium. Next base: position 26,012 of record CAINOI010000062.1, read on the forward strand.
CCCTCCGATTGGAGGGCTTCGTCTTTATTTAATAGCTTCTACTTCTTTGAATTTCTTGATTGGTGTTGCTTCTACTAATTTTCTGAAGTCTGCCCAGTCTTTAGCAAAGAATGCATTCACTTTTGTAACAACATCATCAGCTGCCACTTTCGCTTCAGCAATAGCACGATCTTCTTGCGCACCTGGCAGAGAAGTCTTACCCATCACAAGCATACTTGCATTTCGAATAATACCTATTGGTGTAATAGTTGGCACGGTACCATAACCTTGCTTCTCTTGCTTTTTGCCCACCATCATTTCTTTTAAGTTTTTCACTTTTTCAGTTACGACTTTGTGCACTTTATTTAAGCTGTCCACACCTTTATCTTTTTTATCTTTCCACTCAGCTTTCAATTGTGTTAAAATTAAATCTGCATCATCTAATTGGTCTTGTGCTGCATTGTATTTATCTGCAACCAATTGCAATTGATTTAATAATTGATCTTGCGCAAGTACCACTTCGTTTCTGCTAGGTATTCTTGGATCATCGGCCACTTCAACCATCGCTGAATCTTTCCAATTACCAGCAGTAACAACTACTTTGTATTTACCAGGCAATACATCTCTACCAGTGAACTCTCTATCTTCTGAAGGACTTGCATCAGCTGCACCCTCTGCCATTCTTCTTCCAAATCCACCGCCACCAGTTTTTGGTGCACCAGCGCCTCTTTTTCCTTTTTGTTCAAAACCCCAATAGCTTCTATTTAAACCTGATGAATCTAATTTAACATTCAAATTTCTAATCACATTATCCATTGCATCTTTAATTTGCACTTTTGCTTTTTTCACAGTATCTGTTGAGTAAATTGAAATTGGCATGCCTGTTGGCTTATTTGGTGCATCCCACATACCCCATGTACTCCACTCATAAGGTGAATTCTTGATAGATAAATTGATTGCTGTTGGAGGGACACTCATAAAGAATTTAGCAGTTTGTGCTTTTGCTAATTTTCTTAAAGGTCTGATATCATCTAATATCCATAAACTTCTTCCAAATGTAGCGATGGCTAAATCTGCTTCTCTGTCTTGAATGGCAAAATCATAAGTTGATACAGATGGATATCCGTTTTTCCATTGCTGGAATTGAACACCATTGTCTAAACTCATGTACATGCCTTGTTCTGTTCCAACAAAAATTAAATTTGGTTCAGTTGGATCTTGCAATACAGTTAATGCATAACCTGTGACTTTCTTTTCATCCACCATTCTATTCCAAGTTTTACCAGCATCCATAGATCTAAAAATATAAGGTGCAAAATCACCTTGTCTATAATTATTTACCACTACAAATACTTCATTTGCATTGTAGGCAGATGTTCTAATTTGAGGGATCCAAGCACCTTTAGGTAAACCAGTAATATTGGCTGTTACATCTGTCCAAGTTGACCCACCATTGGTTGTCATTTGAACTTTACCATCGTCTGTACCAATATAGATTAACCCTTTTTGTACCGCACTTGGTGCAATACAAATAATGGTACAAAAGTTCTCGGCACCAGTGATGTCAATACTTAATCCACCATTGTCTCTTTGGTCAATTTTAGCGCTATCGTTGGTTGTTAAATCTGGAGAAATAATATCCCATGCAGCCCCTTTATTGCTACTCTTATGTAAAAATTGAGAACCGAAATAAATTGTTTTCTTATCAAAAGGATCTTGTGCAATCGCAGCATTCCAGTTAAAACGTAATAATGTTTTTGCATCTGGAGCTGGTGGTTTGATGGAAGAAGATTGTCCTGTTACAGTGTTGTATCTTCCTACGCTACCACCTTGACTCATTGCATACACCCAATTCGCATCTTCTGCATCAGGCATTGCATCAAATCCATCTCCACCCCATAAATTATCCCAATCAAAATTACGAATACCACCTTGCGTAGTAGTATAGGCAGGGCCTCTCCAAGAACCATTGTCTTGCATACCTCCCATTACATGATAAGGAATTTCATTATCTACATTCACATGGTAAAATTGTCCTACAGGAATTTTTTCATCAAACATCCAAGTTTTTCCACCATCACGGGTGATACCTATACCACCATCATTTCCGTCAATGATGTATTTATTATCGGTTGGATGAATCCAAAATGCATGGTGATCTGGATGGATGCCACTGTAAGGAATAATGGTTTCAAAATTCTTTCCACCATCAATACTTTTTTGAACTGTTTGACTGATATACCATAATGTATTTTCATTCAATGGATCGCTTATAATATCTTGAAAATAGAAAGGACGATTGTCAACAATTGCTTTTTGTCCGTTCACTAATTTCCAAGAGTAGCCACCATCTTCACTCTTATATAATCCACTTTTCTTTGACTCTACCAATGCATAGACCACATTTGGATTTGAACGGCTAATCGTAATACCTACACGGCCTAAATCGCCATCAGGTAATCCATGTTCTTTTCCTAATTTGGTGAAATTTTTACCACCATCAATCGTCATGTATAATCCACTTCCCTTTCCACCACTTTCTAAATGATATGGATTACGGTAGTGGTGCCACATCGCAACAAATAATTTATTAGGATTAGATGGATCCATGATCATATCACCAGGACCAGATGTGTCATTGGTGAATAAAATTTGATTCCATGTATCTCCTCCATCTGTTGTTTTGTATACACCTCTATTTTTACTTTGACCATAAGGATTACCAATCGCACCAGCATACACTGTGTTAGGATTAGTTGGATCAATGATGACTCTATGGATATTTCTAGTTAACTCTAAACCCATGCGCTTCCAAGTTCTACCTGCATCCATTGTTTTATAGATACCTTCTCCGATACTGATTGAGTTTCTTGGATTACCTTCTCCAGTTCCTACCCAAACAACGCTTGGGTTAGATTGCTGTATAGCTAATGCACCAATATTTAAAATAGGTTGTTCGTCAAAAACTGGCGTCCAACTCACACCTGCATTGCTTGTTTTCCAAACACCGCCCGATGCAGCGCCAATCCAGATATTATTTGGATTCGCTACTTCAGCATCAATGGTCGTAACACGTCCACTCATACTTGCTGGTCCAATATTTCTTGGCTTCCAATCTTTAAATACTTTATTGATGTCTACTTTTTCTGTAGTCGCTACTGGAGCAGCTGCTGCTTTCTTTACTTTTTGCGCACTTGCTTGACTCATTGTCAAAACAGATGCCAAAAGCATAGAACCAAGGGTAATAATACGCATATGAACTTTATTTTCTTTTTAAAATAATGAAGTTCTAAGCTATTGAATTTTACCCAAAAATCAATAAAAAATGGATGAACGTTATTTTAGAGTTTTTCTATGATGCCGGCCACCCCCTGGCCTCCACCCACACAGGCTGTAACAATGCCAAAACGCTTATTTAAGCGCTCTAAGTCATTGATTATCTGTACAGTTAACTTGGATCCAGTGCAACCCAAAGGATGACCTAAAGCAATTGCACCGCCATTGATATTGACTTTAGCTTGGTCTAATCCTAACGTTCTTATGACAGCTAAGGCCTGAGAAGCAAAAGCTTCATTGAGTTCAAAAAGGTCTATTTGGTCTAAGGTCATGCCTGCTTGCTTCAATACTTTTGGCACAGCTTCAATAGGTCCAATCCCCATGATTCTTGGATGCACCCCAGCCACTGCGCAGTTCACCAATCTTCCTATTGGCTTAAGTCCTAAAGATTGCATTAAACGATCACTCATCACCACCACAAAACTTGCACCGTCACTTGTCTGTGAGGAGTTGCCCGCTGTCACGCTTCCTTTCACTGCAAAAGCTGGTTTTAATTTTGCTAAAGCCTCTAAAGTCGTGTCTGCACGAACACCTTCATCTGTGTCCACTGTAAAGTTGCGTGTAGCTTTTTTATTGTTTTCGTTGATATAAGTTTCTGAAATTTCAATTGGCAAGATGCCTTTTTTGAAATAACCATTGTCAATAGCTTGTTTCGCTTTTTGATGAGAAGCCAATGCAAATGCATCTTGATCTTCTCTACTAACAATGTATTCATTGGCCACCGCTTCGGCAGTTAAACCCATCGATAAATAATAATCTGGTTCGTCTTTTGCAATGGAATAAGCGGGCACTGTTTTCCAACCTGCAGTAGGCACCATTGACATCGATTCTGTACCTCCTGCAATGATGCAATCTGCCATACCTGTTCTGATTTTTGCAGTTGCCATCGCGATACTTTCTAGCCCGCTTGCACAATAGCGATTGATGGTGATACCAGGCACTTCTATTCCCAACGCTTTTGCTGCAATGATTCTTCCAAATTGCAAACCCTGTTCTGCTTCGGGCACTGCATTGCCCACAATTACATCGTCAATTAATTTGTATTCTAAGGATGGCAAGGATTTCATTAAGCCCTGAATGAGTTCAATGGCTAATTCGTCGGAACGCATAAAACGGAACCCCCCTTTTTTACTTTTAGTCACTGCTGTTCTAAAACCCGCTACGATATAAGCTTCTTGCATAAAAAAGTCTTTAATTGATGCCATAAATGTAGGCTTTTTTATAAACAGTTGTTTATGCAACTAAATATTTCATTGTAAATTTGAGGCATGATCTATCCAATAATCAGAAACACCCTGTTTTTACTCCCTCCTGAAACAGCACACGAGGTCTCCATGAAGGGTTTAGACTTAGCAGCTGCATTACCTGTATTCAATACATTATTGCGAAACCATTTTAATGTACAAGACGGAAGTTTATCTAAGACTGTTTTTGGTTTGCATTTTCCCAACCCTGTGGGACTTGGTGCGGGATTTGATAAGAACGCTTCACATTTAGATGCATTGGAACTCTTAGGTTTTGGATTTGTTGAAATTGGCACTGTGACGCCTAAACCACAAGCTGGTAATGCCAAGCCTAGATTATTTAGACTCACAGATCAACAAGCTTTAATTAATCGCATGGGATTTAACAACGACGGTGTAGAAGCCATTGCAAAAAGATTAAAAGAAAGAAAATCAAACAGCCAATCCAAATTAATTATTGGCGGTAATATTGGGAAAAATAAAGTCACCGAAAACCAAGATGCATGGAAAGATTATTGCACCAATTTTTCAGGACTAGAAGAAGTAGTAGATTATTTTGTGGTGAATGTAAGTTCTCCTAATACACCCGGTCTTCGTGAACTACAAGAAAAAGAAGCCTTGAGAAAAATATTTTCTGAACTACAACTGATCAATCAACATAACAAACCTATTCTATTAAAAATAGCACCAGATTTAGAAAAAAGTGCATTGGACGATATCATTGCATTGACTTCGGAAGTAAAGATTGACGGATTGGTATCAAGTAATACCACATTGGATCGTAGCCTGTTGAATCCTAAGAATACAGCACTTGCAAATGCTATAGGTGCGGGCGGGTTGAGTGGACAACCATTACTTACAAAATCGAACCAAGTATTAGATTATCTATACAAAGGCATTGGTGAAAGACTACCGATCATTGCAAGTGGTGGAATTTTTAAACCAGCAGATGCAAAAGCAAAATTGGATGCAGGTGCAAGTTTAGTGCAAGTATGGACTGGCTTTATTTATGAAGGTCCTGCGATTGTAAAAAATATATTGGAAGCGCTCAAAAAATAAAATTTATTTCATGTTGACGATACACAGTTTTTGTTTCAATGCATTTCAGGAAAATACTTATGTCCTATACAATTCCGAAAAAGAAGCCATCATTATTGACCCAGGTTGTTATTTAAAACATGAGCAAGCGCAACTAGCGAACTTCATTAGTGAAAAAAATTTAACACCAACCTTGCTACTCAATACGCATTGTCATTTAGACCATGTGTTTGGTAATAATTTTGTAAGTGAGACTTATGGATTAACTGCTTTGTTTCATCAGAAAGAACAAGCAGTCATTGACCGCTTACCCGAAGGTGGTGCAAGATGGGGTGTGCCTACTGAAGCATACAAAGGAAAAGTCCAATACATACAACAGGATGAATTGATCCATTTTGGAAAAGATGTGTTCAAGGTATTAGAGACACCGGGGCATTCTCCAGGTAGTGTATGTTTTTACCATGAAACACAAGATTTTTTGATAGGCGGAGATTTGATTTTTAAAGATGGTGTTGGAAGAACCGATTTGCCAGGAAGCAATCCATTAGATTTAATCAAAAGTATCCAAACGCAGATCTTCCCATTACCCGATACCATGACCATCTATTCGGGCCATGGACCAGAAACCACCTGGGGTAGAGAGAAAAAAGCCAACCCTTATATCTTGCATTTAATGAAGGGCTAAGCGACTTGCTAAAAGTGTATTATTAAACGGGGTAGTTAACAATTAATTAATACGGCACTATCTTAGTCTTATGCTTATTAAAAGGTATTTTTACAATATACATTATGGAAATTAATCCGATCAAAATACTCATTGCAGACGATGAACCAGATATCATCGAAATTATAAGCTTTCACTTAAATAAAGCAGGATATGAAGTTGAATCTGCTAAAGATGGAAGTGAAGCCATTGAGAAAGCAAAAGCATTTAATCCAGATTGTATCATTTTAGATGTGATGATGCCAAAGCGAAATGGATTTGAAGTATGTGAATATTTAAGAAGTAATAAACAATTTGACAAAACATTAATTGTATTATTAACTGCACTAAATGACGAAGCATCTCATATCAAAGGTTTAGAATTGGGGGGAGATGATTTTATCAATAAACCAATTAGTCCAAAAGTGCTTGTAAGCAGAATCAGTGCTTTGTTCAGAAGAATACAACCTGCTAACACTGAAACTAAGACCTTAAATATCAAAGACCTTGTTATAGATTCAGAACAATACAAAACGGTGTTAAACGGCGTAGTACATGTATTGGCTAAAAAAGAATTTGAATTACTCTACTTATTAGCAGCCCAACCTGGTCGGGTGTTTTTAAGAAATGAGATTTTATCTCAGGTTTGGGGGAACGATGTGATAGTTGGGGATAGAACCATTGATGTACATATTAGAAAGATAAGGGTGAAATTAGGCATTGACTGTATTACAACTGTAAAAGGTGTAGGATACAAATTTGACTATTAGTCAGAACAGCTGACTCAACTCATTCAACTGATTCAAAGGTGATTTAAAAAGATTTGAATACCTTTGTTTTACAGTTCTTCTGTTCAATTACAACATGTTTAAAAATAAAAACCTTTCGCCAAAGCAACTGGCCTTGCTTACTGCCTTATTGATGTCAAGCTTGATTGCGTTGAGTGTATTTGTATTGATTACAAATTGGAAATTACTGTTGGCCTATTTCATTGCTTGTTTTGTTGTCATTTACCTACTAGTCTACCAAATACTTGAATTTTTTATTTATAGAAAAATTAAACTTATTTATAAGTTGATCTCTTATACCAAGGCCAGTAAAAGAGAAGAAGCCTTTCAAAAATATTTATTGCCTCAAAAAGGCATTGACGAAGTAAGAGAAGATGTGGAGCATTGGGCTGCACAAAAAGCAGATGAAATTCAGCAATTGCAATCCAATGAGCAATTTAGAAAAGAATTTCTACAAAATCTTTCTCATGAAATTAAAACACCCATTTTTGCAATTCAAGGTTATTTAGAATTGTTAGCAGATGGTGCGGTTGAAGATCCAACACTTAGCAAAAAATTCATTGGTCAGGCCGAAGCGAATGTTCAACGGCTAGTTGGTCTTTTAAATGATGTTGACGTGATCACCAACTTGGAAATCAATAAGGAGCCTATTCTAAAACAGCATTTTATAATTCAGGATATTGTTGTAGAAGTTGCACAAAATCTGAATGTCAAATTGTTGAAAAAAAACATTCAATTTCATTTTAAAAAAGGGAGCGAATTACCAATTGAAGTTTTTGCAGATAAAAATAAAATTTATCAAGTCTTAGTGAATGTCTTTTCCAATGCGGTTAAATATGGAAAAATTGATGGAGAAATTATTGCAAGTGTCTACCTATTGGACGATAAAAAAGTGTTGATTGAGATTAGCGACAATGGTATTGGCATAGAAGAATCTCATATCCCAAGATTGTTTGAGCGTTTTTACAGAACGGACGACGCAAGAAGCAGAGACATTGGTGGTTCTGGACTAGGCTTGGCAATTTGTAAACATATTATTGAAGCGCATGGTGAAAACATCCATGTAAGAAGTCAACAAAATGTAGGAACGACCGTTGGATTTACCTTGACTCAATAGCATTTTGATTCTTTTTCCCTAATAATTTCGTTTCTTTGTATTCTAAAAATTTTTAATGCAAACTATTCTAGTTACCGGTGGTTGTGGATTTATAGGCGCTCATACAATTGTTGATTTAATTGAAAATGGATTCAATGTCATCTCCGTCGATAATTTATCTAGAGCATCCGATACCTCTTTATTAGGTATCGAAAAAATAACTGGTAAAAAAATTACAAATTATAAAGTAGACCTAACTGATAAGGAAGCAACAGAAGCCGTTTTTATAGCTAACCCTGGCATTGTGGGTATCATTCATTTCGCAGCTTACAAAGCAGTTGGAGAATCTGTTGAAAACCCTTTAGATTATTACGAGAACAATATTAGCTCCCTCGTACATTTATTACAGATGGCTGTTAAATACAACGCCCCACATTTTATCTTCTCTTCTTCTTGTACGGTGTATGGCAACCCAGATACCATTCCTGTAACAGAACATACACCATTGCAGACGGCGGCTTCTCCATATGGCGCCACCAAGCAAATGGGAGAAATCATTGTGAAGGACGCAGCATTCGCACATCCATTATCTACCATCTTACTTAGGTACTTTAATCCAGTTGGTGCACATCCTTCTACTGCTATTGGAGAATTGCCTATCGGCCGACCACAAAACTTAGTGCCCGCTATTACGCAAACCGCTATTGGTAAATTACCAAAGATGCAAGTACATGGCAATGATTACGATACCCGAGACGGATCTTGTATCAGAGACTATATCCATGTATGTGATATTGCACATGCGCATACACTTGCCATTCAATATTCCTTGAAAAACAATCAGTCGAATAGCTGCGAAATTTTTAATCTTGGAACTGGGAACGGCATTACAGTATTAGAGGCCATCCATGCGTTTGAAAAAGTAAGTGGGGTGCCCTTAAACTATGAGATTGGACCTCGTAGAGCAGGAGATATTGTTTCTATTTATGCCAATAATGACCATGCAGTCAAACAATTAGGTTGGCATTGTAAATATGATTTGGAAGACATGATGCGCACTGCTTGGGAGTGGGAACAAAGCTTAGCGAATTAATGCTGTACCAACATTTTTTCTGCATTCTCTGCCATTTGTAATGCTTCAATGAATTCTTCGATTTCTCCATTGACGACTGCATCCAAATTATAAGAAGTTACATTCACACGGTGGTCTGTAACCCTTCCCTGTGGCCAGTTATAGGTTCTAATCTTAGCACTTCTATCACCCGTGCTCACTAATGTTTTACGGTGTCTTGAAATTTCGTCTTCTTGTTTACGTACTTGTTCTTCAAATAATTTTGTACGCATCATACCCATTGCTTTTTCACGATTACCTAACTGTGAACGCTCTGTTTGACAAATAATCACTGTACCTGTTGGAATATGCGTCAACATCACTTTGGTCTCAACTTTATTTACATTCTGTCCACCCGCACCACCACTTCGTGCAGTTTCCATTTTCACATCTGCTGGATTCAATACAAAGTCTACTTCCTCTGCTTCTGGCATCACTGCCACTGTTGCAGCAGAAGTATGAACTCTACCTTGTGTTTCTGTACTCGGTACTCTTTGCACACGATGAACCCCACTTTCAAATTTCATGGTGCCATATACATCTTCCCCTGTTACTTCTAAAATGACTTCCTTGTAGCCACCTACAGATCCTTCACTCTCACTTGCTACTGCAACTTTCCAGCCTTTTTTCTGACAATACCTTGTGTACATGGTCAATAAATCTCCTACAAATAAACTTGCTTCATCTCCACCTGTTCCAGCTCTTAATTCAATGATGGCATTCTTATCATCCTGCGGATCTTTTGGAATCAATAATTTAGTCAACTCTTTTTCTAATGCTTCTTTTTCTTCCTCTAGTGCAGGCATTTCCATTTTTGCCAATTCACGCATATCTGCATCATCTCCATTTAAAGACTCTTTTGCAAATTTATGTTCCGCCAACACCTTCACATAGCGCTCATAAGGAATAACAATCTTTTCTAAAGAACGGTATTCCTTGCTGAACTTACCAAATTCAGATTGGTTATTGATGATCTCTGGATTGGTCAAAGCCACCCCAACCTGGTCGAATCTAGCTTTTATGGCTTCTAATTTATCTAACATAGTCGTTTTTCTGTGGGCAAAAATAGCTATTTTAGTTGTCAATTAAAAGGATCCCACCCATGAAATACTTATCTGTCCTATTTTGCGCAATCAGCATCACAGGATTTAGCCAAAAAATTCACTATAAATCCATCTTAGTAGATACCCACAATGACGCACCTACCGCATGTATCGAAAAGAAAGTAAGTTTTGACCAAGACTTGACCGGCATCAATCATTCCGATTTAAAAAGATTCAAGGAAGGCGGATTGGATTATCAGTTGTTTTCTATTTGGTGTGATGGTGAAAAAGTGAATCCATATGCTTGGGCCATGCGTGAAATGGATACGATAGATGCAGTGGCTGCTAGAAATCCAGATAAAATGGTGGTGGCTAAAGATTGGAAGACAATTCAATCTGCTTTAAAAGCTGGAAAAATTGTCGCACAATATGGTGTAGAAGGTGGACACATGATCGAAGACGATATCAATCGATTGGATACTTTTTATAACCGTGGTGTAAGGTATATGACATTGACTTGGAACAATTCACCATCATGGGCAAGTTCACATGCAGACGAAAAAAGTTCAAAATACACAGGGCAAAAAGGACTCATTGATTTTGGAAAACAAATCATCCAAAGAATGAATCAATTAGGCATCATTGTAGATGTGTCTCATGTAGGAGAAAAAACTTTTTGGGATGCGATTAATACTACTACAAAACCTGTCATTGCATCTCATAGCAATGCCTATAATATTTGTCCTGTATCTAGAAATTTAAAAGACGAGCAAATTAAAGCTATAGGAAAAAATGGTGGTGTAATTTGTTTGAACTTTTTTTCTGGATTTGTGGATAGTAATTTCAGCAAAAAAGATATGGCATTTAGAAAAGCACATAGTGCAGAAATAGATTCCTTATTGGCTACAGGTATACAAAGAGAATACGCTTTCACAATGCTATCGGATAAATATAAAACAGAAAGCGAAGCTATTAAGCCAACGATTGAACAATTGATGCAACACTTTGATCATATTGTTAAATTGATTGGGATTAATCATGTGGGCATTGGATCAGACTTTGATGGGATTAATTCAGCACCACAAGGCTTGAGCACTGTATTGGATTATCCTAATTTCACCAAAGCATTGATTGCTCGAGGTTATTCCAATAAGGATATTAAAAAAGTATTGGGAGGGAATTTCCTTAGAGTCTACAGAATGAATAACCCTGATTAAAATCTGTCGGGTTATTAAACTTCTTGATTAAAGCTTTGTCAAATAACAAAGACAAATTTGAAAAATAATATTATACTATTATCCGCCTTTATGTTGTTTATTAGTTGTCAAAAAACAACTACTACAAATAGCAACACAAGTGTTTCAAATATTGGAACAAGCCCAACTGTAGCTAACCAAATAAAATTCAGCGGAAATGGGTTTATTCATAATGGACTCTATCCTAAATTATACACATGCGATAGTTTAGGTGTTTCCCCTGGTTTGCAATGGTCTAATGCTCCAAGTACTACTACAAATTACGCCATTACGATGTATACTATACCTCCTACTGGAGATAAGCATGTATACCTAGTGCTTTATAATATTCCAGCTACAGCCATTTCCATACCTGACAATTCCAAATCGATTGGAATCTTCGGCATAAATACAGTGGATGGAAAAACGACCTATACCCCTCCTTGTTCTCAAGGACCAGGGGCAAAAATTTATGTTTTAACAGTATACGCATTAAATGCCCTACCCACTTTTTCAGTACCTTCTAACCAGGTTACCATGGCTATTTTACAAGCTAGTATGAAAAATAAGATTGTGGACAGTGCAGTCATGAGTGTCACTTATACAAGATCTTAATTATGAAAAATCTACACTACTTTTTTATTGCAACCTTGTTTTTATTAAGCACAAAAGCAATGGCCCACGAGGGCGGACATTATGCTAATGGTAAAGACATCGTTTTGAATACATGGAAGTTACAATCGGGCCAGTTGATTCAAGGCAATTTTTCATTTGCCAAAGATGATAAAATCTTTCTTGAACAAGAAGGTGGCCAGATCAAGTCTATCTATATCAATGATCTAAGTGTTCAAGATCAAAAATTAGCAAGATTCAAGATTGCGCGATACGCACAATTAAATGATGCATATTTGAATACAAGTCAGGATACAAGTTATCCTCTATCAAATTTTCTCCCATTATGCATCATCGGTTTATTATTATGGCTTGTTTACACATTCAATAAAGAACTGATTCAGATTTATATTTTAAATTCAAAAATTGGGTCAGCAGCTTTTAGTGTGTGTTTTATTTTTTCCGTTTTAATTGCTTGTAGTAAATCAACCACTACTAATTCAAATACGACGACGACTAACCCTATAGTGATTCCAATTACGGTGACCATCCCTAAAACTAGTTTTGGGTTTATGGATTCCGCATTTGCCGCATTTAAACCTAGTATTAGTACGAGCTGGGATGATACCTATTTTTATATTGCATCTACTGGAATACCTAATCACAATATGATGATTGGTATTACAAATTGGCAACAACAAGTACCAATCACTCAACCATATAATGGAACAAATAGTTGGTCTATACCCTTACAACCAGCTTATGCAACCACTCCATTAAGTACTAAAACCAACTTAATGAAAGGGGCAGTTGCGGTGGCAGTGAATGGGATACCCATTTTTAATGCTTTAAATAATAGAGGAGAGGATTCTTATAAAATTGGGGAATTGGATAATTGGGGAGGGCATTGTGGAAAAGGGGATGATTATCATTATCATGCTGCACCTATGCATTTATCTACTTTAAATGGCCTCAAGCCTATCGCATTTGCAGTAGATGGTTTTCCGGTGTATGGATCAAAAGAACCTGATGGAGCGAGTATGATTGCCCTGGATACTTGTCATGGACATAATGGAACAAATGGCCTATATCATTATCATGGAACAACGGATTACCCTTATGTAATTGGTGCTTTAAAAGGTAAGGTTACACTTGACCCAAATACAACTGCACCAGAAAATCAAGTGATACCACAAGCATTTACAAAACCTGTTCGCCCAGCTACTAGTCCATTAAGCGGAGCAGCAATCACAGATTTTACAGCTGTAGGAACAAATGGTTACTTGCTAACTTACAAAAGAGGTGCTAAAAATGGATATATAAAGTATAGTTGGGATCTAAATAATAAATATACTTTTATCTTGACAGATACTTCAGGCAATGCTGTTACAAATACCTATCAGCGGTAAGCCGAATGCTTTTAGATTTTTAAAATTAGAACTTAAGTAGACGTTCCATCATTTCTTCTAAGCGGTCATTGGCCATGTATTGCTTTTCCAATGTTTTATTGAAAGGGATGGGTGTGTCTAAAGATGCGCAACGCATAATCGGTGCATCTAAATGTTGAAAGCAATGCTCTGCTACCCATGCACTAATCTCTCCACCAATACCACCCGTTAAATTGTCTTCGTGCAAGAGCATCAATTTGCCTGTTGCTTTTACCGCCAATTCAATTGCAGTATAATCCAATGGTGACAAGGTTCTTAGATCTAGTATATAAATAGACTGATCCGCATGTGCTTGCTGATAGGCTTTAGCCCAAAGTACGCCCATACCATAGGTGATGATAGTGGCGTCTGTACCTGCTTGAACAATATGTGCTTTACCAATTTCAATTTGATACATGGCATCTGGAATTGCCTCCTCGATACTTCTGTACAAAGCTTTATGTTCAAAATATAAAATAGGATTTGGTTCTGCTAGTGCAGCAATCAATAATCCTTTTGCATCTGTTGGATTAGATGGGTACACCACTTTCAATCCTGGCACATGTGTGAACCATGCTTCATTGGATTGCGAATGAAAAGGACCTGCGCCCACACCACCGCCTGTTGGCATACGCACTACCACGTCGGCATTTTGCCCCCAACGGTAATGCATCTTTGCTAAATTATTGACGATTTGATTAAAGGCGACGGTCACGAAATCTGCGAATTGCATTTCCACAACCGACTTCATGCCTTCCATGCTTAACCCTAGTGCAGCACCAACAATCGCACTTTCGCAAATAGGTGTATTTCTAATTCTTTGTTTTCCAAATTGATCTACAAATCCTTCTGTGATTTTAAACGCCCCACCATATTCAGCAATATCTTGACCCATGATGATCATCTCTGGATATTTTTCCATTGACTGTCTCAATGCATCACTGATTGCTTCTATAAATCTTTTATTCGTTTTTTGTGTTGACTCAACCAAACTAAAATCTGGAATGGTGCTTTCTGGAATCGGCGCAAATACATCCACTAATTCGTCAGCAATTGAAGGCTCAAAAGTTTCAGGCTCCATTGCTTTTCTCAGATCCGCTTCCATTTGTTCTTTGAATTGGTTACGGATATCTGCAACTTGCATTTCGGTAAGTACATTTTCTTGTACTAAAAATTGCTCGTAATTTTTGATTGGATCTTTCAAGGACCAGGTTTCCATCAAATGCTTTGGTACATATTTGACACCGCTTGCTTCCTCATGTCCACGCATTCTGAATGTATCACATTCAATCAAATAAGGTTTCTGTTGATTAATACAATAATCGCGTACCCCTTTTACAGTTTGATATACTTCTAAAATATTATTACCATCAATACGAATCCCTTCCATCCCGTAGCCCTTTGCACGGTCTACTAAATGATCACATTTATATTGCTCATTCGTTGGTGTACTCAAGCCATACCCATTGTTTTCAATGATAAAAATAACCGGCAAATCCCAAACAGCAGCCACGTTCAAAGCTTCGTGAAAATCACCTTCGCTTGTTCCACCATCTCCAGTGAATGCCATGCTTGCTTTTAACTGACCTCTTTGTTGATAGGCTAATGCAACGCCATCCGCAATCGCTAATTGAGGCCCTAAATGAGAAATCATCCCACATACATGGTGTGCTTTACTACCAAAATGAAAACTTCTTTCTCTTGCTTTGCTATAACTACTTCTGTCGCCTTGCCATTGCTTGAATAAATCTGTCAAAGGCATTTTGCGTGAAGTGAATACCCCTAAATTTCGGTGCAAAGGCATAATCCATTCGGTTGGATCCATCGCTAATGTAGCGCCCACTGCAATTGCTTCTTGCCCAATACCACTAAACCATTTGCTGATTTTTCCTTGCCTAAGTAAGACCAACATTTTCTCTTCAATCATTCTTGGCCATAAAATGGACTCGTATAAATGAATCAATTCCTCGTTACTTAGACTACCGCGTTTATATTCCATTAGTCTTTAGAATTCAACTTGCTCAATAATTTCAAAATTTCTAAGTACAACCAAACCAAGGTGACTAGTAAACCAAAAGCGCCATACCATTCCATGTATTTTGGCGCACCCATCTCTGCTGCTTTTTCGATCGAATCAAAATCTAATAATAAATTCAACGCAGCAATACCCACAATGAATAAGCTAATACCAATACTCAATGGAGAACTATCAAAAGCAAAACCCATTTCAAAACCAAACATGCCTGCAATCCATACAATCAAATAAAATAAACCAATGCCCATGGTAGCGGACATGATAATGGATCTTAATTTATTAGTTACAGTAATGATTCTGAAATTATATAAGAAGAACATCGCCACTGCCACACCTAAAGTTAAACCTACAGCATGTAAAATAATATTTGGATAACTATTAGCAAACATGGCATTAAAAAATGCACTAATTCCACCTATGAATAATCCTTCTAAAATACCATATGCTGGTGTGATATATCCAGCCCATTGCGGCTTAAACATCACGACCAATGCCAATACCAATCCGCCGATTGCACCAGCAATCATTAAAGTGGTTGCCGTGTTTGTATTGCCTTCTGCATAAACGTTCCAAACGTACATAGCCGAAGCCATCACCATCAATAATAAGAAACCGAATTTGTTAATTGTACCACGTACACTCATTGTGCCAAATGCATTGGCATTGTCATGTAATGACTTGTCAAATATTTTTTCTGTTAAGGTTGGATTACCTGTTTTAAATGCTGACATAATTTTAAATTTTTGCTACTATAAAAATACAAAATTGCAACGAAACGCCGTCTTTATTAATTGTTAATCCTTTATTTTTTCAAGCCAGGATACGCATCTAAACGAGCAAATTGGTATTGATTGCCAGATTTGAGCAAATGGATGAATTCAAGAAGCTGCGCAGAATCGGCTTCGTTTCTAAACATATGATCGTGCATTAAGACCACTAAATGATTCCTTGTTTTATAGGCTTGCTGGGCAAACATACTATCCACCATCTTGGCCATATAAGCTGCAGATTGAATAGGACGTCCCCTTTTAGTATAATTCCATTCTATGTCCCATCCTACGACATTGAATCCGGCACTATCTAATTTACGAAGTAATGGTCGAACCATTTTACTTGAGAATTGAATACTGTCGGTTCTCCATCCATTGTTACCGGGCAATCGAACAATATTATTCGTTGTTTTTAAAACATCCGCTGCATATATAAAATCAGCTAATGCCGAATCTGGTTGATTGTAAAACTGCACATATTTACCAGAAGTATGCGTGAAACTGTGGTTGCTTAATAAAAATAAATCGGGGCGACTAAGTATACGATTGTATAATTTCTTCCCCCAATTTGACCTGGATTGGTGTAATCCAATTTGAAAAAAAGATGCTTGTACATTTTCATTTTCACAGATAGAAATACATGCCGAAGTACCAAACAAGGGTCCATCGTCAAAGCTTAGGTATATGTATTTGGTGTTACTATCCAATGGACTTTTTGAGAATGGCTGTTCTTGCAGAATTGTTTGCGCAATTGGTTGTCCTGACTGTCTTATTGCTGGCGCAATAGCACTGTACCAAAGCATAAAACATTGGCTAATCAGGTAAAAAAGGGACCAGATGGACATAAAACATTGATATTGAAGGCGCAAACTTAAACAAGAAATCAGAATAATCCGATAAAAGATGTGGTTTTAGAGTCGATGCATTGTAACTTTGTTATCCAATTGATACATATGCAAGAAGAAGTTGTTTTACAGGATGTCGTAATCAAATTTGCTGGTGACAGTGGTGATGGAATGCAGTTAACCGGCCAGCAATTTACCAATAATACCGCCTTACTAGGAATTGATTTAGCGACTTTTCCAGATTTCCCTGCGGAGATTAGGGCCCCTATCGGTACCCTGCCAGGGGTGAGTGGATTTCAAATACACTTTAGTTCAAATCCAGTATACACCCCAGGTGATACCTGTGATGTATTAGTGGCGATGAATGCTGCTGCGTTGAAAGTGAATTTGAAAGGCTTAAAAAAAGGCGGAAAAATTATTGCGAATATAGAAGGATTTGATGCAAAAAATTTAAGACTAGCCGCCTATCCAGAAGGGATTAATCCTTTGGAGGATGGCAGTTTAGATGGTTATGAATTAACCAAAGTGGACATTACAAAATTGACAAGAGAAGCATTAAAGTCCAATACAGAATTAGGTACCAAAGAACGTGATCGCGCAAAGAACATGTTTGTACTTGGTCTAATTTATTGGTTGTACAATAGAAACTTAGACAATACCATTGATTTTTTAGAAGAGAAATTTGGCAAGAAAGAAAATATATTAAAGAGCAATATTGATGTCTTGAAAGCAGGATATTACTATGGTGAAACTGCTGAATTATTCAATGCTAGGTATAAGGTGGAGAAATCAAAGATGGAGCCAGGTACTTACAGAAGTATCATGGGGAATCAAGCATTATCAATGGGTTTAATTGCAGCTTCACAAAAAAGTGGTCTGCCTTTATTCCTTGGATCTTATCCAATTACACCAGCTTCTGATATCTTACACGAATTGAGTAAGTACAAAAACTTTGGCATTAAAACTTTCCAAGCAGAAGATGAAATAGCTGGTATCACTGCTGCAATAGGTGCAAGCTATGGTGGATCGATTGGTTTAACAACTACCTCTGGACCAGGTATGGCATTAAAGACCGAAGCAATTGGTTTGGCGACGATGTTAGAAATTCCTTTGTTGATTATCAATATACAAAGAGGTGGACCATCTACAGGCTTACCAACTAAAACAGAACAAAGTGATTTGATGCAGGCTTATTATGGTCGTAACGGAGAAGCGCCTATTCCTGTATTAGCTGCATCTACACCAAGCGACTGTTTCTTTATGGCTTTTGAAGCAGTGAAAATTGCTTTACAACATATGACACCTGTGATACTTTTAAGTGATGGATACATTGCCAATGGTGCAGAGCCATGGAAATTCCCTGCTGCGGCAGACTTGCCTGCGATTGAAGTCAAATTCAAAACAAGCTTAGCAGAAGGTGAAGAAAAATTCTTGCCTTATAAAAGAGATGAAAAATTAGCAAGACCATGGGCTGTTCCAGGTACTGCAGGATTAGAACATCGTATAGGTGGAATCGAAAAACAACATGAAACAGGTAATGTAAGCTACGATCCAGAGAACCATGAATTCATGGTAAAAATGAGACAAGCAAAAGTAGATAAAATAGCAGACTACATTCCATTACAGACGATAGACAGTGGTGCAGAAAAAGGAAAAGTATTGGTACTTGGATGGGGTTCAACTTATGGTACAATTAAAAGTGCTGTATTACAATTACAAAGTCAAGGTAAGGCTGTAAGCCATGCCCACATTAAGTATATGCGACCTTTTCCAAAAAATTTAGGCGAAATTTTAGCTGGGTTTGATACCATCTTGATTCCAGAAATTAACAATGGTCAATTGATTAAAATTATCAGAGACCAATATTTGGTCGATGCAAAAGCCTATAATAAAATCATGGGTATTCCAATTACAAAACAAGAATTGATCACTGCGATAGAATCTTACTTATAATAAAAAAGCGCTTCGATTTTTCGGGGCGCTTTTTTTATACATTCAAGTTGTCTTATATCTTAGATGCCTTTATCTTAGCCTCTTTTTTCTTAGCTTCTTTTTCATCGTATTTACAAAATTCAGTGATGCCACAAGTGTTGCATTTTGGACTTCGGGCCAAACAAGTATACCTGCCATGTAAGATGAGCCAGTGGTGTGCTTTATGGACTAATTCAGAAGGTATATTTTTGATTAACACTTTTTCTACTGCTAGTGGTGTGGTTGCTGTCATTGGCACCAGCCCAATTCTTCTACTCACTCTAAACACATGCGTGTCCACCGCCATATTGGGCTGCTGATCAATCACACTGGTTATCACATTTGCTGTTTTTCGGCCCACACCTGGCAATTGTATCAGCTCAGGGATGGTCATTGGCACAGTTCCATCAAATTTGGAAAGCAATAATTGACTTGTGCCAATTAAATGTTTTGTTTTAGAGTTGGGATAAGAAATACTTCGAATAAAAGGAAATAAATCGTTGAAACTAGCTTTGGACATCGTTTCCGGATTGGGATATTTTTCAAATAAAGCTGGTGTAGTTAAATTCACCCGTTTGTCGGTACACTGCGCAGATAGAATCACAGCGACTAATAATTGAAAGGGATTGTCGTAAGTCAATTCAGTTTCAGCTACAGGTACATTGGCTAAAAAATAATCAATGACTCCTTGATAACGTGCTTGTTTTTTCATGCAAAGAAATACTTATTTTTTCTGCTCTGCACTTTTTGCAAATGTGTCTTCAAATAAATAGACTTCCTCGCCTTCTCTTTTTAAAAGATAGCGCTCTCTTGCGTATTTTTCTACTGCACCAGGATTACTTTGTAGATTATTCAACTGCTCTTGTGTAGTAGAAATTTCTTTCTCATAATATCCTTTTGCTTGTTCTAATTTCTCCAATTCAGCTGCTCTATCTCTTTGAAGAAAAAAATTGCGTTGATCAAAAAAAAGCATCCATAATACAAAAGCCAAGCAGGCTATAAAATAGCGGTTGGCTACAAATGGAATTATTTTTTTCAATACTTGCATAGTAAAAGATTCTCCTAAAATTAGCATAGTTATTAGAATACGCCAATAATAATTACAAAAAAAAGAGCCCCAAAATGGGGCTCCATATAAAACAATCTAGATTGACTTATTTGTTACCGAACTTCAACTTACCCTTGGTTGGGAAAAATCCAGTTTCACCTAATTGCTCCTCAATACGGATCAATTGATTGTATTTAGCCATACGATCGGAGCGAGATGCAGAACCTGTCTTAATTTGACCACAGTTCAATGCTACAGCTAAATCTGCAATGGTATTGTCTTCTGTTTCACCACTTCTGTGGGACATGATGGTATTGTAGCCATTGTTTTGTGCCAAACTCACCGCATTGATTGTTTCAGTTAGTGTACCTATTTGATTCACTTTAACCAATAAACCATTTGCAATTTTCTTATCGATACCTGTTTGTAAGCGATTGACATTGGTTACAAATAAATCGTCCCCTACCAATTGACATTTGCTACCGATGGTGTCTGTTAAATTTTTCCAACCAGCCCAATCGTCTTCAGCCATGCCATCTTCGATAGATACAATTGGATATTTTTTCACCCAGCTTTCCCAGTATTTAACCAATTGGTCAGAACTCATTTCTTTTCCAGAACTTTTATGGAACACATATTTCTTTTTCTTCGCATCCCACAATTCACTATTTGCGGCATCCATTGCAATCGCAATTTGTGTGCCTGTTTTATACCCAGCAGACTGTATTGCTTCTAAAACTGTTTCAATCGCTTCTTCGTTGCTTTGAATATTTGGAGCAAATCCACCTTCATCTCCTACATTGGTGCTGTATCCTTTTTTCTTTAAGGTGCTTTTTAATTGATGGAAGATTTCTACCCCCCAACGTAAACCTTCGCTAAAGCTAGGCGCGCCAATGGGCATAATCATGAACTCTTGGAAATCAATTTTATTATCAGCGTGTGCGCCGCCATTTAAAATGTTCATCATTGGCATTGGCAAAGTTCTTGCATTGGTACCACCAATGTATCTGTACAAAGGCAAATTGGCTTCTTCTGCTGCTGCTTTTGCAACCGCCATGCTTACCGCTAAAATAGCGTTTGCGCCTAATTTACTTTTATTTGGCGTGCCGTCTAAATCAATCATCACCTGATCGATTGCAGCTTGAGAAGTAATATCAAAACCAATCAATGCATCAGCAATGCTTGTGTTTACATTTTTAACTGCTTTCAAAACTCCTTTACCTAGGTATTTCTTTTTATCGTTGTCTCTTAATTCAGCCGCTTCGTGAATACCAGTACTTGCGCCACTTGGAACAGCAGCACGACCCATTGCGCCGTCGTCTGTTAATACATCCACCTCTACAGTTGGATTGCCTCTGCTATCTAAAATTTGTCTTGCATGTACTTCGATAATGTAACTCATAATTGAATGATTTATTTTTCTAAAAAATTGAATGCTGTTTGTTTGCGCAATTTACACCCATTTTTTTTAATGGGTAAGCAATTTGAAAATTTCTTCTAAACTTGCTTCTTTCGTCAGAGATTCAATAGATTGATTGGCGACTAGCTTCCCTTGGTGTAAAACTAACACCCTATCTGAAATAGCGGCCACCTCTTGTAAAATATGGGATGAAAATAAAATCATGGCATGCGCACTGAGCGTTTGAATCAAGCCTCTAATTTCTATTAACTGATTTGGATCCAAACCAGCAGTGGGTTCGTCTAATAAAATCAACTCTGGCTTATGTAAAATCGCTGCCGCAATCCCCACTCTTTGCTTAAATCCTTTGGATAAGAAGCCTATCTTTTTTTGTTGCATGGATTGCAATCCCGTTTGTTCAATCACCTCTTGTATTCTTGTAGTTGGGGATGGAATGGCATGCACATTCGCTAAAAAATTTAAATACTCCAGTACATATAAGTCTTCATATAAAGGATTGGATTCTGGTAGGTAGCCTATCTTTTTTTTGAAGGCAACTTCATCTTTTTGGACATCGACTCCCGACAACTGAATGGATCCAGTATCGGGACTAAGACAGCCTGCAATCATTTTTAAAGTTGTGCTCTTCCCTGCACCATTTGGTCCGAGAAAGCCCACAATCTCTCCTGGCTGAATGGTAAAATTCAGCGGCTCAACTGCTTGGAATTGATCAAATTTTTTGGATATGGCTTGTACATTCAATGACATACTCAAAAGTAAAGCATTATTCTAGATCTTGAGAACTTGCTGGTAATTGATCGTACTCCCCTTTAAATGCATAGTAGCCAAAAATGAAAAAGCCAATACAAATGGGTGTAAAGATGGTAAGGATAATCCCCCATTGTAAAATCACATTGGATTTAGTCATCACACTAGCAGTCGCCATTTTTTGTATGGCCTGGGATGCTAAAAACCAAATAATAGCTGGTGCTACAATCATCCATACCAACCCTAGTATTTTTTTTATTGTATTCATATTTATTTTTTTAGTCCATGACCTCCTTGTCCACCTTATTGGTTAAATAGATGACCCCAATGAATAAACAAATAGATGCAACTGCTATTGGATACCATAACCCTGCAAGCGGATCCCCAGCAGGATTGTCTGCAGTTTTTGTAAACTCTACAATCAAGGTGCCCAAAAAAGGCACCAAGCCGCCAAACACGCCATTGCCAATATGATAAGGCAGTGACATAGAAGTATAACGAATTTTAGTTGGAAACATTTCTACCAAGAATGCTGCAATTGGACCATACACCATGGTGACATATAAGATCTGTACAAAAACCAACCAGATTAAATGCCAATAGGTTGCTTTGTCCAATGTTTTTTCAACCAATATACTTGGTTTTAGAGCGGCAGCTGCAATCGTCACTACAGCCGTTTTAGTTGCATCTAAAATAATCCCTTTTGCAGGTTTTAATTTGAGTTTAATGGTGTCTAGTTTTGTTGCGTCTAGTGCATTGGCTTGGGTATATTGAATACTCCCAGCACTTGCGTCCACCACCATATTTGCTAAATGTAAAGTATCCGTTTTGGTATAACTAAATACAGCGCCATCTGTATAGGCTGTATCAAATTTTTGTACTACATACAATTTAGTGCCATCTTTTGCATCAACAATGGCCAACTTTTCTGAAACAACCGTATGCACTAGATCAATTTTTTCAGTTCTGTTTTTTGCATTTGTCGCGTCTAAAAAATATTGGTAAATAGGCCTGTAGGTTAGGATTCCTGCGAGCATCCCCAACATCATAATCCATTTTCTTCCGATTCTGTCACTTAGATAACCAAATACCACAAAGAAAGGCGTGGCAAATAATATGGCCCAAAGCATTAAATTTCTAGACTGAATAAATTCAACTTTACAAACAGTCTCAATAAAACTTTGTGCATAAAACTGTCCAGTATACCAAATCACACCCTGCCCCATCACTGCACCAAACAAAGCCAATAAAACCATTTTAAAATTGGCTTTATGCCCAAAACTTTCTTTTAAAGGATTGGTAGAAGTTTTGCCTTCTGATTTTAATTTAGTGAACATAGGTGATTCACTCATTTTCATCCTTATGATAATGGACACCCCTACTAAAATAATTGACAACCAAAATGGATACCTCCAACCTCCCCATTCTGCGCTAAATGCCTCTACACCTTGATTCGATCTTATCAATATAATCACACCCAATGCCAAAAATAAGCCCAAAGTAGCTGTGGTCTGAATCCAACTTGTCCAGAAACCTCTTCTATTTGCAGGTGCATGTTCTGCGACATAAGTGGCAGCCCCGCCGTATTCTCCTCCCAAAGCCAATCCTTGTACCAATCTTAAAATCAATACTAAGATGGGTGCTGCCCAACCAATGGTTGCAAAACCGGGGACCAAGCCAATGGCAAAAGTAGAACCACCCATCAAAACTAAAGTCAATAAAAAAGTATACTTACGACCAATCAAATCTCCTAATCTTCCAAACACCAATGCGCCAAATGGTCGCACAATAAAGCCTGCAGCAAAAATGGCGAGGGTGCTTAAAAGCGCCGAAGTGCCTGCATCTGAAGGGAAAAACTGTTTTGAAATAATGGTGGCCAACATGCCAAAAATGTAAAAATCATACCATTCAATTAGGGTGCCCACAGAAGAAGCGCCAATCACCAAACTAATTTTACTAGGCTTTATATCCAAACTCATATTTTATTATTTAATTGCTGCAATTCAAGTTAATTCAATCAACTTAAAAAATGTAAATTTGGAAGACTAATTTTAATGCTAACTATGTCTTATCCCTACCAAATTAAAGACCTTGCAGGCTACCACGAGGCCTACCAAAAAAGTATTCAAGATCCGGATGCGTTTTGGGGCGAAGTTGCTGAAAATTTTACATGGCATAAAAAATGGCATAAAGTAAGTGATTGGGATTTTAAAACGGCTTCTGTAAAATGGTTTGTGGGTGGCCAATTAAATATCACTGAAAATTGTTTGGACAGACACTTGGCGACGATGGGCGATAAGCCTGCCATCATTTGGGAGCCTAATGATCCAGAAGAACAACACCGTATATTAACTTATAAGCAACTGCATTTAAAAGTATGCCAGTTTGCGCAAGTGCTATATAATAATGGCGTAAAAAAAGGAGATCGTATTTGTATCTATATGGGTATGATTCCTGAACTAGCCATTGCAGTATTGGCCTGTGCAAGAATAGGCGCAATCCATAGTGTGATTTTTGGCGGCTTCTCTGCACAAAGTATTGCAGATAGATTAGACGATGCGAAAGCCAATTTCATTATCACCTGCGACGGCGCTTTTAGAGGCGCTAAAGATATCCCATTAAAAGCAGTGATAGACGACGCTTTAATTGGCAACCATACTGTTCAGCATGTGATTGTTTGCACAAGAACTGGAACAGCAGTATCGATGTTAAAAGGGAGAGATCTTTGGTGGGAAGATGAAATTAAAAAAGTGGAAGCGCAGGGTATTCAATTTGTGCCAGCAGCAATCATGGATGCCGAAGATCCTTTATTTATTTTATACACATCTGGCTCTACAGGAAAACCTAAAGGCGTAGTGCATAGTGTGGCAGGCTATATGGTTTATACCAATTATACTTTTGTAAACACATTCAATTATAACCCCAATGATTTATTCTTCTGCACTGCAGACATAGGATGGATTACAGGGCATAGCTATATTGTATACGCGCCATTAAGTGCAGGTGGCACTTCCATGATGTTTGAGGGCATACCTACTTTCCCAGATGCAGGTAGATTCTGGGATATCATTGACAAATTCAAAGTGCAAATTTTATATACAGCACCCACTGCCATT
Organism: uncultured Bacteroidota bacterium; assembly: GCA_903851465.1. Classification (GTDB taxonomy): domain Bacteria; phylum Bacteroidota; class Bacteroidia; order Chitinophagales; family Chitinophagaceae; genus Sediminibacterium. The sequence continues at coordinate 51,576 of CAINOI010000062.1, forward strand.
CGATCATTAATGGGTTTTGGATTAGGTCCAGTGAAAGGGCATGATTTAAGTAGCTTAAAAGTTTTAGGTACAGTTGGCGAACCCATCAATGAAGAAGCATGGAATTGGTACAACGAACATATTGGAAAAAATAAATGTCCTATTGTGGACACTTGGTTTCAAACAGAAACGGGCGGCATCATGATCTCCAATATGGCTGGTATCACACCAGGCAAAGCAGGCTGGGCCACTTACCCAATGCCTGGCATTGAACCCATTTTGGTAGATGATAAAGGAGTAGAAATTACAACGCAAGATCTGGAAGGCATGTATCGCGGAAACCTATGTATCAAACAAGCTTGGCCTGCAACCATCAGAACAACTTATGGCGACCATGAAAGATGCAGGACCAATTATTTTGCGACCTATGATAATTTATATTTTACGGGCGACGGTGCTTTTAGAAACGAAGCAGGTCAATTTAGAATCACAGGGCGTGTAGATGATGTATTAAATGTGAGCGGCCACAGGATTGGTACTGCCGAAGTTGAAAATGCCATTAACATGCACGCTGGAGTAATAGAGAGTGCCGTGGTGGGCTATCCACATGATATCAAAGGACAAGGCATTTATGCCTATGTGATTTATACAGGCTCACACGCACAAGACACCCATGGCACTGCCGAAATGATTCGAAAAGACATTCTACAAACAGTGACAAGAATCATTGGACCAATCGCCAAGCCGGATAAAATTCAATTTGTTACTGGTTTACCTAAAACAAGATCTGGGAAAATCATGCGTCGAATTTTAAGAAAAGTGGCGGAAGGTGAATTAAATAATTTAGGCGATACTTCTACCTTACTTGATCCTGCCGTAGTAGATGAAATTGTCAAAGGCGTTGTATAAATAAAAAAAGCCTCGATACAATCGAGGCTTTTTTTATTGTTATCAATTAGATAATTATTGTTCCATTAAACTTTTTAATTTCTTAGATAAGAAGAAAAGAATAATTGATGCGATACCTGCCATAAATACAAAGAACATAAAGAACTCATGCAGGTTGGTGATTTGATAACCAGCAAAAGAAGTTGTTTTACCATTTTCTGGATACAAGGTACTAAATACACCTGCTAATTTATTGGCAAATGCATTGGCTGTAAACCATACTGCCATTAATAAAGAAGCGAATTTAAGTGGGGCTAATTTATTGAATAAAGAAAGTCCAATTGGCGATAAACAAAGCTCCCCAAAAGTGTGCATCATGTACATACCTATCAACCAAATCATACTCACTTTCACACCTGTCCCAACGCCATTCACTCCTGTGGCAATCCATAAATAACCCAATGCCAATAACATTAAACCCATCGCCATTTTAAATGGAGAAGAAGGTTCTCTTTTCGCTTTACCTAATTTAATCCAAATCCATGCCACCAATGGTGCAAGAGCTACTACAAATATGGAATTTAAAGATTGAAAGAAGCTTGTTGGCACCACATAAAATCCTAAATCGCGCTGCGTATTTTCAGAGGCAAAAAAGGTAAGTGATGCACCCGCTTGTTCAAATGCACTCCAGAAAAAGATCACAAAGAAGGACACTGTAAACAATACTGCTACTTTCTTTTTTTGGATTCCATCTAATGAGGTATCAGAGAATATGATAAAGGCAATTAATAAGATACAACCAATCAATAACCAGAATAAATAACTCACTACTTTAATATCAATATACACCAACGCGATTGTTAAAAGAGAAAGTAAAAACAGTAACCCAATCATGACTGGAATTTTTTGCAACATTTTTGGTGCTTCTTTTGGCGCATCTCCTATTGATGTCCCTTCCGCGTCTACTAAATATTTTTTCTGAAACATCATTTGTGTAATCACACTTAAAAGCATGGCTATCCCGCCTGCTAAAAAAGCCCATTTGAAGTCTCCATTATTCCCTGTGTCACCAAAAAAGCCACAAACAATAGGTCCAAGCGCACCACCTGTGTTGATGCCCATATAAAAAATGGTATATGCTGCGTCAATTTTTGAGTCCCCTTTTTTATATAATTGCCCCACCATACTTGAGATATTTGGCTTGAAAAAACCATTCCCTGCAATCATACAACCCAAACCAGTATAAAAAAGCGGCATTGCAAGTGCGGCATTATCATAAAAATGACCGCAAAAAAACAAGACAAATTCACCAATGGCCATGACCAATCCTCCTGCAATAATTGAGCGTTTGTTCCCCCAATACCTGTCTGCGATATAGCCTCCTAATAAAGGTGTTAAGTAAATCAACCCTGTATAACTTCCGTATACTTGTGATGCATCTATTTGATTAAAAGCCATTGCTTTTACTAAAAACAAGACCAATATGGCACGCATACCATAATAGTTAAATCGCTCCCACATTTCTGTAGCGAATAAAACATAAAGTCCTTTTGGATGCTGTTGTGTCGTTGTAGACATAATAAATCGTTTATTTAATTGGTACAAAATAATAAAATCCCTTCAATAAATTTTACTTTCGTGCTGCAATCACCTTAATTATGAATATTTTACTTATTGGTTCTGGCGGAAGAGAACATGCATTGGCTTGGAAAATAGCCCAAAGCTACCATTGTGATCATTTGTATATCGCACCGGGTAATCCAGGCACAGCTGCTATTGGCGCCAATTTACCGATTGCCATAGACGATTTTGATGGATTGAAGCAGGCTGCCATGACCCACCAAATTGACATGATCATTGTTGGACCAGAAGAACCACTTGTAAAAGGTATTTATGACTTTTTTGCAAATGACCCTTTAACAGCTGCCATCAATGTGATTGGGCCATCTGCAGCAGCAGCCCAATTGGAAGGAAGTAAAGCCTTTAGCAAGCATTTTATGCAAAGGCACCAGATCCCAACTGCTGGATATGCCGAATTTACCATTGACAACTACGAGGAAGGAAAACAATATATCACCACACATAGCTTACCAATTGTCTTAAAGGCAGATGGGCTAGCCGCTGGAAAGGGCGTGATTATTGCAACAACGCACCAAGAGGCATTGGAATGTTTTGAGGCCATGTTGCAACATAAACAATTTGGTACAGCTAGCGCTAGAGTGGTGATTGAGGCATTTTTAACAGGGATAGAAGTCAGCGTTTTTGCGCTTACCGATGGTAAAAACTACCAAATCATAGGACACGCAAAAGACTACAAACGAATAGGAGAAGGCGATACAGGCCTAAATACGGGAGGAATGGGTTGTGTAAGCCCAGTGCCATTTATGGATGATGCTTTTATGAAAAAAGTGGAAGAAAAGATTGTTCGTCCAACAATCGAAGGCATTGCCAAGGAAGGATTGGTCTATAAAGGGTTTGTCTTTTTTGGCTTAATGAACTGTGATGGGGAACCTTCTGTTATTGAATACAATTGTCGTTTAGGAGACCCTGAAACCGAGGTCATTCTACCCCGCTTACAAACTGACTTAGTCAGCATTTTAGCAGCTACAGATAATGGCACATTAGAAGACGTAAATATTGAATACAATGATGGTGCTTTTGCTACCGTGATGGCGGTAAGTGGCGGCTATCCTGGTGACTACCAAAAAGGGTTTCCAATTAGCGGAATAGACCTTGTATCTAAAACATCCAAAACGACCCTATTCCAAGCTGGGACTGGGTTTAAGGAAGATGTAATTGTGACCAATGGAGGTCGAGTTTTAACTGTCACGGCTCAAGGAAATACGATTTCAGAAGCAGTTGAAACTTCAACAAATGCATTGGGTCTGATTCAATTTGAAGGCATGAATTTTAGAAAAGATATTGGCTACGAGTTCAAGGCGTAAACATTGTTGATAGTCCTTGTTGATAATTATTCTTAGACATTTTTTAAAAAGCTTTGTAGTTCAAGGATTTTAGATGATTTTTGCATCATTCCAATGAACGTAAAATACTGAACGAATATGGGCTTATTTAACTTTTTCACCCAAGAGATTGCAATGGACTTGGGCACCGCAAATACATTAATCATCCACAATGACGAAGTGGTCGTAAACGAACCTTCAATTATTGCCTTGAATAGGAATAATATGAAAGAGGTTTTAGGTGTTGGGAAAAAGGCATTGTTGATGCACGAAAAAACGCACGAAAGTATTAAAACAGTTCGTCCATTAAAGGATGGTGTAATCGCCGACTTTAACGCTGCAGAATTGATGATTCGTGAGTTGATGAAAATGATTTATCCAAAGAAGCCATTGTTTCCACCAAGTTGGAGAATGGTGATTTGTATTCCCTCTTCAATTACAGAAGTAGAAAAAAGAGCTGTTCGTGATAGTGCTGAACAAGCAGGCGCAAAAGAAGTATACATGATTCACGAACCTATGGCTGCGGCATTGGGTATTGGTATTGATGTTGAAGAGCCAGTAGGAAATATGATTATTGATATTGGAGGTGGTACAACAGGTATTACGGTGATTGCATTAGCAGGTATTGTTTGTGATCAAAGTATTCGTGTAGCTGGTGATGAATTTACAGCAGATATCATGGAAGCATTAAGACGTTACCATAGTTTATTAATTGGTGAGCGTACTGCAGAACAAATTAAAATACATGTTGGCGCCGCATTAAAAGATTTAGACAATCCGCCAGAAGATATGCCAGTCAATGGTAGAGACTTAGTAACAGGAATTCCAAAACAAATCATGGTGTCATACCAAGAAGTAGCTGAGGCTTTGGATAAAAGTATTTTCAAAATCGAAGAAGCAATTTTAAAAGCATTAGAGACAACACCTCCAGAACTTGCTGCAGACATCTATCGTAGAGGTTTATACATTACAGGTGGTGGATCGCTTTTAAGAGGTTTAGACAAAAGATTGAGTGCAAAAATTAAATTACCAGTTCATGTAGCTGACGATCCTTTAAAGAGTGTTGTCCGCGGAACAGGCATTGCATTGAAAAACTACCAACGTTTTCCATTCATTATGAGATAATTACTAATGAAGAATATCATTGGCTTTATACGACAGAACTATACTTTTTTTAGCTTCCTGATACTTCAAATAGTATCGTTGGTAATGTTGTCTTCTTTCAGTAAATCACATCAAACATTTTTTGGTAATTGGAACAATGCCGTTGCCGGAAAAGTAAACTCTTATTACAATGAATGGGCTTACTTTTTTGATTTAAAAGCAACCAACGAAAAATTAGTGGCAGAAAATGTAGCACTAAGAAACGAACTTGTTCAAAATTTTGTGCCATATGATACCAGTGTAAAATCTGGTACGTTGATTTTAAGAAAAGATAGTTTAGAAAAAACTAGAAAATTCTTTTACTATCCAGCCAAAGTGGTAGGCAACAGCTTCACCCTTCAAAAAAATTATATTACTATTGAACGCGGGTCTTTACAAGGTGTTAAAAAAGACATGGCTGCAATAAGTCCTGATGGATCCATTGTAGGTGTGGTGGTGGAAGTGAATGACAACTACAGCAAAATCATGAGCTTATTGCATCGAAATAGTAAAGTAAGTGCGATGTTGAAAAAAGATCGAATAGCTGGAAGTATGGAATGGGACGGGAAGAGTCCTGATGTTTTATCATTAAAAAATATTTCAAAGAGTGCCTCTCCTAAAATTGGCGACACTGTTTTAACTAGTCCATACTCGTCTAGTTTCCCTGCGCAATTGATGATTGGTAGAGTAACGAGTATTATCAAAGACCCTTCAAGCAATTTCTTGACTTTGAATATAAAATCAGCTACCAATTTCTACAATTTAGAATTTGTATACTTAGTTGAAAATAAAAGAATGGAGGCACAAGCTAATATTGAACAAAAGGGGGAAGGCAATGACTAATCTTTTAAAAAATATTGCCAGATTCATTTTATTCTTATTGATACAGATTATCATTTTGAATGAAATTCCACCCATTCATCAATTTATAACACCCTATTTATATTTTATTTTTATACTTTGGTTGCCATTTGGCAACAGTAGAATAGCAACCACCTTATTGGGTTTTGCGCTTGGATATACATTAGATATGTTTACCAATACCCCAGGACTTCATGCAGCGGCAGCTACATTGATTGGTTACCTTAGACCAACTATTTTGAATATTCTTTTAGCGCAGGAAGCATCAGAGGAATTGACAAAAGAACCAAGTATTGGTACTATGGGATGGGGACCGTTTGCATTTTACATTTTTTCACTCACATTCATCCATCACTTTTATTTAGTGTTATTAGAGTGGTTGCAATTTGGCAACTTTAGCTATTTCATAGGAAAAGTATTTTTTACAAGTCTCATGAGTATCCTACTAATTTTACTAGTAGAACTCTTACTGAACAGAAGGAAGCTAAAAAGATAATACATGTCAGTATACAATCAGAATCGAGGAGGCATCATTCAAATTATCATTGGTACTATTTTTTTCCTAATTGTTGGTCAATTGGTGAGTCTTCAAATTGTATCCAATAAATATAAATTAGCTGCTGACAATAACGCCATCTTTCGAAAGATTGTTTACCCTGACCGTGGTATTATTTATGATCGAAAAAAGAGAGCACTACTAGAAAATACCATTAGTTATGACTTAGTCGTGATCCCTAATGAGGCTAAAGGAGTGGATACAGCTGCATTATGTGCAATCCTACAAATTGATAAAGCAGAATATAGCAAAAGAATTGTTGAAGCAATTATAAAAAATACAAGGGTGAAGGCTGGCGTCTTTGAGCCATTTTTAACGGCCGAGATTTACGCACAATTAAATGAAAACTTATACCGTTTCCCAGGTTTTTCTTTATCAGAACGTTCCATTAGAAGCTATCCTTATAATACAGCTGCACTTGTATTGGGCTATGTGGCAGAAGTAGATGTGAAATTTTTAAAGGAGCATGAATCAGAAGGGTATGAGATGGGGGATTATGCAGGCATGATCGGATTAGAAAAAAATTATGAAACGGTATTGATGGGCCAAAGAGGTGTAAAGCGTTTTTTAAGAGACAATAAAGGGAAAATACAAGGCCCTTATGAAAAAGGAGAATTTGATACCGTTGCTGTTGCAGGAAAAAATTTATACACCAGTGTGGATGTTCAAGTGCAACAACTAGCAGAAAAATTATTGCAAAATAAAATAGGGAGTGCAGTTGCCATCAATCCTAAAACCGGAGGAGTGATTGCGATGGCCTCTAGTCCAGGGTATAACCCGAATTTATTAACTGGTAGTCAAAGAAGAAAAACAATTGGCAGGTTGCTTTTAGATACATCAAGACCACTTTATAATCGAGCGATTAAAGGACAATATCCACCTGGTTCCACCTTTAAACCCTTGGGTGCGTTGATAGCTTTAGATGAAGGATTGATCACGCCTAATTACGGCTATAATTGTTTTGGATCTTATGGCGCTTGCGGTGACCCAAGAAAATGTGAACACCATAATGCTGGACACGCTGCGAATCTACAATTGGCTTTAGCTTATTCTTGTAACTCTTATTTCTTACAGGTATTTAGAATGGCTATTGACAATCCAAAATATAAATCTGCTAAAGGCGGATATGTAAAGTGGAAAGAATATATGAATGCTTTTGGATTCGGACGAAAACTTGGTGTAGACTTGCCAAGCGAAAACAAAGCGAATATTCCAGACACTGCACAATACAATAAAGACTTTGGTAATCCAAGGTATTGGAATAGCTGTTATATGTTAACACTTGGAATTGGTCAAGATAGAATGACCGCAACCCCTTTGCAATTAGCCAATTCAATGGCATTCATTGCAAATGAAGGCTATTATTATACCCCCCATTTTGTCGATAGTATTGAATCTGAAACCCAAGAAGAAGCAGCTCAATTAGCGCCTTTTAGAAAAAAACAAAAAGTCACAAAAATTCCAAAGGAATACTTTGATGTGATCAAAGAAGGAATGCATGATGTAACAGTGTATGGAACTGCAGCGTTTATTAAAGTACCTGGTCATGAATACTGTGCTAAAACTGGAACAGCACAAAATCCACACGGGAAAAACCACTCCTTATTTGTTTGCTTTGCACCAAAAGACAATCCTAAAATTGCAGTGGCAGTCATTGTAGAAAATGCAGGTTACGGAGCTACTTGGGCTGGACCAATTGGTGGATTATTGATGGAGCAATACTTGAATGACACACTCACAAAAGAAAGTCAATTGAAAGCGGATAACCTTGCTCAAGTTGATTTAATGCCACAAGCTATTAAAAATTGGTACGCCCAGCATAATAAGTCTGCTTACCTCACCCCTATCGAGTATAATAACGACGAATTATCAGACATTTGGGATATGGAGATGTTATCAGAAGGTGTGGTGAAAACAAAAACAAAAGATACAGCACCTCCTGCGCCATTGCCTAACACAGATAAAACGAATAAGGATAGCTTGCTACCTAATACAGATAAAAAGAAAAGGCTCAATCCATAAACTATGGCATCTAACTACGATAATAATTTTTCTAAAGGCACAGACCTTGCTGTGATTGTTTTATATATGCTCATGGCCTGTATTGGCATCCTTGCCATTTTCATGGTTGAATACAACCCCAGTACAAATTGGATAACAAGTTTTTTAAGTGGCAAAACAAGCTATAGCAAACAATTCTTTTTTTTAATTTTTTGTTCCTTTGTGGGGGTATTTATTTTATTAATGGATAGCAAGGTTTTTACAGCATTAGCAAACATCCTTTTTGCAAGTGGTCTATTTTTAATGTTGGCTACTTTTGTGATTGGAAAAGAAATAAATGGTTCTAAAAGCTGGATACCCATTGCAGGTGGATTTAATTTACAACCTGCAGAATTATGTAAAATTTTTACCGCACTCGCTTTAGCTAAATTTATATCAAGGCCAGAAACTGATTTTACAAAATTAAAATCCCATTTAATAGCTGGGGCCATGATTGCTATGCCAGCAATACTATCCATTGGTCAACATGAATTAGGTCTTGCCTTGGTATACAGTGCATACGTATTTGCTATGTATAGAGAAGGCCTGCCGCCAGTCATATTGATTGTATTGCTTTCATTCGCCATATTAGTTATAGCTACTTTATTGTTAGATCCAACCCTTTTGGCTATTATTTTAACGATCATTGCAGGACTCATTTTATTGTATTTTGGCAAGCGTTTAAAACGTAATAAACAAATCATCATTGTCATATTAAGCATTTGGATGATTAGTGTTGGTACTGTTCGTTTTGCAGTACCTTATATTTTTAACAATGTTTTAGAATGCTATCATTCAACAAGGATATATAGCATGCTTGGAAAAGATTACGATTGTAGTTTGAATCAAAAAGCAGCCGCTAGTTTAGCTGAAAGTGGCAAAAAAAGTAGAAAGCCAGACGACTATAATGTGAAGCAAAGTAAAATTGCCATAGGCTCTGGTGGATTTTGGGGAAGAGGCTTTTTAAAGGGCACGCAAACCAGGGGTAAATATGTGCCTGAACAAAATACAGACTTCATTTTCACCTCTATCGGAGAAGCATTTGGATTTGTAGGCACATTTACCTTTTTAGGATTGTATTTATTTTTCTTGTTCAGACTCATCCGTATTGCAGAAAGACAAAGAAGTACCTTCTCTAGAGTGTATGCCTATAGCGTTGTTGGAATTTTCTTTTTTCATATTGCTGTCAATATTAGCATGACCATTGGTTTATTCCCTGTAGTGGGTATCCCATTGCCTTTAATTAGTTATGGCGGATCTTCCTTACTAACTTTTACTGCATTGGTATTTATTTTACTAAGATTGGATGCAGATAGACAAATGGTACTTCGATAATTGTATTTTTGCAGCATGCGTATTCATCCATTATCAGAAGGCAGTTTTAGCATTGATCAAACCAAAGTATTTGTTCCATTTGATACCCAAAGAGAACAAATACAAGATCGTCCCAAAGGAAGCATTCTTGTGGAGATTCAGCCATTTGTAGTCATTACTGAAAAAGATATTATTTTATTGGATACAGGCTTGGGGTATATGAATAAGCAAGGGGTCTTGCAAATACACGAAAATTTAATGGCATTGGGCATCAATCCAAGTTCGGTGACCAAAGTGTTTATGAGTCACTTACATAAGGACCACGCTGGAGGAATGAGCTATGTGGATGCGACCACTCAAGAGCGTTATGTGAGCTTTCCTTATGCTACCTATTATGTTCAGCAAAGAGAATTTGAATTGGCCATGAGCAATCCTACCGCCTCTTATATTAAAGAACAGTTTGAATTCTTAGCAGATTTTTCAAAAGTGGTTTGGCTAAGTGATGATCAAGGTGTGATTGATGATAGCATTCATTATTTGCTTACAGGCGGACATTGTCCTTATCATCAAGTGGCTTGGATCAAAGAGGACAATGAAATCTTTTTCTTTGGTGCAGATGTAGCGCCGCAATTACAACAAATTAAATCAAAGTTCGTAGCCAAGTATGATATGGATGGAAAATTGGCTATGGAATGGAGACAAAAATGGTGGGAGCAAGGACAAGCAGAAGGATGGCAATTTGCATTTTACCACGATATCAAACATCCATTGTTTAAATAGCACCTTGGTCCTTCCATTGCCATAAATGCAAACAGGCATAACTGCTATAGGGTTTATACTTACTTGAAATAGCCAACATCTTGGTATGCAATTCCTTCTTGGTCTCATATTTGATTTTGTACAATTTTGTCATGGCTTGTTGTATACCTAAATCATCCACAGCAAAGACATCTTCTTGACCCAAACTAAATAACATTAACATTTGGACCGTCCATTTGCCTACTCCTTTAATTTGCGTTAATAAATCTATAATGGCTTCTGGCTCCATCGCATACAATTGCTTGTCGGTGAGCTTATTTGCAATAAAAAATTCAGCGACATTTTGGATATAATGTACTTTAGATTGACTCAATCCAATGGATCTAAGTTGGTCATTGGTACACGCCAACACTTGCGCGCAACTAGGCTCCTTGCCATCAAATAAAGCAATAAAACGACCAAAGATAATGGCAGCCACTTTCGTACTCAATTGCTGGCTAATGATACTTGCCATCAAACGAACAGGGGTATTTTTTCTTTTTTTGATGGTATGGTTCGCCTCTGCTAACAAAGGGGCAAATTTTTTATCTTTTTTCAAGTGTAATTGATATTCCATGGTTGCAAATTAAGCTGAAATACTTATTTTGAGTTAAGTTTTATCAAACTAAACATAAAAACTATGCTAAAGAAATTACTCTTTTTGTTACTTGTATTGTTTACACAAAATGCATTTGCACAAAATAAAGACAAACAAGAAATTTTAAAATTATTATCCGCACAAGTTGAATTTTGGAATAAAGGGGATGTGAACCAATTCATGCAAGGCTATTGGGAAAATGATAGTTTAATGTTTGTTGGGAAAGATGGTGTGACTTACGGATATAATAAAACCCTAGCGAACTATAAAAGGAATTACCCTGACAAGGCCAATATGGGTGAACTAAAATTTACACTATTGTCCGTGCAACCTTTAGACAATCAATATTATAGTGTCATTGGAAAATGGGAGCTCATCAGATCAGTTGGTAATGTGAGCGGGCATTACACGATACTACTCAAAAAAATAAATGGGCAATGGAAGATCATTTTAGATCATAGTAGTTAATACAGTAGACCAAGATTTAAGGCGTAAAACCAATTGGGTCCTTCCATGTTTTGTAGAGTAAAAATAAATAGACTCCTGTACTAAGTATTAAGAAAAAATAATACAGGTAATTAAACCATTGCCAGTCTGCTTCCACAAATGCATAGCCAAGCATAATACCCAATGTAGAATTGAGCCCCATCCATACCAGCGTAAAGCCAATGGTTCTGGATATTCTATATAAAAAGGCCATTACTTCTGGATCCATTAGTCTAAGCTTTGTTTATTTGCTGCTGCTTCTTTTAATAAACGATCAAATTGAGCAGGGGTTAGATCATTAAAGAAATAATAGACAGGGTCTACTTTAGCACCTCGTTTAATCACTTCGTAATGCAAATGTGATCCTGTACTCTTACCTGTACTACCAACATAGCCAATCACTTCTCCCCTTTTCACAGACTGCCCCACCCTTGCTTTTACTCGAATCATGTGTGCATATAAAGTTTGGAAACCATAGCCATGGTTGATGACCACTTTGTTTCCATAACCGTCTGTATTGAATCCTGCTATTTGCACCACACCATCTGAAGTAGCATATATTGGCGTACCAGTAGGCGCAGAAAAATCTAAACCTGCATGCAACCTAAAGTCTTTGTACAATGGATCTATTCGATATCCAAAACCAGAAGCAACTCGTTTCATATTTTTATTACTCACTGGTTGAATGGCTGGAATGGCTCTTAACAATTTTTCTTTATTTTTAACCATCACAGTGATTTCTGTAAAAGATTGGTCTTGAAAAGACATCCTTAAACTTAAATTATTCAATTGATTGCGCATGTTCTCAATCAAAGCGGTATTAGATAAACTTTGAATCAGACTAATCTCGTTTTTAGCTAACATTTCTTTTACCCTTGCACTATCTGGTATGGGTGTTGCCTCAAAAATTGAACGGTAGACTTCATTATCTCTTTGTTCTAATTCTACCATCTGCAACTCTAATTGCTTCATCCGTTCTTGCAAAACGGCATAGCTCTCTTTGTAGGCTGTATTTTGTTGCCTTAATAACCTTTCTTTTGGAGAGTCAATGAACTTAAATAAAATAGCCACAAAAAGGACGCCCACTGCAAGAGATGCAATGACAAACCCGATTGTTTGTAAAAGCCTTACTTTAAGGGGTACTTCGATTTTTTCGAACCTTAAAGTATGGGTATTAAAGAAATATTTTATTTTCTTCATGTAGCATGATTATTTGCCGTCTAAAGGCCTAAAAAAAGGCTCAATTGCTTACCTTTGAAGCCTATTAGAAACGCTACAAAGATAGCTTTTTAATTTAGCTCAAAGCTTAAAATAAAGTCCCATGATGAAGAGTTCAGAAATAAGACAGCAGTTTTTAGATTTTTTTGAATCCAAAGGACATGCCATTGTCCCATCGGCCCCAATCGTTGTAAAAAACGACCCCACTTTATTGTTTACCAATTCGGGCATGAACCAATTCAAGGATTATTTTTTGGGCAATCAAGTACCCAAGTATCCTAAGATAGCAGATACACAAAAATGTTTAAGGGTGAGCGGAAAGCACAATGATTTAGAAGAAGTGGGTGTAGATACTTATCACCACACGATGTTTGAAATGTTAGGCAACTGGAGTTTTGGGGATTATTTTAAAGCCGAAGCCATTGCATGGAGTTGGGAATTGTTAACCAAAGTATATCAATTAGACCCAAATAGATTGTATGTATCTGTATTCGAAGGGGATGCATCAGAAAACTTACCTCCTTCAAGTATCGCATTAGAAGAATGGAAAAAATGGGTGTCAGTAGACAAAATCATATACGGGAATAAAAAAGATAATTTCTGGGAAATGGGCGATACAGGCCCATGTGGACCTTGTAGTGAAATCCATATTGATATGCGCTCTGATGAAGAAATAGCGTTGATTCCAGGCCGAGATTTGGTCAATAAAGACCACCCTCAAGTGATTGAAATTTGGAACAATGTGTTCATGCAATACAATCGAAAAAAAGATGGCAGCCTTGAACCCTTGCCCAATAAACATGTTGACACAGGTATGGGATTTGAAAGATTGGTTCGTGCAATACAAAATAAAAAAAGCAATTACGATACTGATGTATTCACTGGAACAATCGAGGAAGTGGCTACAATCACTGGTAAGGTATATGATTTTGGGGATGGAAAAGAAGCAGTCGCTTTTAGAGTAATTGCAGATCATATTCGTGCCATCGCTTTTGCAATTGCCGATGGTCAATTGCCTTCCAATACTGGAGCAGGTTATGTGATTAGAAGAATTTTAAGAAGGGCTGTTCGTTATTATTATTCTTACTTAGATTATAAACGTCCTTTGCTGTTTCAATTAATGCCCTTATTAGCAAAACAATTTGAGCATGTATTCCCAGAGTTAAATCAACAATTAGAATTTGTAACTAAAGTGATTAAAGAGGAGGAAGAAGGGTTTTTAAGGACTCTGGAAAAAGGACTAAAGCGAATGGATGATGTCATTCATACACAAGCTAAAAATAGTGTAGTGGAAGGTCAATTGGTATTTGAATTATTTGATACTTTCGGATTTCCAGTGGATTTAACAAGATTGATTGCAAGTGAAAATGAACTTACAATTGATGAAGTAGGATTTGAGCAGGAAATGCAACAACAAAAAGACAGAAGTAGAGCTGCAACTGCAATTGACACAGGCGACTGGATACAAGTGGGTGAAGATGCTGTCACTGCATTCATTGGATATACTTCCACAGAAACAACAACACAAATTATTAAGTACAGAAGTATTAAGGCAAAAGGTAAAGAAGCTTACCAATGGGTTTTAGCAGTAACTCCTTTTTATGCGGAAAGTGGCGGTCAGGTGGGCGACAAGGGTCAACTTATATTTGAAGATGGCACTGCACTTGCAGTGACAGATACCAAGAAAGAGAATAATTTATTTATTCATTTTACAGATAGCTTACCAAAAAATATTGGCACCACAGTAAAGGCAGAAGTGGATAGCACATTAAGAACACATACGACTCAACATCATTCTGCCACCCACTTATTACACGCTGCACTTAGAACTGTATTAGGAAAACATGTTGCACAAAAAGGAAGTTTAGTACATGCAGAACAATTGCGTTTTGACTTTTCTCATTTTGCAAAAATGTCCAACGAGGAAATAGAAGCAGTCACAAAATTGGTGAATGACAAAATAAAAGAAAATGTGCCGGTAGTGATTAAAGAAATGAGTAAGGACGAAGCAATTGCTTTAGGCGCTATGGCTTTATTTGGAGAAAAATATGGTGATACAGTTCGTGTAGTCGTGATGGATCCAAATTATTCGATTGAATTATGTGGTGGAACACATGTGGGGCATACTGGCGAAATAGGCCATTTTGTTATTAAAGCAGAATCATCTGTGGCTGCAGGTGTAAGAAGAATCGAAGCCGTTGTAGGATCTGCAGCAGCAGCTTTCCAAGAAGAGGCAAAAGATAAATTAAGAAAACAAGTAACTCAATTAGAAGAAGCGAATGCAGTTATAGCTTCAAGCTTAAATAAAAAAGAAACAACCATTGATACTAATGCCTATTCGATGGATCGGCTTTCGAGTTATATAGTTGAGTTACAAAATCAACAAAAGGAGCTCAAAAAACAATTAGAAAGTAAGGAAGCGATCCTTATTAATGAATTAGTGGAAGCGCAAAAAGATAGTTTCGAAACAATCAATGCTGTGCAATACCTTGGACTAAAAGTGGCCTTAAGCAATATGGATCAATACAAAAAGGCTGCCCAATTACTAACGCAAACACAAACTGGCGAAGTGATGGTCTTATTGGTTGGTGCACAAGGAGAAAAAGCTTTTGCTGCAATAGCCATGAGTGATGCTTTGGTTGCTGCTAAAAATTGGGAAGCCCCACAAATGATAAAAACACATATTGCAACATTGATCAAAGGAGGCGGTGGAGGTCAAAAGACCTTAGCAGCAGCTGGTGGACAGGATAGAAGTCAATTAGATTTGATACTTTCAACCATCAAATCGCTTTTATAAAAAAAGTCAAGTTCAAGGAATCCAATTGTCAAAATAGAAATTTATTTTATGATAAAAAATATAAGTCTCTCATTTTTTTGTATTTTACTTTTCATCCTTCCCGGATGTAAAGATAAAAATCAGGAAGCGCGTTATAGTGTTTCTGGAACCATTAAAAATGCAGCTAACAAGACGCTTCTTTTACAGGAAATTCCATATGGGGGAAAACCAATCATTACGATGGACTCTATTACATTGGATGCCAATGGAAAATATAATTTTGAATTCATAGCAAAACAGGAAGGGATTTATAGACTAAGCAGTGGTGACGATTTAGATATTAGTTTTATCAATGATGAAAAGCAAATTCAGATTAATGCTGATGCAACTAATTTCGCTAGTTACACTGTCAAAGGCTCTCCGAACAGTGAAGCAATGATTCAATACATGAAAGCTTACAGATCCAAAGATTCTTCATTATTTGCCACACTTTATGCCTTAGATAATTTGCAACAAAGCAATGGTAAAGACAGTACTATTTTTTATCTACAACAACAGAAAGATAAAAAGATCAAAGCGTTGAACGACCATGTTGAACAAACTATTAATAGTTCAAATAGTCCAGCACTCATCTATTTTGCATTGGGCATGGCATTAAGATCCATGGAAATTAATAAAGTACTAGCCATGGCTAAAGCAGTAGCCGAAAAAACAAAAGCAGCCCCTTTGGCTGAATTTGTGACTATTTTAAATGGACAAGTACAGGCAACTAGTCCAGCAGCTGCAATTGCAGTTGGATCCATGGCTCCAGAAATTGCATTACAGGATCCTACAGGAAAAATCATCACACTAAGTAGCTTAAAAGGTAAATATGTATTGGTGGACTTTTGGGCAAGTTGGTGTGGCCCTTGTAGAAGAGAGAATCCGAATGTAGTTGCTGCTTATGAGCAATTTAAGCTTAAGAATTTTACCATTCTTGGAGTTTCATTGGATGATGATAAAGCAGATTGGCTTGCAGCAATCCAACAAGACAAATTAAATTGGCAGCAAATAAGTGATTTAAAAAAATGGGAAAGTACGGTAGTGAATACCTATCAAATCCAAGGCATTCCATTTAATGTGCTTTTGGATCCAACTGGAAAGATAATTGCGACAGACTTAAGGGGTAGTGCTTTACAAAACACATTAAAACAATTGTTTCCCTAATGCATCAAAAATAAATTGAGGTGCAATCAAATTGAATAAACGCTTGAATAAAAAAATAGCGCTTCAAATATGAAGCGCTATTTTTTTATTGGTCTCTCTAGATTTTATCCAAATTATTTTGACTTAATAAAAGATTTTATCAATGCTGGTAGCAATACTAAGTTCGTAAGCGTACTTACAACTAAAGTGATCGAAGTCAACCAGCCCAGTGCTTTAGTACCACCAAAATCACTAAAACAGAAAATGATAAAACCAGCAACTAATACCAAAGAAGTATAGATAATGCTAATCCCTGTATGCTTGATTGTTTGTACCAATGTGTTATGCACTTGATAGTTTAAATGAGGTAACTCCTGCTTATAGTTCACTAAGAATCGGATTGTAACATCTATCGCAATACCCAATGCTACACTAAATACCAAGACTGTAGAAGGTTTTAATGAAACACCCGTCCAACCCATAATACCTGCTGTAATGAACAAAGGCACAATATTGGGGATTAATGAACAAATTAAAATAGGAAAAGATCTAAATAAGAAAATCATACAAATCGCAATCAATAAAAAGGCCCAGAAGATAGACTCTCCTAATCCTTTTACGATAAAGTTACTGCCTTCTAAAAATGTAACACTACTTCCTGTGATCACTACATTGTACTTGGCCGTATCAAAAATAGTCTTAGAGGCACTATCTATCTTTTGCAATAATTCTGGAAGCTTAGCACTTCCTATATCCTTCATATTCACACTGATTCTAGTTTGGCGCTTAGCAGTATCTATGAATTTATTCAATAGTTGAACAGGATTGTTCCCAGTCTTTTTTACCCCTTCTTTTGGAGCTGCACTCGCAAAATAGGGGCCAATAAATGCCATTTCAGTTCCTGTTGGGACTGCATAGGATAAACTATCCCCATCATAAAATGCTTGCTTAGCAAATTTTACACCTTCTAATAACCCTAATGGTTTACCTAGTTCTGGTTGTTCCAATAGAAAAGTATTGAATTCGTCGATATGTTCTAAAGGCTTTGTAGATCTAATTAAACCATTTGTCTTTTTGGTATCTACAAGAATTTCTAAAGGCATTACGCCTCCGGCATGTTGTTCAAACCATTTTAAGTCGGTGTATAATTTATCTTGCTTTGGTAAATCGTCTACAATAAATGCTTCTTTTTTGATTTGCAATACGCCTAACAAAGAAATAATAACTGCAATAATCGTAATCCCAAAAACCCACCTAGTATGTGCAAATGCCCAGCGCTCAATTTTTAGCAGTATTTTTTCTAGAAATTGATTGTCTAGATAACGAACATGTTTGGCTTTAGGTACAGGTAAGTAAGAAAGCACTGGCGGTATAAAAAATAAACTTATGAAAAACAATATCATAATGTTCAATCCTGACACCCAGCCAAATTCTTTCAATAATGGACTTTTTGTTAAAGCAAATACAAAGAAACCAATGGCAGCTGTTAAATTACAAAATAATGTCACCACCCCCATCCTCCCGACCATCTGTACAAGCGCTTTGTCCTTGTCATTGGTCTCCTTATAAGAAGTATGGTATTTATTTAAGAAATAAATACAGTTTGGAATACCAATCACCACAACCAATGGTGGAATCAAGGCAGTCAATAGTGTGATCTTTTGACCTAATAAAACCATGGTACCAAAACTCCAAATCACGCCCATCAACACCACAGCCAAACTCATGATAGTAGCCGAAATAGATCTAAAAAAAAGTAATAAAGTAATGGCAGATAATACTAGTGACCCAATCAAAAACCAGAGCATTTCTTTTTTAATTCTATCTGCCATAATAGTTCTAATAAAAGGCAAGCCACTAATATGTATTTCTGTTTTGGTAGATTGACTAAAACGATCTAATTCATTTTGAATGCTCCCTATAATTTTAGTTCTAGAAACGCTATTGATAGAATCGGCAATAAATGAAATTGCCATGATGTAACTATTGCTATCTGGATTATAATATAAGTTTTTATAAAAGGGCAGGTTCTCAAAAACAGCTTGATCTACCAATAATAAACTATCACTTGTATAAGGTGCATGGAATACCTTCACGGGATTGAACTTAGTCTCGGTACTGTCTTTTGTAATGGTATAAGCAGTTGGGATACTCATGACTTCGGCCACCCCGGTATTTTGCTTAATGGTCCTATGCAAAGCATCTACATGATTAAAGAAATCCTTTGTATAAAAATCATTTGTCTTAAAACCTACCACGACAGTTGTTCCATCTACGCCATATTTTTTTATGAAATCATTGTAGATGATAAATTTAGGATTATCAGAAGGGATGGCTTTGGTATACTCGTAGCTTAATTTAATTTGAACAGCAAAATACCCCATCACAACTGTACTGAGGAGTACAAAAAACAAATATGTTTTTTTAAACTTTAATATATTTTGACCTAAACGATACCACATAATATTTATTTTAAATTAAACTACCCATACATATGCAGCCACCTGCGTACATACTCCTATAAATAATCCAACAATTAATTCTTTTTTACTATGATCACTTACAACCAATCTTGCACTAATCACCAATGCGGTTAAAAGTACAGCCAATAGCACCCATATTGCATTATTCACTGGATAAAAAACACTCACTAAAATAATTGCAGTTGTTACTCCCGCAATACCCATAGCATGCAGACTTACTTTCATAAAATTATTGACTGTCATGCCAATGGCACTTGCCACAAAGATGCCTAAATAAAAGAATTTTAAAGCAATAGGCTGGTCTGTGAAATTTCTACTGAGGTAATACATCCACCAATAAAAAAACATCGTAATCACATAGGGGATAATTCTCTCCTTTTGTGTTCTTAAGAAAATACTATCACTTAATTTCAATCTCCATAATAAGAATACTGCAAAGGCAGGAAAAAAAGCAGTCAACCAAGCCACACTGAATAAACGCATGTTTAATTGCCATTCTGTGATACCCACAAATTCAAATGGCAGTACTTGCATTAAATAAAGGAAAAAATAGGTAGGGATAAATAGCGGATGGAATATATAAGACAATAAATGTGCTATGTATTTTACTATTTTAGGTTGAGGATTTTCCATAGTTGAATTGGCTACCATTCTTTTCTAAGTCTCGCGACTGGTATGTTTAAAAGTTCTCTATATTTTGCGACTGTTCTTCTTGCAATATTGTAGCCTTTTTCTTGCAATTGATCTGTTAATTCGTCATCACTCAATGGCTTAAGTTTATCTTCCCCTTCAATCAATTCCTGAAGGATGGCTTTCACCTCTTTAGTGCTTACTTCTTCACCACTATCTGTGGTCAAAGATTCACTAAAGAAATATTTTAATAAATAAGTACCAAATTCAGTTTGTACATACTTACTGTTGGCCACCCTACTCACTGTAGAAACATCTAAATTGGTTTTTTCTGCAATGTCTTTTAAAATCATTGGACGAAGCGAAGTGGTATCCCCGCTTAAGAAAAAAGCAGACTGATAATCTAAAATAGCATTCATTGTCAACAACAAAGTCTGTTGTCTTTGCAGGATCATCTCGATAAACCATTTAGCCGAATCGATTTTTTGTTTGATAAAAAAGACTGCTTCTTTTTGTGATTTATCTTGTTTTTTACCCCCTTCGTATTCTTTTAGCATTAATTTATAATCATCACTAATCACCAATGGAGGCGCATTACGGCTATTCAATGTTAATTCTAATTTGCCATTGTTGATTAATACTGTAAAGTCAGGAATGATATACATTTCGGCTTCATTGGTATAGCTAGTCTCTGCACCTGGCTTTGGATTTAAGGTCAGTATTTGATGTAATACTTCCTTCATTCCTAATTCATCTAAGTGTAAACTCTTTTGAATTTTATCGTAATGCTTTCTGGTAAACTCTTCAAAGTATTTTTCTAAAATGAGTATGGCAATTTTTCTTGCCTCATCATCGGAATATAATTTTCCTCTACTGTCCGAAAAATGCGCGGACTCTCCATCCCCCTTTCTGCGTAATTGAATTAACAAGCATTCTTTTAAATCTCTTGCAGCAATTCCAACTGGATCAAACGCTTGAACTAGTTTTAATATTTGCTCAATTTCTTTTTCCTCTACCAACATGCTTTGCTTAAATGCTAGATCATCTGCAATAGATTGCATTGCCCTTCTTAAATAACCATCATCATCTAAACTACCTATAATTTGTTCTGCTATTTTAAACCCTTTTTCATCCAGGGCTAGCATGCTTAATTGATCCATCAATACATCGTGTAAACTCTGTTCCGCTTTAATCGGAATCACCTTGTCATTATCGAGTTCTGGGTAAAATTCATCTCTTGTCTTATAATCTGCTACTTCATCATCATAACTGTACTCACTTAATTCTTCATTGCTCATCTCGAATTCATCAACAGGAACGGCTTCTTCGTCTTCATGCATGTCCTGCAGCAATTCATCGTTCATTTCTTCTGGAGAAGTAAAGTCAGATTCAAGCAAGGCAACATCCACTTCTAAAGCAGGATTCTCCTCTAATTCTTCTTTAATTCTTTGCTCAATCTGCGCACTAGGAATTTGCAACAATTTCATCAATTGGATTTGCTGAGGTGACAATCTTTGTAATTGTCTTTGCTGCATGGATTGTCCTAGTGCCATAACCTTAGCTTATGCTAACACTTTTTGCAATACTGCAAGAAAAGCTGCACCTTTTTCATGTACTTGCTCTTCTGTCCAAACTAAACTAATTGCTGTAGAAATACATTTACTCATCACAGCATCGCTTTTAGAAAAATCGGTGTGTTGTAATGCAATCAAGGCATGTTGTTGTGCTTCAGACAATGGATATAAACTTGTAGCATTTTTTAAATGATCCCATTTTCTGATATAGTGCCAGTTGTTCCCGTACCAATAAAAATTACCAGCAAGTATCCCTGCCTCTTTGAAAGCGGCAATGGCATTTTCGGTATGCTGTTGAGTTGGCAAGAACCAAGTTAAAAAGCTATAACTATCCCCTACCGGATCCGGCACCACTCTAAATTGAATGCCTGGTACTTGTTCTAAATAAGAACGTAAAATTTGGTTGTGCTTTTTTTGGATGGCTAAAAAAGTATCTAATTTTTTGATTTGTGCTACACCCACGGCCGCATGTAATTCACTAATACGAAAGTTATAGCCCAAAGCTGGATGTAAATCTGCACCTCTGTCTACCCCTAAATGATCGTGTCCATGGTCTGTAAACGCATCCGACTTAATATATACTTCTTTATCGTTGGTCATCACAACCCCACCTTCACCGCAAGTAATTGTTTTTACAAAATCAAATGAGAAGGTGCCAGCATGTCCAATTGTACCCAAATGCTTTCCTTTATAAGTTCCGCCAATGCTTTGACAAGCATCTTCTAACAAAATTAAATTGTGTTCTTTACAAATAGCCACCAATGCATCCATATCCGCCATGCTTCCACACATATGTACTGGCATCACACATTTTGTTTTAGCCGTAATGGCCGCTTTAACTGCAGCTGGTGATAAAGTCAAGCTTTCGTCAATATCAACCAATACTGGGATGGCACCCATACTTAAGATGGCTTCGAAACTTGCGACAAAAGTAAATGCAGGCATGATCACCTCGTCTCCAGCACCTACACCAAGTGCAGCCATGGCGGTGGTCAATGCAGCAGTACCACTAGAGGTAAGTTGCGCATATGTTGAACCAAAAGTGGCGCAAACTGCTGCTTCCAACTCTTTGGATTTCCAAATTCCTTTTCTTGGACCGTCAAATCCATAACGCATTAAAATGCCTGTCTCTAAGACATCATTTACTTCTTTCTTTTCTTCTGCTCCAAATAATTCAAAACCGGGCATATGCTTGATTTTTAATGATAAACAAAGGTAGTTTAAAAAATGAAAATTGGGGGTTTTTCCGTATTTTGCGTTCCTAAAAAAAGACTAGAACCCATGGAGTATAACAAATTGATTTCCGTTTCAGGCATGTCAGGATTATTTGAATTATTAACGAGCAAAAGTGATGGCGCAATTGCTAGATCCCTAGAGACCAATGCGACCCAATTTATCAGTTCTAGAGCCTACCAATTCTCTCATTTAGAGAGCATTGAAGTGTTTACAACAAAAGAGAATGTGTTTTTGGCAGAAGTATTTATCGCGATGGGTAAGTCAAAAGAAGCCCTTCCTAACGAAAAAGATGCAAAAGCAACTCAAGCATACTTTAAGAAAGTATTCCCTAATATGGATTTTGAGCGAGTATACGCAAGCGATATGAAGAAAATGGTGAAGTGGTTTGCTCAATTACAACAGCATCAAGTAACGCCAACCTTACCAGAAATGGACGAAGAGGACACTGAAGCATAATCTAGCGTCGATAAAAAATATCGACCCTTATATAAAATAGCATAAAAAAAGGCTTACCTATTATCGGTAAGCCTTTTTTTATGCTTAAATTGCCGTATATAAATTCGATATGAAAAAAATAGTCTTCAGTAGTTTGTTATTATTTGGATTCATTGCCACATTGCAGGCACAAAAAATGAGTGAAAAAAAGTGGGTTAGAAAGCAGTTTGCTGCATTGAACATGAATGAGAAAATTGGACAATTAATGGTCATAAGAGCCCATAGCAATTGGTCTCAAAATAAAATTGATTCTATATCAAACATCATTCAACAATACAATGTAGGTGGATTGTGTTTTTTTCAGGGCGGTCCAGTAAGACAAGCAATGCAAACCAATGCCTATCAAAGTGTTGCTAAGACGCCATTATTCATAGCTATAGACGCAGAATGGGGTTTAGGTATGCGCTTAGATAGTGTTGAATCATTTCCAAGACAACTTTCGATGGGTGCATTTGCTTCAAGCAATTTAGTATACCAAATGGGTGCTGCCATTGCAGCGCAATGTAAAAGATTGGGGATACAAATTAATTATGGCCCAGTCATTGATATCAATAACAATCCTTTGAATCCGGTGATCAATGATCGTAGTTTTGGTCAGAGCAAGTCGCAAGTCATCCAACAAGGTGTTGCTTATATGAAAGGCCTACAAGACAATGGGGTGATGGCGACAGCAAAACATTTTCCTGGACATGGAGATGTCAATGTTGATTCACATTTTGATTTACCAGTCATCAATAAGTCAATGGCTGCTTTAGATACACTTGAACTTGCCCCTTTTAGAGCATTGATCTATGCAGGTATTGAATCCATCATGGTAGCCCATTTATCCGTTCCAGCAATTGATGATAGACCAAAGTATGCCACTTCAATATCTCCCAAAGCAGTGAATGGATTATTAAAAAAAGACTTGGGATTCAAAGGCATTAGTGTGACGGATGCGATGGATATGAAGGCCATTGCAAACTACTTTCCACAAGGAGAAGCAAATGTACAGGCCATTCTAGCAGGTAATGATATGTTATGTTTGCCTGGCGAGATTGGACAATCCATTAAAAAAGTTAGAGAAGCCGTTAAAGAAAGAAGGATTAAGCGTTCAGATATCAATGCACGCGTAAAAAAAATCTTAACAGCAAAATATAAATACGGATTGGATGTGTCGAAACAAATTGACACTACCAATATCATTGCAGATTTAAATCAATCTGTTGGAACGATCAACGCTGCCATGGCTCAACAATCACTCACCTTTTTAAGAGCTACCAATAGCCCTATTTTAAATAATAAGACGGCCTATCTTGCTATTAATGCAAAATCTACAAATACACTTACCAATTTCATCAGTTCAACTTATGGTGTGAAAGTTTTTAATACTAACGGAAAAGATGCAAACGAATTGGCATTCATCAATGAAAGTTTAAAAGCATACGATCAAGTGATTGTGGGCCTTCACGGGTATAGCAGAAGACCTGCAAATCATTTTGACATCCCAGCAGCAACATTGCAATTTTTAAACGAAATGGGGCATGAAAATTGGATGCATTTGATTTTTGGCAACCCCTATGCTGTGGGAGATTTTAGCAAAATCAATAATATTTTATTTGCTTTTGAAGATACAAAATACAGTCATGACGCTGTACAAAAATGGCTTGAAGGAAAATTACAAGCTGGAGGAACTTTACCAGTCACCATCAGTCCTGAACTGCAATATGGCATGTCTTCTGAGGCTGCATTAAAAAAAAAATTCTAGCAGAGCCGATTCTACAATCCAGTATTGATGAAGTAAAGCTGGCAAAAATAGATTCTATTGTTGATGATGCAATATTGAAAGGTGCCATACCTGGTTGTCAGGTATTGGTCGCTAAAAACAATCAAATTGTTTTTAATAAAAGCTACGGTACCATTGCAGGAGCTCAAACGGCACCTGTGACCAATGCCACTTTATATGACCTTGCTTCTATGACAAAGACAAGTGCGACAACTGTTGCTGTAATGAAACTTGTAGAAGACGGTAAATTAGATATTGAAAAAACAATTGGTGACTATTTGCCTTGGGTAGTTGGTAATCCAAAAGCGAAAATTCGATTAAAAGAATTGTTGATACATGAAGCTGGATTGTTCCCGTATATCAAATTTTACGAAGCACTTTTAAAACCAGATGGCAGCATCGATTCAAAATGGATTGTGCCTGTTCAAGATGCCACACACCAATTGATGGTTACGCCAGGTAAATACCTTGCAAATAATTGGATGGATAGTATTCGAATGAAAATTTTGAATAGCCCAATAACTACCCCAGGTAAATATGTTTATAGTGACAATGATTTTATTTTCCTTGGTAATATCGTAGAACAAGTGACTGGTATGAATCTTCAAGATTATTGTACAAAAACTTTCTATGGCCCAATGCAAATGCGCAGTACAGGTTTTTTACCACTTGAAAGAGCAGATAAATCAACTATTGCGGCGTCAGAACTAGATAACTATTTTAGAAAAGAACTCATTCAAGGTTCAGTTCATGACGAAGGCGCTTCCACCATGGGGGGCATCGCTGGGCATGCAGGCCTATTTAGTAATGCCACTGATTTAGCAAAATTGTATATGATGTTATTGAATGGTGGACAATGGGATGGACAACAATATTTAAAACCATCTACCATACAATTATTTACGAGTTACCAATCTGCAACAAGCAGAAGAGGCCTTGGATTTGATAAAACTGCTAGAGACAATGCTAGTTCAAAAGACCCTTATCCAAGCTTAAGTGCCACACCCGCTGTATTTGGACATACTGGATTTACAGGAACATGTGTTTGGGCAGATCCAGACAATCAACTATTGTATATTTTTCTTTCGAATAGAGTTTTCCCAACAAGAGACAATAAGGCATTTAGTTCGCTTAATTTAAGAGCAAAAATTCAAGAACAAATTTATCAAGCGATAAAAAAATAAGATGCACAATTGGTTGTTTATTTTAATTGGGGTCTTTGGTTTTTTTAAACCAGTACAAGCACAATTACAGTTGGGCCCAGTTGGTTCATGGCGTGCACATTTCTCCAATGAATCCATCCAACAAATTATAAAAGGGGATCAGCTATACGTGGTGGCTGCAAATCAGATTATTCAAATTGATGCAAAAAAACAGATCAACTATCTCAACACCACAAATGGCTTACATGCAATAGGTATACAAAAAATTGCATGGCATCCTATCGAAAATCAACTTGTAATAGCCTACAAAAATAGTCGTGTAGATATTGTTCAAGGCGACCAAGTCACGCTGATTGATGATATACAAAGTTCAAATTTATATTCCGATAAAAGTATCAACGACCTCATTGTATTCAATAACAACGCTTACCTATCATGTAATTTTGGAATTGTGGTTGTTGATTTATTGAAAAAAGAAATCAAATCCACGCTTTTTCCAAATAATAATCGTCAGACCGTAAAGGTGATGCAAACTTTAATGTATCAAAATAAATTATTTGCTTTAACGGAGAATGGTATTTGGTCCAATACCCTTGGTCAAAATAGTATTTGGATTCAAGAGGACACTATGGGTATTTCTGGGATAAAAAATATGTTTGTATTTAATAACCAACTCTATTTTAACAACCAACAAAAAATCTATTCTTATAAAAGTAATATAGCAAGTTATCAAATCAACGCTGGCGTAATTGAGACCATTGCTATTGACCAAGACCGAATTATAGCAGCCGTAACTTATCAAAACAATGGTGCGTTAATTCAGTTAAATAGTAATCTAACCAACAGCTTACTTGTAGATTCTACGATATTGGTTCAACCTTTAGGATTGCTTAAAGATGGCAACAGCATTTGGATAGCGGATGCGCGCAAAGGGCTGTATGAAAAAAATGAACAGCCAAAATGGTTTGCACTAGGTGGCCCATTAAGTGCGGCCTATGGGAATAACGCTTTCTCAAATCAACAACTACTCTTGAGCTATGGAACTAATAAAAATGGGCTGTCTTGTCTAAATGAAAAAGGCTGGTCTAATTTGACCCAAATTGAAAATATAAAAATCAATTTTGTAGAAGCCGTTTCCATAGACCCCAAGGATCAAAGTTGGTGGATAGGAATGGGCAACCAATTAATTCATTATGATCCTAATAAAAAAACAATCGAACAGACCATACCAAACCCACCTTTAGGGAACATCAAGTCTATACAACAAAAAACAGATGGCACTACTGCGCTTTTAAAAGAAGGATTCGGCATCGTATTAAAAGTAGGCAATCAATGGAATAATTACCCCATACCATCAGGCTATTCTGCCAATCAATTGAAAAAAATGGTGGTGGATAAAAATGATTTGAGCTGGATCATTGGACCTAAACAACAAGGTATACTATTATTACAAAAACAAAATAACCAAGCCATTTGGAGGCAATTGAATATTGGAAAAGGTTCAGGAAATCTACCAAGTATGGAAGTGACAGCCATTGCAGTTGACAAAGATGAAAGTATTTGGGTTGGAACTGACAATGGCATTGCCATTTTTCAATGCAATAATGTGAATGAGGCATGCGATGCTTATTTACCCATTGTTCAAAGCAATGGATTCAATGGCTATTTATTTCAAAAAGAAACCATTCATTCAATTTGTATAGATGGTGCGAATAGAAAATGGATTGGCACCAATAATGGGGCTTGGTTAATTAGTAAAGATGGCACTGAGGTGCTTCAACATTTTACCACAGAAAATAGTCCCCTTCCAGATAACACAGTTTTATCTATTGGGATAGAACCAACTGAAGGCGATGTGTTTTTCTTCACTAAAAACGAAATAATAAGCTTCAAAGGAGAAGCAACCGAAAGCGCAGCATCCCAAACAGCTATCAAAATCTACCCGAATCCTATTGAACCCAATTACAATGGGCCCATTGTGATTAAAAATTTAGTAAACAATGCCTTGGTAAAGATTACAAATTTAAATGGGCAACTCATGATGCAAACAAGGTCGCTTGGTGGGCAAGCAATATGGAATGGCAGAGACCAATATCAACACAAAGTTGCTTCTGGTATTTACTTAATCTTTGTAAGAGACGATGGGGGAAATGAAAAAGCAGTAGGGAAAATTTTGATCAGTGCTGGCTACTAATTAGATATTAAATCAAATTGTTTAAACATTTTGAACTTCCAAGTATCATTTTCTCCTTTAACAACCCTATACATCAACTGTCTTATTTTATTTGTAGGTTCTTTAAGCGTTGTATCTGAAGGATAAACAGGGAACTTTCTAAATAAGACGCCTTCTACAAGCTTATATTCGTCCTTACCTCTATACCCCTTACTCAATTCCATATCATTTAAAAGATCTGGAAATAAAATAGGTGCAATCCTCTCGTTGTCTTGAGAACAAATTGGGAAAATACTTTTTTTACCTGCTGCATCTTCAATGAAAATAATGATATCAGGAAATCCATCATTGTTTAAATCATCAATTTCTGCGCCAAATACCCTTGCCTTCAATTCTATGGATGCTTCTCTAGACTCAGACTTAAATCCAATTGGCCTAATATTTAATACATTACGCTCAGGTGATCTGTTTAAACAAGAGATTCGATAACCTGTTTTGCCAATTTTCATTGTACTGTCATATTTAGTCCATGCCTGCCCAATGAGGTGTCCAGAAAAAAGGATTAAACCAAAAAATAAAATCGTACGCATACTTTAAAATTGATATTTCAAAGTTAATAGAATAGTTTTAATTTTCCACTTAAACGAAAAGCATGTCATTCGACTTAAATATACTGGCTCATGGCACTAGTAAGGTAATCCAGCTGATGGATCAGGTCAATGGAACGATGGTTGAAATACATTGCAAGGGCGGGTTAATGAATCGTTGGACTGTAAAAAATGAAGGTCAAGGTTTAGAACTTATTTTGGGCAATTTGGGGGAAGCTGATTTTGAAATGAATGGATTTAGAAGTGGCAAAATGAGCCCATTTTCTTGTCGAGTGGATGGTGGTCAATACCAGTTGGAAAATCAAACATACGAATTCAAAAAATACTACTTAGGGCCACACGCTTTACATGGACTCATCTATGATGCTGAATTTTCCATCCAATCTAGCGAAGTACATCATGACTATGCACAGGTCCTACTATCCTATGCTTATGAAGGTGCTGATCCCGGATACCCCTTCCCATATGATATACAAGTTCAATGGACTTTGTATAACGACAATTTAATTAGAATAAAAACAATGGTTGTCAATAAGTCAAATAAAACTATTCCATACATGGATGGATGGCATCCTTATTTTACTTTGGGTGGTCAAGTAGACAATTACGAACTCGAATTTCAATCAAATGAAAAATTAACCATGCGCGATGATATGATTCCGACTGGGTATAAGATACAAGAAAATAAATTTGATAAAGGTTTAATGATTGGCAATGCGCATTATGATGATTGTTATTTACTTGACCCAAAACAAAATATGATTCAAATAAGTTATGAAGGAAAGTCAATCATAGTAAGGCCTTTACACAATTATCCTTATCTACAAATCTACACACCTGATGATCGAAAAAGTATTGCCATTGAAAATTTAAGTGGTGCACCAGATTGTTTTAACAATAAAATGGGGCTCCAACAATTGGAACCCCAAGGACAAATTTATTTTGAAACAACCTATCAATTTAATACTACACCAAAGCCGTAATACTTATTTCAACATTGACGTTTCTAGGCAATGTTTTTACAGCCACCGTTTCACGTGCAGGAAAATCAGCACTGAAATAACTGCCATATACTTGATTCACCGTAGCAAATAAATCCATACTGCTTAAAAAAATACTAGTCTTAACAATATGACTAAAATTGATTTTAGCTTCATCTAATATGGCTTTAATATTTTCCATCACTTGAGTCGTTTCGGCTTCAATAGAAGACAAAACTAGCTCGCCAGTTGCTGGATCAAATGCGATTTGACCACTTGCAAATAAAAAACCGTTGGCAATGACTGCTTGACTATATGGACCAATGGGTGCGGGCACTTTGTTAGATTGGATGATTTGTTTAGACATATATTTTATTTTAGAATTGCAATTTCTAATTTTTTGAGCAAATCCAACCTATTTTTGCAATACAATTTTTACGACTTGGCTAAATTATTAATTATAGACACTGCTTTGGAAGAAGCCATTGTTGCTTTAAGTAAAGACGGGAAGATCATCGCCGAGCTTAAGAACAAGGAGACGCATAGTCATGCAAGCTTCATTCAAGTCGCAATTGCCAATTTATTAACCGAACAACAAATGGCAATTGGTGAATTAGATGCTATTGCTGTGACTTTAGGCCCAGGAAGTTATACTGGACTGAGGGTTGGTTTAGCAACAGCCAAAGGGATTGCCTATACTTTACAAAAGCCTTTGATAGGATTATCCACCTTGAGTGCTTTAGCCACTGCTGCAATTCAAGTAGCGCCTAATACATTAGAACCGCCAGTCCAAATTTTCGCTATGATCGATGCAAGGAGAATGGAAGTCTTTGGAGCCATATTTGATGCTTCCTGCAGTCCATTAGTTCAAGAACAGGCGATGTTACTAGACCAAGCAAAATGGGACAGCCTTATCCATCAGTCCACTTTTTGCATCGGAAATGGACTGGAAAAAACAAAAGCTTTCAGTTCGGCACACAAAGTAACCTACTTGGAGGGTCATTATACCAGCCAAATACTCCTAGAAATGGCTATGGCAAAATGGAGCGCTGGCCAATTTGAGGATTTAGCTTATGCAGGTCCAAATTACCTTAAAGAGGTGTACATCTTACAACATAAATAAAACATATTATAAATTACTATGTATTAATTATTCATTAACTTTACAATGCAAAACAATTCATAACCCCCAATATGTAATTTGTCATGAATCAAACATTACCCTTGCTACAATTAGCGAATGGTGCCACCCCATTAAAATTGGAATTAAATCATAGCAAAAAAGCTGCCATGATTTTAAGAGCTTTAAATCACAAACTACGTCAGCAAATTTTAAAATTAATTGATGAGCATCAAAAGATGACTGTAACAGAAATCTATGTAAAACTTAGATTAGAACAATCAGTTGCATCACAGCATTTAGCTATTTTAAGAAGAGCTGGTATTGTTGTTACTATCCGTGAAGGAAAGTTTATTTTTTATATGGTGGACTACAATCGTCTTGAGCAAGTGAACCAATTTGTTGAACAATTAGTTGGATAATATGGAGTTAAGCTTAGCTCAGTTTATAACATTATCAAAAGACGATTCGGTACAAATCATAGATACCAGATTGGATGCTGAATTTTTACAAGGTTATATTCCTGGATCAATCCACATAGCATTAGATGAAATAAAAACATTGAATGCCTTAAAAATAATTGAGCAAGATTGCTCCATTGTTTTAGTGTGTGTCCAAGGCACTGAGGAGATCCTGATAAAACGTTTTGAACTTTTAGGGTATACCCAAGTAAAAGGTTATTTACAAGGCGGTTTTTCAACCTGGTCAGACGCAGGTCAAAAGATAGACTTAATCATACAAGTAGAAGTGGATGAACTAGCTATGGATATCCCATTCGACGAATACCTTATGGTTTTAGACATTCGTGCCGAAGAAGTGTATGACAAAGCGCATATCAAAGACGCCATCCATCTTCCATTAATAGAATTTGGCGACCCTGGTGCGATGTCAGAACTAGATGAGCATTTTAATATTTATATTATAGACGATTTAGGCAAACAGTTATTGCTTGCAGCCTCAGTTTTGAAAAAACAAGGTATTCATAATATTAGAATTGTACAAGACGGATGGGATGCCGTGGAATTTTTGAAAAACAAATTCACCATTGTTGCTTCGCCAAAGAAAGATGCTAATTCAGGAGATTTTTTAGAAAACTAATTCTGGAGATTTAAATTTAATTTTGAAGTAGTGCTATGATTATTCCACTACTAAATTGCCATAAGTTGCTGCATCATAGGTATATCGCCATCTACGATGACTCCATAAATAATTGGCAGGTGCTTGTTTGATTTTATCCTCTAAAGTTTTTACAAAAAGCGCAGTCAATTGCCCGTCTTTAAAATAATTAGGTACTGTAGTCATGACTTCATAATGCGAATGATAATAGCCTCGTTTGGTGCTGTAAAAATGAACAAATACTTGAGCGGTATTATTGAGTTTGGCCCCTTTTTCTGGCCCTTTCACAAATGGAGTCAATTGTCCAAAAAATGGCACCCAAAAAGCAGATTTAGGGTTGCCTGGATTTTGATCTGCAGCTAGTGCCAATGCATATTTCCCACTCGTTGCATACTGATGGAACTGATTTTTAAAATTGGTAGCGGGAATCATGATACTTCCATATCTTTTACGCATATCCAAAATCAATCGATCAAAAAATCGATTACTTAATGGCATATAGACCGCAATAAAAGGATACTTGCCGTATTTAGCCGCTCCCCAATTGGCGAATTCCCAATTAAAGAAATGACCAGCCATGATTTGCACATTTTGTCCTGTTGCGTAAATGTCATTGAGCACTTCGACATTGGACGAAAATCGCTTTTTAAAATCAGTATCAGACATAGAGATCAATTTAATGGTCTCGAAAAAGGAGTCTGCAAATTTTTGGTAAAATTCTTTTGCAATTTGATTGCGTTCTTGGATAGATTTATTTGGAAAAGCAATGGCTAAATTATGCTGTACTACATCCAACCTATATTTTAAAATCTTTCTCAATAAAAAAGCCACCCCATCACTTAAAATATATACCACAGGCCAAGGAATCAAAGAAATCAAATAAAAAAGGGCGTAAAAAATAGAATACATAAAATGATTATTTACTTGGCTCAATCCAAGCATTGTGTTCTTTAAGTAATAAAATTAATTCATCAACTGCCACATTGCTATCAATATTGCGTTTCATCACTTCTTTACCTTTATATAAAGTAATCTTTCCTACACCACTTCCTACGTAACCAAAATCGGCATCTGCCATTTCTCCAGGTCCATTTACGATACAGCCCATAATGGCTATTTTCAACCCTTTTAAATGATTGGTGACTGCTCTAATCTTTGCCGTTGTTTCTTGAAGTTCAAACAAAGTCCTTCCACAACTTGGACATGAAATATATTCAGTTTTAGAAATTCTAGTTCTAGTGGCTTG
This sequence comes from uncultured Bacteroidota bacterium, assembly GCA_903851465.1. GTDB lineage: Bacteria > Bacteroidota > Bacteroidia > Chitinophagales > Chitinophagaceae > Sediminibacterium. The sequence continues at coordinate 84,970 of CAINOI010000062.1, forward strand.
TAAAATTCCGAATGCCGTTGTATTTAATAATTGCTCTATACTTGAATTGTTAAAATAATTACGGCCAGATACATTGGACCCATTAACACTTGCATCATACGAAGCTTGACTCAATCCCAAACAAATGCCATCTCCAATTCCTTCTAATAACAAAGCGCCGGTTTCTATTGCAAAATGAATCAAATGTTCGTCTGTCGTTTGCCATTGACTATCTGTGACTAAAATAATAGGTTGACGAATATCTAATTGCATTAATTTGATGGCCATTCTTCTTACTGCTTGCATGGCATTGTTACATTGACTACTCAAACAAAAAACCACAGTTGGGTCTTTTGCAATCTGTAATAATAATTCATCTGCAATAGGTGAAAGATCACTGTAACAATCTATTTGTACAAAATTTAGTTGTGGATGTTTTGCATCCAATGCAATAAAGGAAGCAGCATCTATAATTGGATGGTATTTTTCTTTGTTATTGGCAATTGCACAAACAGCAGGAGTTGATACAATACTTAGGGTTCCAGGTAAGTTAAAACCTAAAGGTGTATTGCCAATAAATACATAATCAGCAGCAGCATCCGAGATTGCCCATTTATCGGTAGCTACATCATAGGTATACCCAATCGCAACTAAGTCTGATGGTTGAATATTAGATAAATGACTTAAATCTGCTATCACTACTGGCACTTGTTTGCCACCAATATTGCGCACAGCATTTGTAACGCGTCTTGTATATTCAAATGGACTATAAGACAACTGTATTAGCTCAGGTACCATCGCTGTATTCACTTCTGACAGCTGATTGTATCTTTTAACTAAGTCTAAACATACTGGGATTTCTAGTTCAGGATCTTCTGTTAAACTAACTCTGATGGTATCTCCAATACCATCTTCTAATAATGTGCCAATACCAATCGCACTCTTAATTCTTCCGTCTTCTCCATCACCGGCCTCAGTTACGCCTAAATGCAATGGATATAATTCATGAAACTCTTGATGCATTTGTTGAATCAATAATCGATAGGCTTGCACCATCACTTGAGGATTACTTGATTTCATACTCAAAATAATTTGGTGGTAATCCAAGCTTCTTGCAATTCTCAAAAATTCCATCGCACTCTCTACCATCCCAATGGCTGTGTCACCATATCGACTCATGATACGATCGCTTAAAGAACCGTGGTTGGTCCCAATGCGCATCGCAGTGCCATGTTCTTTACAAATAAGCACCAGCGGCGTGAATCTCTCTCTGATACGTTCAATTTCTTCTACGTATTCAGCATCTGTATAATCTATTTGTTCAAATTTCTTTTTGTCTACATAATTGCCTGGATTCACTCTTACCTTTTCTACAATTCTTGCTGCAATTTCTGCAGCATTCGGTGTAAAATGAATATCCGCAACTAGTGGTGTAGTGTATCCTTTCGCATGAAGGATGGCTTTTATATTCGCTAAGTTTTCTGCTTCTTTTTTATTTGGGGCGGTTACACGAACCAATTCTGCACCTGCTTCAATACAACGAATAATTTGAGCTACCGTTGCCTCAGTGTCCATTGTATCGGTGGTGGTCATGGTTTGAACACGAACAGGATTTCCCCCACCAATAATTAGATTACCCACTTTCACAGGTCTAGTGTGGATGCGCTTATAAGATGTCAATGATTCAGAATAGTATTGCATAAAGCTTTCTTATAAAAATGAATAGGGTTTGAATTTAGCGAACTCCTTTGAAGAAACCTTCTTTAACCAATATCGCTTTTAATAAATTAACATTTCGGTTATTAAGATCCTTGCCATCTGTTGCACTTGTATGCATTACAAAGAAATAAGGATGCAGGTTTTCTTCGATATACCCAAGTACCCAAGTTTGATTACCAAGTGCAGTATCTGAAGCCACTAAATAACTTAATTGATAATTAGAGTTTTGCTCTTTCAAAATCATTTTTCTAAACAACTCTTGACTGCGTTTTTGAAATGGCAACGCTTTAAAATACAATCTTTTGATAAAACCAAGTTGTTCATCTGCAGTGATCAATAAGGATGCATCTTTCCAAAAGCCTTCCATATTCGCACTCACAATCCCTTTGCCATAATGGATAGAATCAATTTCTTGTAAAATAGTGGTTCTGCCAATTTGTTGCACCAACTGCTCGTAATAAATAGAAGAATCTAGTGATACCCAAGTATTGGTGTCTGCGTTGAGTTGACCTTTATCAAAACCAATTAAAATAGGTAAGGCAAAAAAAGTATTCAATGGTGCATACGCACTATCCTTATAGGCGGATAAATTATATACAGTAAATGCTTCGCTACTATTTTCCATCAAAGCAAAACTTCCTTGCATACCTGCACTATCTATCTGTTGACCAATTGTCTTGCTAATTTTTACATTATTGGGTGTACAAGCAAATATGCTTACAGTTAGAAGGATGACTACAAAAATCTTTTGCATAATAAAAATTAAAAAGGCTATGAAACAAAATACACTCCACAAGTAGATGTGAAGTGTATTGTATTATAAATGTTGTATTACAAATATTATTGTATACCCAATAACTCCACTTCAAAAATCAAAGTAGATCCTGGTCCTATAACTGGTCCAGCAGAACGTTCGCCATAAGCCAATTCAGAAGGAATGAATAATTTCCATTTACTTCCAACAGTCATTAACTGTAATGCTTCCTGCCAACCTTTAATCACACCATTTAATGGGAAACTAATTGGTTCCCCTCTTTGCACTGAACTGTCAAACACTTCACCGCTGATTAAAGTACCATGGTAATGACATTTAACGGTGTTTTTTAAAGTAGGCTTAGCGGTATCTGTACCTGCAACTATTACTTCATATTGCAAACCATTGCTTAAACGAACCACACCTGGTCTTTTTGCGTTTTCTGCTAAAAATGCAGCGCCTGCTGCACGATTGATAGCGATTTTTTCTGTACTCATTTTATCTTGGTAGTTTTTTATACATATGTCTAATAAGCTATCTGGAATTAATGCTTTTGCATTGACACCAGCAGCCATCCCTTTGTTGAACATGGCCACATTCAGATCTTGAAGTCCCTGACCTTTCAAACTTTGTGCGATTCTATACCCTAAAGCATAGGAAGCGCTATCCTTAGTATTCTTAAAAATAGTAGTTGCAGCAGTAGATTTGGATGCTACCGTTTTACTTGTAACTACTTTTTTAACTGCAATAGTAGGCTTCACTGGAACTACTTGTTTAGTTTGCGCCCAGCTGGTTACAGTTATAGTAGTTGCTAAGGCTAAAAATATTGTTTTTTTCATCTTGAGGCTATTCAAATTTAGACCTCAAAAATACATCAGAATCGCCTTATAATACCAATAAATCCTGAATTTTGTACCTTATTTTACACTATTTAACACATAATTCAAAGAAGTCCTAACTTTGTAAAAATCTTCATTATGAATAAATCAATCAAAACAAGCGTAAGCTTGATGGCAATTGGTGGTAGTATGTTTTTAATGGCTTGTGGTAATAATAGTGCAAGCACAACGGATACCACAACCAGTTCGATGGATAGCACAGTTACTGTTGCTGCAGAAGATTCAGTGACCAGCTACGATATCAGCTTAGTGGACAACAAAAAAGATCCAACATGTGGCATGCCTGTCACTGCAGGTATCAGCGACACTGCGCATTATGACAATAAGGTATTAGGATTTTGCTCAACAGGATGTAAGGAGGAATTCTTGAAAAATCCAAAAGCAAATATTGCAGCGGCAGAAATAAAATAATGGCTATATCTTCAAAAATTAAAATGCCCCAGATGATTCATTTGGGGCATTTTAATTATAAAAAGTTCTAGTTAACTAAATAAGTAATTGATATCGTCTTTGGTCAAGGACTTCATAAATCCATCTTCATCAGAAATCAATTCTTTTGCTAGAGATCTTTTTCGATCCTGTAGTTTTAATATTTTATCTTCCACTGTATCGTTACAGATCATACGATAAGCAAAGATATTTTTTGTTTGTCCAATACGATGCGTTCTGTCAATGGCTTGTTGCTCTACTGCTGGATTCCACCAAGGATCTACGATGTACACATAGTCAGCAGCTGTTAAGTTAAGGCCCACACCACCGGCTTTTAATGAGATCAAGAAAACACGACAATTGGGGTCATTTTGAAAACGCTCAATCGCTTTCTCTCTTTCCTGGATGGTACTACTACCATCAAAATATTCATGATCAATCCCTAGTTTCGTTAAAGCTGCTCTAATCAATCCCAACATACCCAAGAATTGAGAAAAGACCAAAGCCTTGTGTTCTCCAATATTTTCAGCAATCTCACGTGTTAACTCGTCTAATTTAACCGACTCGTTTGGATAAGACTCATCTTTAATAATGGCTGGACTATCACAAATTTGACGCAATTTCATTAACCCTTGTAAGATAGATAATTGTGCTTTTTGAACCCCTTTCTCTTCTACCAGACCCATTAATTTATCTCGGTAATCGTTTCTGTATGCTTCGTAAATTTTACGTTGTGCGGCACCCATCTCACAGTACAATACCATTTCCTGCTTTTCTGGCAAATCCTTTGCTACTTGCTCTTTAGTTCTTCTTAAAATGAATGGGAAGACAAATTTACGTAAATGCTCTTTTTGTTCTTTCTCATCAAATTTGTCAATAGGCATCGAAAAATTATGCTTAAAATATTCCACCGAACCTAACATGCCCGGATTCAGGAAATTCATTTGTGCATATATATCAAAAGTGTTGTTCTGCAATGGCGTACCACTCAAACAAAGCTTATTGCCAGCATCTAATAAACAAGCGGCTTTAGTAACTTTACTAGTTGGATTTTTAATAGCTTGACTTTCATCCAGAATCACGTAATCAAATTTAACTTCCACAAAGTTTTTAATATCACTTCTTAATGTACCATAAGTCGTAATGATCACTTCGACAGATCCGTCAGATAATTTGGCTTTATTTCTTGTACCACCATGGTGAATCATAAAACTCAAACTTGGTGTAAATTTCTTCAATTCATTTTGCCAGTTAAACAATAAAGTGGTTGGACATACTACCAGGGCCAATAATTTACCTTGCTTCTCTTTTAAATGTTGCAGGAAAGAAAGTGTTTGAATCGTTTTACCCAATCCCATGTCATCTGCTAAAATCCCACCCCAGCCTACATCGTGTAGGTAATTCAACCATTGGAATCCACTGGTTTGGTATGGACGTAAAATTGGATCCAAATGTGCTGGTGGTTGCACATCGGCGATCGTATAATGTTCTCTTATTTTTTCAAATTTGCCTTCTAACTGGAAAATCAATTCTTCTTCGTCTCTTTGTTGATACAACTCATCTAAAACAGAGAAATGGTATTTGCTTAATTTTAAATTGTCTGTCTTCCCTTCACCCACTTTAAACAACAAAGCATATTTGTTCAGCCATTGTTCTGGCAATACACCTAAGCTGCCATCTTTTAAAGGCACAAATTGTTGCTTGTTCATTAACATCGTCTTGATGTCTTGTATACTTACTTTTTGTTCGCCAAATGAGATTTCTACTTTTGCATCAAACCAATCGGTGTTACTACTAATGTATAATCGAGTGGTTGGCTTAGCAGTATTGAATTTAAATTGCTTTAACTGCTCAGTTCCAAACAATGGAATTTGTTTTTCCTTTAAGGTATCAATGAATAAAAAGAACCAATTATTTTTCAATACCTCTGCCCCTTTTAAAGCCAATACATTGCCTTCATTGGGTCTAATGAACCCAGAATGCAACTGCTCTATAAGGCCCACCAATTGACGTTCTGCAGCTAAATCACGCTCTAAAATCATGAGCTTGTCGCCAACTTGTTGAATCACAGATGGACCATCTTCCTTTTGTACCACAATATCTTGGTAGACAAACAAAGGTTCAAAAAATAGATAATCTCCGTTTTCTTTCAATAGAATTTGTAATTGTGGTTTAACCCCTTTCACTTTTTCTTGCGTCACATGATCCAATGCAACATGATAATTCTTGGACAAAGGCAATAATGTTGACTGCAAATAATTAGGCCATTCTTTTGCAGATACTTTTTGCTGACCATTCGGTAAAAATTGTTCTACCCAATGTAGATCTGTTCTATTTTTCCAATAGAAAAACAATTGATCCTGTTGGAATAAATAATAAGACTTCGCATGGTTATCCACTAAATCAACTGGACCAGATGGTAATATTACCTGCGCATGAACTGTATAATCTTCCCCTATCTTCTCTACTTTAAAACTTGGTTGAACAGGATAAAAAGCCAATTCCGCTTTTACTAAGTTTGCTGTTGTAAAATTTTTATTGTGCCCCAGGAAAAAAGTAAAAGGGTGCTCTAATAAATCACGCCACAATTTTTCCATTTTTGGATGCAAGTATTCCTGCATTAAATCCTTGGTCTCGTCAGGTAAACTAGCTTCGTCTGCGTGGACGATGGTATCCCAGATACCTTGAAAAGGTGAATTCTTATTTAAATACTTAGAAGTCTCTGCAGGTTGTAATTTTCTTACCGATTGTAATAAAGCTTTGTCATCCTCATGCATGTCATATGGCGTAACAAACTTTAAAATATCAATTTTCTCTACCTTACTTAAAAATTTTGTTTCTAGTTCATCCGCTTCTCCTCTAACTACATGAAAGGAGACAAAAGGATAAGCATGCGCGTCTTCTTGAATCACTAAACCATAACGCTGTATCGTTTTTTCTGGCCCTTTTAAAGTGGTGTCGTCCGTATCTGCGCTATCCACTTTTTTGTTAGGTACCGTGAATCGATGCAGTTCTATTGGAGGTGCTTTCGTAACAGCCTCTCCACCATTGACTCTTTGGATACTTGAATCAAGCACTTTTAAGAAGGGCTTACTGTCATGATATGTAAATTCAAATTTATCTTTAAGATCATCTGCAAGGCTGTAGCCATATAAAGCCAATAACTTATTTTTTTCTCTGTCCCAGTTTCTGATGGTTTCAAAATAATCTGCCCCTTTTAATTGAAACAGTTGCAATAATAAGATGGTCTTATGAATACAAAGAGGATAAGCAGTCTCTGATAAACAATCACAAGAGGTATCAAAAAAACGTTCTTCATTTTTTTGTATAATCAAATGATGCGTCTTACCATTCATATCTAACTCCGCAACTACTTTTTCATTTTCACTTGAAAGTATATGTGGACGAATTGTTTTTAAAGTTTGCTCTGCCTTGTCAAAGGTGTCTGCTGAACAAAGCATTTTAATCGATTTTAAATCGATGGCTTTTGTTCTAAGTAAAGTATGGGTTGTCTTATAAGAAGCAGCTTGGTATTCCAATTGATTCTTATCCATTAAATCTTGTATGAAAAATAAAGCGGCTGCTTTATGTCGACAAACTTCAGATAAATTATAAGGACATCCGCATCTTAAAGATAAGGTTGCAGCAGAAGTAAAATTTTCAATAGTTACTTTGTAATAAGTTGAATAACCATCGTCTTTTACGCGACAATGAATGTTGCCAATCATTGGATCGAATTTCACCAATTCGATATTTTTTAATGCAAAAATGCGTTTACCACGACGAATCACTTCTTCAGTGCCGTAACTATAAATATGTTTAACAAGATAGGGTAGTGCCATAATTAAAAATGCAAATTACCCTCTCCAAAAAGGGCAATTTGCAAATGTACAACTTCTTGGGCTATTTTAGGGAAAAACTAACCATGGTTTACCAAGGATCCACTTTTGAAAATAGGTAAAGAAGGGGCTATATCCTTGGTCACACAATACAACATATCGTCCTCTAAGCCATAGGCAGCCAAACGATGCCAATGAGTCACCGTTTTAATATATTCAGATAAATTAGATTTGTTTTGATTGTACAGTTGATTGGCCATAAAACTGCTATCGCAATGAATGGTAAAATGGTCCTTTATTTCCTCAATCACTGCACCTGCAAACAGCGCATCTTCTATATTGAAACGGTTTTTCCATCCTGAACAACCTAAAATAACTGGCGCATTTTGTGCTTTCAAAAATTCCACCACTTTGGTCAAATTTGGGAAAGAGCCAGTGATGATTTCTTTTGCTCCTTGATTCAATGCCATATGCAACAACTTAGTACCATTGGTCGTTGTAATCACTAAGGTTTTATTTTCAATAAATGACCTAGGATATTCAGAAGGAGAATTGCCATAAGCTAAACCTGGTATAATTTTTCCGTCTCTTTCTCCTGCAGTAATACCACCAGTTTGCTTACCCATTTCAATACAATGCTCTGCAGAATCTACAGGAATGATTTTTGATGCTCCATTGAACAATGCTGTCGCCATCGTAGAGGTCGCTCTAAAGACATCAATAATGACAACAATACTATCTTTTATTTCATATAGCTCTAATAAAGAAGGGGTAAGGACAGTATGTAAAGTTGGCTTCAAAGTATCATTTGTTTGCATAGGCGGCAAAGATACAAATTGTACCGCTTTATTCAGTCTCTTTTATGCTTTTTTGCTTACTCAATAAAAGGATTTCATTCAATACAATTTCTGTTACAGTTCTTTTTACCTCTTGTTTATCTGTGTAGGTGTTGTTCACCAAACGGCCTTCTATGGCAAGTTCTTGGCCTTTCAGCAAATTTTTCTCGGCATAGTCTGCAAGCTTTGACCAAGCCACTAAATTAAACCACTGCGTGTCATCCTGCCACTCCCCTTCTGCATTTTTAAATCCATCATTGACGGCCAAACTTAGTTGTGCTAGTTTTTTATTTTCGTCAAATACTTTGATTTCAGGATTGGCACCTAAATGTCCAATCAACTGTACTTTGTTTTTCATTCCTTTCATAACGATATATTTATTTGAATCCAAAAATGCATTTAAACTGCAGATGATTTTCAAGTATTTACCGTATCAAAAAAGGGGACGAATTGTCCCCTTTATATACTCATTCAAATTATTGAATCATTCAAATCCCTCTTATTTAATTTCATTTAAAAGGAAACTTAACCACTTTTGCTTTTACCAAAGTATTTCTAATATCAATAAAGATCTCTGAATCAACAGCAGCATGTGCTGTAGCGATATAGCCTAAGCCAACCGCCTTGCCTAAACTTGGCGCCTGCGTTCCTGATGTCACGATACCAATGGCTTCGCCTGCAGCATTTTTAATGCTATAATCATGTCTTGGAATACCACGATCTATCATTTCAAATCCAACTAATTTTTTTGTTACACCAGCTGCTTTTTGTGCTGCTAAATTTTCTGAATTGGTAAATGCTTTTGTAAACTTTGTGATCCATCCTAATCCAGCTTCTAATGGACTTGTGGTATCATTGATGTCATTTCCATATAAACAGAAGCCCATTTCTAGTCTTAATGTATCTCTAGCACCTAGGCCAATTGGCTTTAAACCAAATGCAGCTCCTGCTTCAAATAATGCATCCCAAACTTTATTGGCATTGTCATTGATGTCTTCAAAATAAATTTCTACGCCACCAGAACCTGTATAACCTGTTGCACTAATTAATACATTGTCAATGCCCAACAAGTCCCCTTTTACAAAACTATAATAAGGCAAATTCAACACATCCATCTTAGTCATGCTTTGTACAATCTTAGTCGCATTTGGACCTTGCACTGCTAGTAGCGCTGTTTTAGCACTGATATTATGCATCTCTACTCCTTTGGTATTGTAGCTATTAATCCAATTCCAATCTTTTTCGATATTGGATGCATTCACAACCAACATATATACTTTGTTCTTTTCGACACAATACACCAATAAGTCATCCACTATACCACCAGTGGTATTTGGCAAACAACTGTACTGCGCTTTACCATCTTCTAATATGGATGCATCATTGCTTGTCACGCGCTGAATCAAGTCCAATGCATTTTCTCCTTTTAATACAAACTCGCCCATATGACTCACATCAAATACACCAGCGCTATTTCTTACAGCGGCATGTTCATCATTGATACCTGTATAACTAATTGGCATATTGTAGCCTGCAAACGGCGCCATTTTTGCACCCAATGCAAGATGCTTATGGGTAAATGGGGTATTTAGTATTTCACTCATCTTGAATAAATTTGGACAAAGTTAACTAATAAATACAAACGCCCTTCTAGAAAGAAGGGCGTTTTATCTTCACCAAATCAACAAAAAAATCGTTTTAATAAGTAAAGCGCTGAACCAATAAGTGCAACTCTTCTGCTTTTTTAGCAACAGCAGCCACTTTGTTTAAACCCGATGGCGTCTGAATCGCTATCTGCTGTTTCTTTTTAATATCAGATGGGCTTTGTTGAACACCCTTCTTTTGGGCTTTCTTTTCTTCTAAAGCACGGTCAATTTTTTCTAATTCTTGCATTTTTTGAGCCCTTGTTTTTTCTAAATTTTGTTCTAAATTTTCACGATCTTTTTTCAATTGTTGTAATTGTTCTTCCATCTCATCAATTGAACCATTTTGATCATTATCATCATCGGATGCATCCATATCAGATTTGATCTTTTCTAAGCCATCTGCTGTCATCTTATACTCCACTCCTCTATCATAGGAGAAGGATTCGCTGTCCCAATTTTCATTCCATTCATCTACCCAAGTATCGTCACCAAATTGGTTGATGGTTTCTGATCGAATACCACGATGGTTTATATTGAAGGTAGTTTGCGACCAACCTTTATTGGTGATCTTGAATCGTTTTCCAACAGGCACAGCAATGGTCATAATTACATGCTGGTTTCTAAATTTATCTTTATCAGTGATCGCAATACCTCTGTCTAATAATAGTGTACTATCCTGCTGCATCACAGAGAAATTGATTTTATCTGCAAGTAAATTGGCTTCGCTAATGGACTTCCCATTACTCATGGTCACATATTTCACTTCAAAACTATCTGTCTTTGATTGTACAATTCTAATTTTTAAATTACGCACACGCACCGTGTCATCGTTATACACTTGGAATGGTTCGATATTAAACCATCTTTGTTCATAATATTTCATTTTTGGCGAAGCGGTTACTTCTAAATAGTCTAAAGCAGGATTCACTAGTGCCATATTAATTTCAACGGGTTGATTGTGTTTAGAAAAACTATTGCCTAAACTGCTAAAGAAATAGAATAGACATACCCATCCAAGGACCCATAAAGCAATAAAACTAGATCTTACCCAAATATTGGATTTTTTAAAGCCTGCAATTTTACGAATGATCGCAGTGACAATACCAATCACTGGCACCCATATAAAAAATAAAATAGTACCAATAAATGCCCAAGACTGCAAGCCATCTTCTAAAATGAATTTCTTTAATGGCAATAAACCAGTGGTTGCAACTCCAACACCAAATAAAGCAGCAAGTATTGAAATGGTAATGATGCCAAGGATAAAGTATACAAATGCTTTCATCAAAATGGTAATGGTTCTCCCAAAGAAATGTAAACAACCCTTTCTTTGATCTAATCCTCCAGCACCAGTATTCGCACTGTTAGTGGTATCGTTAGTCGTATTGGAATTTTCTGCAGAAGATGCATGTTTTTTGTCAAAGCCAGTTCCCCAATTTTTTGCTCTTTTACCAAATCCTTCTATATCAGTTTGAATCGTATTCTTGATACTATTGATGTCCACTTTCTCGCCCATCATTTCTAATTTATCTGCACTTGTTCTAGCTTCAGGAATAACCAACCATAGAACGATGTAGACAAAAATGGCACCTGGCATGAAAGTCACATCAAAAAAGTTATTGAAATCGTCAAACTCCCAAAATTGAAATAAATGAAAATGATTCCAATTAAAAATTAATAAAATAGTAGGCAACAAAAATAAAATTCTTATAATGCCGACTTTTACACCAAAATATTTAGACATACCAGCACAAACTCCACCAATGACTTTTTTGTCAAGATCTCTAAATAATCTTTTTCGAGCACCCCCCACTTCCTTTACAGTCGTACTTGGTACAGCAATCCATAATAATAAGTAAGCAAAAAATGAGATACCAAAAAGCAGAATCCACAAAATTCGTATGATGATTGGATCCAAGTTTAAATAATTGGCAATACCAGAACACACACCACCTAACACTTTATTTTGCTCGTCACGGTATAATCTTTTTTGATAAGTTTGACCACCAGCAGTTTGCGTATCAGATTGCGCTTGATTGGTTCCAGCATTCGAATTTGTATTGGCTTCAAAGCCATCCTGTGCATCAAAATCTGCAGGACGACCAATACTTGTAATGATTAAATCAATGTCTTCCTCAGAAATACATACGGCCCCTTTTTTTAGACGATCTTCACATAATTCAGCCACACGACATTCAATGTCATTAATGATTTCATCTTTACCTTCTTCAAGTTCAAAATAGGTTCTTAAACTTTCTATATATTGTTTCAAATTTTCATAAGCCATTTCTTCGATAGGAAGAATGCGGCCTTGGAAATTGATATTAATTACTTTTTTCATTGTCTGATATTTATTGAGCAGCATCTGCTTGGTGAACAATCGGGTTAGCTTTTGGAGTGATAATGGCATCGACCGATGTGGTCATTTCATTCCAAGTTTTTTGTAAGACCTCATAAGCTTCTATTCCAGCTTCCGTCATCACAAAATATTTTCTTGGCGGACCACTGATACTTTCTACCCAACGGTAATTGAGCAAGCCCGCATTTTTTAATCTTGTTAATAGTGGGTACAATGTACCTTCTAGAATATGCAGATTGGCCGCTTTCATTTGCTCAACAATATCACTCGGATAAACCTCCCCTTGTTGAATGATGGACAATATGCAAAACTCCAAAACGCCCTTGCGCATCTGACTTTGTGTGTTTTGAATATCCATAACTTTAATTTATACCACAAAACTAAGGATAATTAAGGTACTATGCATCACATAGTACCAAGTTTTTTAAGGTACTGTAAAAATAAAAACGCTAAATAGCTGATAATCAGTATTTAGCGTTTGAAAATAAATTTATAAACCGGCCCTAATACACCACTAATTCATAAAAATCTTCGGGTTGGAGGTATTGATTGGCCAATTTTTGCAAGTCATCAGGTTGGATCGATCGCACTGTTTCGATGGTTTTATTGAAATAAGCAATGTCCAAATCGTTCAACAAATAAGTCTTCCAACGATTCATTATTTGGAAGGGTCCGTCTAAGTCTCCCAATAAGGCACCCAACATATAATTCTTTACCAATTTCAACTCGGCCTCCTCTATCTTTTCATTTCTCAATATGGCCATCTCCTTATACACTTCCTCAATGGTTGCACTGCAGACATCTTTACCTGCATCGGTACTAATCATCCAGGCACATTCCTGTACATGATTCTGTAAATAACTATGTATGCCGTAAGTATACCCTTTATCTTCTCTAATGTTACGCATCAACCTTGATCCAAAAAATCCGCCTAATACATTATTCAATACTTGTGTTCCAGGAAAATCTGGATGGTGTCGATTGGGGAATCTTCTTGCCATTCTAATAGACCCTTGCACCGAACTAGCATCATTTACAATCGAATATTTTTTGGTGGCTGCAGCAATAATTGGATGATTATAAGTAGGCAAAACTTGTTGGTTCAAAGGCAAAGCGCCAATGTATTTGTTCATCAAGCTTTGCATGTTTTTAGGAAACTTGCCCGCCATGAATACAACGGCTTTACCATGCTTATAAAAACGATCATAAAATTGTACTAGATCTTCACGGGTAAGATTATTGAATGAAGCTGCTGTAGAATAAGTACCGTAAGGATGGTTGATGCCGAACAAATATTCATCAATCAATCTATTGGCAATAAAATCACTCTTCTTTAAATTCAATGTCAATCTTTGCAATTGATTTTGTTGGTAGATTTTTAATTCTTCTTCCGAAAAATTGGACTCTGTAACCAATTCACTCACTACAGGTAAGAGTGCTTCAAAATGTTTTGAAAGCGTATGTAAATTAATGGTCGCTGTTTCATTATAACATGTACGATTCACATATGCGCCATAAAATTCAAAATGGTCATTTAATTCAAAGGCGGTTTTTTGATGCGTCCCGTTTTTCAATAAAAAATTTGTCGCTGCAGCAACCCAATTTTTTTCTTCGTAACAATTGCCTGCGAAAAAAACCAAGTCCATCATCATCACTTCCTCTGCACCTCCCTCATAACTATATACTTCTACCCCATTGTCTAATGTAAAATGCTGGTAGGGTTTTAATTGGATATCAAAATCAACGGCATCCTTGATCAACGGCGCTTTTATTCTGTCTAATGCCATGTTTTAATTTTTACTGTAATAATATAAAGTGTTTCTATTGCGATCTTGGAAAATTTCATTGGCAGTCGCTTGTATCCTTTCTGGCGTGACTGCTTGATACTTCTCCAATTCTTGATTCATCATTTCTGCGTCCCCTAATAATTCATAAAAAGCCAAACTATGCGCTCGGTTCATGATACTCATATCCTCAAAACAAATAATACTTTCTGTTTTATTGATCACTTTTTGAACTTCTTTTTGAGGTAGTAGTTCTTGTTTAATTTTCTCTACTTCTTCTAATACGGCTTTTTCTGCAACAGCCATGCTCACACCTTTCACCAATTTACCTTCAATCACCAATAAGCCAGGATCTACTGTACCAAAATGATAGCAATCTATTGAAGAGAATAATTGTTTCACTTTAATCAATTGCTCATACAATCTTGCAGAAGCGCCACCGCCTAACACTTCGGTCAGCAAATCAGTCTCATGGTAGCCTGCATCAAATCGGCCACCCATATGCCAGGTCATCATCAACATGTCCATGGGCACATCTGCATGCACTTCCAATGACCTCATTTTTTCTTGTACTGGTTCCTTTGGTAAATTTCTATCATATACATCGCCTGCAGGAATTGGACCAAACCATTTTTCTGCCAATGCTTTTACTTGTTCCGTGGTGGTGTTTCCAGTAACGACTAGGATGGCATTATTGGGCCTATAAAATCTAAAAAAGAAATCTTTAACGTCTTGTATTTTCGCATTTTCCACATGGGATAATTCAGCACCAATGGTCATCCATCTGTATGGATGATTGGTGTAAGCGAGTGCACGCATTTTATGCCAAGCATCTCCATATGGTTTATTGATATAGTGTTCTTTAAATTCTTCGCAAACCACTTTTCTTTGCACTTCTAAACTCTTCTCACTAAAGGCCAACGATAACATACGATCACTTTCTAGCCAAAAAGCGGTCTCTATATTTTCGGCTGGTATTTGACAATAATAATTGGTCAAGTCATTGGTGGTGTAGGCGTTGTTTTCGCCACCTGCCCTTTGCAAAGGTTCGTCGTAAACAGGAATATTGACGCTACCGCCAAACATCAAGTGCTCAAAAAGGTGCGCGAACCCCGTCTGTGCAGGATTTTCATCCTTGGCGCCAATATTATAAAGTACATTGACCACCGCCATAGGCGTACTCGTATCTTGGTGCACCAGCACTTTCAAGCCATTGGCTAATTGAAATTTTTCAAATTGTATCATAAGGACCACAAAAATAAGCTTAAAACATACAACCATTTAACCTAAAGGTTGTTTAATTAGTAACTTCGCACCATTAATTGAAAACTATGCAATTAGAACAACTTTATCAGAAAGCACTGAATTTTGAGTACTTAACTAAAGAAGAGGGTATGTTCCTTTTTGAAAACGCCCCATTGGCCGAATTAAGCTATGTGGCAGATACCCTAAGAAAACAACAAGTGCCGCATGGTAAAGTGACTTGGCAGATAGACCGCAATTTGAATACGACCAATGTTTGTATCGCCAATTGCAAATTTTGTAATTTTTACCGCATCCCAGGACATCCAGAATCCTATATCACCGATATGGACACTTACCGTGTGAAAATCAAGGAAACCATTGCTTGGGGCGGAGACCAATTACTATTACAAGGTGGCCACCATCCAGAACTTGGATTGGATTTTTATGCCAACTTATTTAGACAAATAAAAGCTGAATTTCCAGATATTAAATTGCACACACTAGGACCCCCAGAGATTGCGCATATTGCTAAAATAGGTGGACATACCCATACCCATGTATTAACAACTTTGCAAGAAGCTGGCATGAATTCATTACCAGGCGCAGGTGCTGAGATCTTAGTAGATAGAGTTAGAAAATTAGTGTCTAACGGAAAATGTGGGGCACAAGAATGGTTGGATGTGATGGCAGCAGCGCATCAATTGAATATTACTACAAGTGCGACTATGATGTTTGGGCATGTGGAAACTTTGGAAGAAAGATTCATCCACTTAATTAAAATTAGAGAAGTACAGGATAAAAAGCCTGAAGGCGCAAAAGGATTTTTGGCCTTTATTCCTTGGACCTTCCAGGATGTAGATACTTTATTGACGAAGATAAGAGGGGTGCATAATTTAACCACAACCGAAGAATATATTCGTATGATTGCAATCAGCCGCATCATGTTGCCTAATATTAAAAATATTCAAGCAAGCTGGTTGACTGTTGGTAAAGCCACCGCACAGGTCTGTTTAGAAGCTGGTGCCAATGATTTTGGTAGCATTATGTTAGAAGAAAATGTGGTAAGTGCTGCTGGTGCGCCGCATAGATTCACTTATAAGAGTATTCAAGAAGCCATCAAAGAAGCTGGATTTGAACCTCAATTAAGGAACCAACAATACGAATGGCGCGTATTACCTCAGGATATCCAGGAGCAGGTGATTGATTACTAGTTACCAAAAAATAGCGTTTTCGCTGTAACTTTTTACCTTTACCACCGTTTAACCTATCAAACAAGGATTAAACCATAGTGATGACGGATAAAGCGTACAATGATTGTGTAGATAATTTTGCCGACGGCGTATATCGATTTATTGTAAAAAATATTCGACATACAGAAGATGCACAAGATATTGTTCAATCCGCATTTGAAAAATTATGGTTGAATCGGGAGCAGGTGCTTCCAGAAAAAGCAAAGTCCTATTTATTTACGGTGGCCTATCATCAAATGATTGACCATATTCGTAAATCTAACAAAATGCCTTTGTCCGAGGACGCCAACTTCCCACATCAACAGATTACGCAACAACACACAGAATTAAAGCAGGTTTTAATGCACGCAGTCAATGAATTAAATCCAATACAAAAAAGCCTTGTTTTACTAAAAGATTATGAAGGTTATAGTTACAAAGAAATTGGAGAGATCATGAATTTATCAGAAAGTCAAGTAAAAGTATATTTACATAGAGCCAGGTTGATTTTAAAAAACAAATTATCCGCTTACGCACCAACAGCCTCTTAATGCAACTGAACGAATCTACATATGAAACCATTTTCTTGTTGTACATCGACAACGAGTTAAGCCCCAAAGAAAGAATGGAGGTAGAGGCTTTTATTGCAGACAATCCAAGCTATGCATTAGAAATGGAGGCACTCAAAGCAACCGTTCTTAGTGCAGAAAATATGCCATATTCGTTTAAGGAAAATTTGAAACAGCAAGAATGGGATACAACTTATTCAACTATTATTAAAGAAGATTTGCAGGCGATTCCGGGATTGTCTACTCCATTTAAAAATACTTTAAAAAAGACAACTGCTTCAGAAGGCATTGTTGTAAAATCATTTGGATTCAAACAAAATAAATTCAGTTATGCGGCCATTGCTGCTTGTTTGATGCTATTCTGGGGCTACCAGCAATTGACAAAAACGCCAGCATCCATTACAATAGCAACGAATCCGAATACCCTAATTGTTCCAACTATTTCAACTCCATCAGGTGAAACTATTATCAGTAATTCAAAAACAAAGCAAATCGCAAGTAATATTGAACCTATTGCTAAAACGAAACAAGATGCAACAATAAAATTGCAGGTATCAAATTCTAGTAATAGGAGTAGCGCATTTAAGCTTCAAAAAGAAACTATTGCAATCGCTGAACCTACTCGTAACAATAGCATCTTGGATAACCAAGTTATTATCTCGAAATTACCAAGCACTTATAATAACCCAATTTCAATCAATGCTACCCCACTTCCAGCCACTTCAACTAATATAGATACGGAAACAACTCAAGCCGAAAAGGTATCAACCAGCTATGAAGTCATTGATACAGAAGATTCGAATAGAACAATTCTAATCGCCAATTTCGAAATTGATGGTGCAGCCTTTAGAGGTATTACTAGAAGGGTTTCGGCCTTCCTAAAAAGAAATAAATCAGAAAAAGAAAAATAGATATGAAAAAAATATTTCTACCGCTAACAATATGCTTTTGTTTAGGCTTTAGTCTTCCACTTTTGGCTCAAAATGATAGTTCAAGAACCAGTCCTTTAGTAAAAGTAGTATCAGATAGTATTCAAATTGAAAGTGATACCATTACCATTGGCAATATGATTATTGTGAAAAAGCAGGGCGAACAAAATTACAATTTCAATAAATCAAGAGGTACTATTGCTATTGGCAATGTGGTTTTTGTAAAAAAACAAAGGGAACAAAATTACAATGATAACAGAAAAAGAAGAATGCCATATGGTACGACTATAAAAATCATCGATGGCAAAATCACAAAGGATACTTTTTTGTCGGTAAACGAGGATACTGTTAGATTAGGTAGACTCCAAATTATAAAATCACAAGATAGTAATTATAAAAAAGACTGGTTATCGATGGTGGAAGAGAGAGACTTTAATAATACCAATTTCACTATCAAACGAGCTCCTAAAACATTAAAAAACATCGAAACCAATTGGTTCATATTTGATCTTGGCTTTGCGAATTTTATTGACAAGAGCCCAACACTATATTGGCTTGCAGCAAATCCTAACAGCTTACCCTTTGCTCCAGGTCCTGTGATGTCTCCTGAAAATTTTAGCCTAGTCAATAAAAAAACGACCAATGTTAATATTTGGGTAGTGTCACAAAAACTAAATATATACCAACACAAGATTAATTTTAAATATGGATTAGGTTTAGAAATGTTCAATTTCAGATTTAATAAACCCATCAGCTTCAGAGAAGACATTACAACCAATTTAAAATATGATGTAGTCTCTTTTACAAAAAATAAATTATTGGTTAATTATTTGACTGTACCAATACAAATCAATTTTTCCCCCAACCCTACCAATAGAAAAGCTTTTTATGGAAGTATAGGAATGAGTGTAGGTTATTTATGGAATGCTAAAAACAAACAAATTAGTACAGAACGAGGAAAAGAAAAGTTTCGTGGTAATTTTAATTTGAATGATTGGCGTATCGCGACCATTGGTGAAATAGGTGTGGGTACTGTCCGCCTTTACGGGTCATTTGCAAACAGCAATTTATTCAACAATAATCAAAGCTTCATAGACATGCAACCATTTGCAGTTGGATTGAGGTTGAGTAGATTTTAAAAACAACCGCTGATAAATATTATAAAAAATGCCCCAATAGTATGGGGCATTTTTAGTATCCTCAATAAATACTTAGACCAACTGCTTCGCGCCAAAATAAGGCACCAACACTTCAGGCAAATTGATCCCTGTTTCGGTTTGGTAGTTCTCTACAATTGCAGCGTAAATTCTTGGTAAAGCCAGAGAGCTACCATTCAATGAATGTGCGAACTGTGTTTTGCCTTCCTGGTCTTTAAAGCGACACTTCATTCTGTAAGTTTGGTAATTGTTGAAATTAGATACGCTACTCACTTCCAACCATTTTTCTTGCGCTGCACTATACACTTCAAAGTCATAAGTGATGGCAGCAGCAAAGCCCATATCGCCACCACATAACCTAAGAATGCGGTATTGTAAACCTAAACTGATTAATAAGTTTTCGACATGTGCCACCATTTCATTTAATGTGTCATCGCTTTTATCTGGATGTACAATTTGAATGATCTCTACTTTTTCAAATTGGTGTACTCTATTCAATCCTCTTACTTCTTTTCCAAAACTACCTGCTTCTCTTCTAAAACATGGAGAGTAAGCGGTCATCTTAATTGGCAAATCTGTGTCTTTTAAAATCGTATCTCTATACACATTCGTTACAGGTACTTCGGCAGTAGGAATTAAATAAAAATCGTCTTCGGTTGCGTGGTACATCTGTCCTTCTTTGTCTGGCAATTGTCCTGTCGCAAAAGCAGAAGCCGCATTCACCATATAAGGAGGAATGTATTCTGTATAGCCTGCTGCAGTATTAAAATCTAAAAAATATTGCGTGAGTGCTCTTTGAAATTTAGCGCCCTTGCCTATGTATAAAGGGAAACCGCTTCCAGTAATTTTAGCACCTGTCTCAAAGTCTACTAAATTGTATTTTTTAATCAAGTCCCAGTGCGCCATTGAGCCTGCTGGTAATACTGGGGTCGTACCTGCTTTCTTCACTACTTCATTCTCTTCGGGTGTTTTTCCTTTAGGTACTAAATCATGAGGCAGGTTCGGCAATTGTACAATCAAATTTTGAAGTTGTTGTTCTACTTCTGTCATTTCAATTTTCAAAGGCTCCAATGCCAATTTCCAAGCAGCCACATTTTGCTTGATCGCCTCTGCTTGTTCTTTCTCGCCCTTGGCCATATGGTTGCCAATCTCTTTGGATGCCGCATTCACCTTGGATTGTAAGTCATCAAAGCTGGCTTGTAAACGCTTTCTTTGATCATCTATTTCAATTACCTGATCTACAAGCGCTACATTCGAAAAATGTTTAATAGCTAGTTTATCTTTTGCTAATTGGGTATGTTGTCTTAAATAGGTCACCTGTAACATATCGAGAAATTTGGGCAAAGATAATCAAACCATCCTACCAAGTACAGATATCCCCTACCTTTGCACCATAAATTGAATAATTCTATGGCAACTATAGGGGACGATTTCCAAACCAGGTGGTGGGATTTAGAACGAAAACTAATGGACAAATTTGGTAAAAAACCAGATCTAGAGTCAATTCTGTTTTTGATAGGCTTACAAGAAACTGGTTTTATCCAAGAGAAAATCAGCAAGGAGCAAAAGCAGGACTTGATGCATGTGGCTATTTGTAGCATTTTAATGTCAAGTGGTTTTTATGTGATTGAAGGGAAGGATGGAGATGGTTGGCCCCATTTTAAACAACTCAAAAACCTACCTGTCATGGACTTAATAGAGCAGGAGGTTTTCCTAAAAGACCATGTTTTGCTTTATTTTGATAACAATCAGTTCTAGTCCATTGGTTTTTTACCAATTTTTATGAATATTTGCACTAATAAAAAAATAACCTATGCAATTCCCAGCAGACTTACGTTACACAAAAGACCACGAGTGGATTAAATTAGAAGGCAATACCGCTACGATTGGTATCACAGACTTTGCGCAAGGCGAGTTGGGAGATATAGTATACATAGATATCAATACTATTGGAAGCACTTTAGCTGCAGAAGCTGTATTTGGTACGGTAGAAGCGGTGAAGACAGTGAGTGATTTATTTTTACCTATCGCTGGTACAGTCTTAGAAGTGAATCCAGCTTTATCAGCTCAACCAGAATTGGTGAATACCGATGCATATGGCGAAGGTTGGATGATTAAGATGACTGTAAGCAATCCAGCAGATGTGGATGCATTGCTTTCTAGCGAAGCTTATGCGCAGTTGGTGCACTAAACCAACCTTTATGAAATACCTTATTTGGGTGATCGCAGAGATAGCACTCGTATTTGTATTGCTGAGCCTTCCTGGCAGTAGCTTTACAGATCGAACTGGCTGGTTGCACTTATTACCAATTGATAAAATTGTGCATGTCCTCTTATTTGGTTCACTAGCCTGGTCCTTCTATTGTTTTTTTGATCAATCTAACATACGAGCACTCCAATCTGTTCGTGCCCAAGCCTGGTCCATGATTTTTTGTATTGTATATGGTATTGCAATGGAATACTACCAGAAATGGTATGTACCAAGCAGAGGATTCGAAGTCAAGGATATGATTGCAGATGCCGCTGGGGTATTATTAGCATTGCCCCTATATCAATTATGGAAAAAAAGACAATAATTTGTATTTTTAACTGAAATCAAATACCAATGCAACAATGGGGATAGAACAAGATATACAACAACCTAATTTCAGGAATGAGTTTCAGAAAATGGGCATCAATCTCCTTTTTACAGCCAACTGGTTGAATGAACAAATTGGTAAAATGCTTTCGGAAGAAGGTGTTACACAACAACAATACAATATACTCCGCATCTTAAGAGGAAGTGCCACACCATTGAGTACGCTTAAGATTAGAGAGCGCATGTTAGATAAGATGAGCGATACAAGTAGGATTGTAGATCGTTTGATTGCAAAGGAATTAGTTGTAAAAAATACCTGCGAAAAAGACAAAAGACTGGTAGACATTACCCTATCGCCTAAAGGACTTGATTTAGTGGATCAATTGGATCAATTCAATGATCGTATTGATGCTTTGTTAAAAGGCATCAATGAATCAGAAGCAAAAACAATGAATCAAATCCTTGATAAAATTAGAACAATACATAAAGGTGCTTAGTGCTAAAAATGTGTTTTAATTTCAACCATGCCCTTCCAATTCATTTCTTTTCTTCCATTTTTGAAATCAATCGATAAGCATATACTTTTATTTATGAAGAAAATATTATTTACGCTTTTAATAGCTATCCCATTTTCACTTTTTGCACAACCCAGTTTATCTGATAAAAATGTATTTGAATTTAGAGCAGTCTGGGTGGCTACAGTGGTCAACATCGACTGGCCAAGTAAACCAGGATTGAGTAGTCAAATTCAAAAAGACGAGTTTGAGGCATTGTTGGA
Organism: uncultured Bacteroidota bacterium; assembly: GCA_903851465.1. Lineage (GTDB taxonomy): Bacteria > Bacteroidota > Bacteroidia > Chitinophagales > Chitinophagaceae > Sediminibacterium. The sequence continues at coordinate 107,699 of CAINOI010000062.1, forward strand.
TATGCATAAAAAAAACGGGATGAATACCATCATCATGCAAGTAAGACCATCTGGAGATGCCTTGTATCCATCATCCTTAGAACCTTGGAGTGAATACCTGATGGGAAAACAAGGTGAAGCGCCTAGTCCGTATTATGATCCATTGAGTTTTATGATTGAAGCCACACACCAACGCGGTATGGAGTTTCATGCTTGGATCAATCCTTATAGAGCTGTTTTTGATATCAATAAATCAAGCATTGCCAACACGCATTTATCTAAAGTACATCCTGAATGGTTTTTAACTTATGGTGATAAAAAATATTTTAATCCAGGTTTACCAGAAGTATGGCAACATACCAACAAGGTAGTTGGTGATTTAGTAGCACGTTATGATATCGATGCAGTGCATATGGATGATTATTTTTATCCTTATAAAATTGTTGGTAAAGAATTTCCAGACGAAGCAACCTTCCAAAAAAATGCGAGAGGCCTAAGTAAGGAGGATTGGAGAAGAAGCAATTGTGACACCATTGTAAAACAGTTGTCTGCAACCATACACCAAGTCAAGCCAGGGGTGCAATTTGGGATTAGTCCATTTGGTGTTTGGCGAAATCAATCTACTGACCCAAGAGGAAGCAAAACGAAAGCAACAACAAACTATGACGATTTGTATGCCGATATTTTATTATGGTTAGAGAAAGACTGGATTGATTATGTGGCACCTCAATTGTATTGGGAGCAGGGTCATGTATTAGCGGACTATAACGAATTAATTGAGTGGTGGAACCGAAACAGTTATGGCAAAAATTTATATGTGGGTCATGGTATTTATAGAGCAGGCAGTAATACTGCATGGAAGTCTCCAAATGAGATTCCAAATCAAATTAAAAAAATGAGGGCCTTAATTAACACCCATGGCAGCGCCTATTTTAGTAGTGCTAGTTTTAAAACCAACGCCAATGGGTGGAATGATAGCTTACAAAATACCTATTACCACAACCCTGCATTAATTGCACCAATAGAATGGCTAGTACAATATAAAATGGCTAGTCCTAAACTTGTAAAGCAGAATGAAAATAGCTATACCATTGTTGATAGTAATCCAAGCAACACCATAAAATACTTTGCATTGATTCAAAAAAGTAAAACAGGCTATCGAGTGGCAGCTATCATACCAAAGGAAACTAAATCGATTCAGTTAAATACGCTTAATGTAAAGTTATCAGCGAATGAACCAACCTGGATAGTAGCAGTAGGTAAACAAAATCAATTAAGCAAGTACCAATTAATCAATGAATGATGCATGTATTAATCGTAAGTACGTTTTAATGGCAGGTTCTCATTGGCTTTGATAATCAAAGGAACATGTTCCACAATCGTCATGTCATTATCCAATCCAAAAGCTTTCTGATCGCTTTGTGCAAAGTTTTTGATATTGAAGTATAAGTCCATAATAAAATCTTCTTTCAATGAAAGTTCATTTTCAATAGAGAAGAAGCTTTCAATAATGACATAGGTGATGTCTGCATGGAAATCTTTTTGTTTTAAAGATTCATACTTGCTATAGATACCCAATTCTTGGCACTCATTCAATTCTTGCATGACTTTCTTAAATAAGACATTCACACGTGGCTGAATACGGAAACCTAATTTAAAATCAATACGCATTACTTTGTCATCAATTAATTCACGAATACTGTATGACATACCGTATGGAGAATCGGTACGGTCAATATGAATGAACCAATAAATGTCGGCGCGTTTTGGTTTTTTATTTAAAATAGAGTCAATAATACGATGCTCAATCTCTCTGTGGTTATTTGCCTTAGTTAAGTACACCAAGTGGGTCGCATATTTAGGGACATCCTTATCTGCACTCAAGTTGGATAGTTGTTCTAAATAGGTATTTAATTTAACGAAATCCAAATATCGGTTCGCAATTTTTCTTGCACGATGCCAAATCGTCATCACAAATATCATGCTGAATGAAAATATAAATGTGATCATGGCTTCATGAATTTTCACCACATTGGCTATAAAAAAGGAGACTTCAACTATGCAAAAAACTAAAATGATAAGCGCTACCACCCAGCGATTCCACCTTCTTACATTTAACATGTAAAAATTAATTAAAATGGTGGTCATAATCATGGTGACAATAATGGAGAATCCATAAGCGGCAAGCATGTGTTCACTCTTTCTAAAATAAAGTAGCATGGTCACACAGCCTACCCAAAGAATTAAGTTTAAACTAGGGATATAAATTTGGCCTTTTTGATCTGTTGGAAATTTTACGGTAACACGCGGCCAGAAATTTAAACTAATGGCCTCGTTAATTAAAGTAAATGAACCACTAATTAAAGCCTGGCTGGCAATAATAGTTGCAATAGTGGCAATACCAATACCAATTAATAAAAACCAATGTGGCATGATTTCAAAAAATGGGTTAATGCCATTTGAAGTAGTACCAACATGATTTAATAACCAAGCACCTTGTCCCATATAACTCATTACTAAGGCAAATTTTACAAACATCCAGCTTACCTGAATGTTTTTACGACCGCAATGACCTAAATCGCTATACAAAGCCTCGGCTCCAGTAGTACATAAAAATACCGCACCCAATAACCAAAAACCTTTAGGGTAGTTTACTAATAAATCAAGCCCATAATAAGGGTTCAATGATTTAAGAATAGAGATATTTCCAATTACCTGAATCAATCCTAAAATTAAAATCATCGAAAACCATATCAACATAATTGGACCAAATGCAAATCCAATAATTTTTGTACCAAAACGTTGAAAGAAAAAAAGTAAAGAAATAATAGCAAGTACAATGCCTACTGTTAAGTCATTACCAGGTACAATAATTTTTTCCAAACCTTTAATGCCTGCTAAGCCTTCAATAGCTGAAGACACAGATACGGGTGGTGTAATCATCCCATCGGCTAATAACATAGCTGCGCCTATGATTGCTGGGATATAAATCCATTTTACATAACGACGAATTAATGCAAACAAAGAAAAAATGCCTCCCTCACCTCTATTGTCTGCTCTAAGTGTTAAGAACACATATTTAAAAGTAGTCTGTAATGTTAAAGTCCAAAAAACGCAAGAAATAGCACCGTAGATTAATTGTTCAGTAATTACTTTGTGATTAATGATTGTACTAAATACATACAAAGGAGAGGTTCCGATATCTCCGTAAATAATTCCTAAAGTAACTAATAAGCCTGCAACTGAGAATTTGTGGGTATGCCCTGAATTTTGTACCATGGATGAATAATCTAGGTACCAAAGTTGATACATTTTCGGTACTCAAAAATCAGAATAGGAAACTATTTTTAAACTATTTTTAAACTATTTTTTAGAGGGATAGCTATGGCTTGTAAATACCCCACTTTGCTTCCACCGCTTTAAAACGGAAATCAAAAATATCCTGCAACTGTTTTTTGACAAAAAGCACTTGGGCAATATCCCCTAAGAAGCCCATTGGGATTTTGTAGTGTACAATGTCATCCATTTTAACCCCACCTGGCACTGCTTTAAAATGGTGCTGATGGTGCCACATGGTATAAGGACCAAATCGTTGCTCGTCTACAAAATAGGCGCCGTCTTGTACATGGGTGATCTCTGTCATCCAATATAAAGGGATATTCAACAATGGCTTCACCGTGTATTCAATGATCTGTCCGGGATACATTTTTTCGCCATGAAATTTGCTGATAATATTGAACCCCATCTTCGCCGGGGTAATTTTAGCCAAATTGGCTGGACTACTAAAAAAGTCCCATGCTTCTGTTAAAGAAATAGGGATAAATTGCTCGGTGTGGATGGTATATACTTTAGACATACTTGATTAACAATGCTTTTGGCATTTTGTTGTATAAAATCGCCACAAAGCCGTTAATTTTATCTCATGATAAGTAAAGCAGATCAGCAGCTGGCATTTGAACAAGTTTACAAAAAATTAAATCTGGAACAAAAAAAGGCAGTAGACACCATTGAGGGACCTGTCATGGTGATTGCTGGGCCAGGCACAGGTAAAACTCAGATTCTTGGCGCTAGAATTGGAAAAATTTTATTAGAGACCGATACCGCTCCAGAAAATATTTTATGTCTTACCTATACGGATGCTGGGGCAATCGCGATGCGAAAAAGGTTAATGGATTTTATTGGGACTGCGGCTTATAAAGTGACCATCTCCACCTTCCACGCTTTTTGTAATGATATCATCCAAGATAATTTATCCCTTTTTGAAAAACCAAGTTTAGACCCTATCTCTGAATTGGAAAAAATTGCTTTACTCAAAGAACTGATAGACCAATTTGATAAAACCAACCCATTAAAACGATTTAAAGGAGATGTGTATTATGAAATGAACAACTTGAGTAAGTTGTTTAGTGCTATGAAAAAGGAAGGATGGAATGTGGCGTATTTGAACACTCAGATAGAAGCCTACATTCAGGACATCCCATTTAGAGATGAGTTTGTGTACAAAAGAAAATACAAACAATTTGAGGCAGGCGATCTTAAACAGGGGTTGGTGGATGATGCAATTGAAAAAATGGGCAAGCTAAAAGCGGCTGTTGCAGCTTTTGATGAATACCAAACGCTCATGAAAAAACATGGACGTTATGATTTTGATGATATGATTAATTGGGTGATTGGCGCTTTTAAGGAAAATAAAAATCTATTAGCACAATACCAGGAACGTTACTTGTATATTTTAGTAGATGAGTTTCAAGATACAAGTGGGACACAGAACGAGCTCGTACAATTATTGACGAATTATTGGGAGCAACCTAATTTATTTGTGGTGGGTGATGATGACCAAAGTATTTTTAGATTTCAAGGTGCCAATGTCGAAAACATGTTGCATTTTCAAACGCAATTCAAGGACGATATTGTCAATATTGTGTTAGAACAGAATTATCGTTCTACACAACCCATTCTAGATGCATCCACACAGGTGATCAATCAAAATCAGGAAAGGTTGATCAATAAGATTGGTGGGTTGTCAAAAAATTTAATTGCATCTCTCCCAGAAAATCAATCAATTGATATTGCTCCATCCATCTTACAATACAATGATCCACAGGAAGAGATGATGGACATCACAGAAAAAATCGCACAACTCATTGACAGCGGAACCCCGCCAAAAGAGATTGCAGTATTATATAAAGAGCATAAATACGGTACTGAAATTGCGCATTTTTTACAGCAAAAAAACATCCCTATTTATAGCAGGAGAACTGCTAACCTATTTGATCAAATACTGATTCAGCAGATCTTAAAAATACTAGACTATTTAGCTTGTGAATGGGATCAGCCTAATGAGGGCGCTAATTTATTATTTGAAATACTCCATTTCAAATGGTGGCATATATCGCCTATCACCATTGCTACACTTACGGTGGAGGCCAATCAATTAAAATTTAACCACAAAGAAAATAGTTTTAGGAAGGTATTAATAGATAAAACACAAGAAGTACAAACAGATTTATTTTCAAAAGGCGGATTAGAACAGGTGGCAAAAGCTGTTAAAGTATTGGAAGATTTAATTGGACAAATCCCCAATGTGACTTTGGTGAATTTGATTGAACAGATTTTGCAAAAAACAGGTCTTATTCAAGCCGTTTTAAATAGTGATGATAAAGCTGCCGAATTGGATATGGTGACTTCGTTTTTTGACTTCATCAAAGAGGAAACACATCGCAAGCCAAGTTTAGATTTAAAGACCTTAGTTGACATCTTTAGATTAATGAAACGCGAAGACATCCGCTTGCCATTGCCAATTACCTTAGGCTCAGATGCTGGGGTGAATTTGTTAACGACGCATAGTAGTAAGGGGCTTGAATTTACCCATGTGTTTTTAGCAGGCACCAATGCGGCTTATTGGGAGAAAAAAAGAACCACTGCAGCAGCAGGTTATAGCTTACCTGATACCGTTTTGAGTAGTTTAGAAAAAGCAGATGATAAAGAAGAATTAAGAAGGCTATTTTATGTAGCCATCACAAGGGCAAAAAAACATTTAACTATTTCTTACAGTAAGTACAAATCGGATGGTAAAGAACTTGAGCCAAGTCAATTTTTAATTGAATTAGTGCAAGGCAACGAGGGCATGATAGCAGCGCAGCAACTAGATGCCTCTATTAAAATGCAATATAAATTGCTCAGACTTGAAACGACACTTAAGCCGACCATTGCACAATTAGAAGCAGATTTTATCCAACCAAAATTGGATAAGTTTTCTATGAATGTCACCGCATTGAACAACTACTTAAAATGCCCGTTGCGTTTTTACTACAATAGTTTAATTCGTGTACCTTCTGGAAAATCTGAAGCAACTACTTTTGGTTCTGCCATCCATGATGCACTGAATAAGCTTTTTGAGAAAATGCAAAAAGCAGGAAATGTATTTCCTGATAAACAAACCCTTGTAGAAGATTTTGAATTTTACATGAAAAGGCATCGGGAAGCATTTACACAACAAGAATTTAAAGATCGACTAGACCTTGGCGGGACAGTCTTAGTGAACTATTATGATTTTTATGTGCAGCAATGGAATAAAATTGTCGCAACCGAATATAGAATCACCAATATCGTGGTCAATGATATTCCATTGAAAGGGGCGATAGATAAAATTGAATTCAATGGGAAAGAAGTCGTTGTGATTGACTACAAGACGGGTAATATTGACAATGCAAGAGAGCAACTAAAGGGGCCGAATGAAAAGAATCCCAATGGCGGAGATTACTGGAGACAGGCTGTTTTTTATAAAATACTATTAAGACATCATCCAAAAAATTGGCAGGTCACAAGTGCAGAATTTGATTTTGTGGAACCCAATAAGAAAAAAGCTTTTGAGAAGATTGCAATCGAAATGACAGAAGCTGATGTCACCACCGTCAATCAACAAATCAAAATGGTCTGGGACAAAATTCAACAGAAAGATTTTTATACCGGCTGTGGCAAGGAAGATTGCCATTGGTGCAATTTTGTAAAAAACAATGAACTAGCAGTAGCATTACATGAGTTAGAGGAGGAAATTTAACTAAGTTTGCAAAGTATGATCCGATTAAAATTCATTCCATCAATTGTCTTATGCTGCATGGTCGCTATGTCCCTCATTCAAATGGGTGGCTGTGCCAATATTGTACCTCCATCTGGAGGACCAAGAGATAGCATTCCTCCTTATGCGGTTTATGCAAAACCAAAAGACTCCAGTACAAATATTGCACCCAAGGAGATCTTGATTAGTTTTAACGAATACATTACCACCAATGCCTTACAAGAGCAATTGATTGTATCCCCTAATATCAAGAACAATCCATTGATAGACCAGCGATTAAATATGTTGCGTATTCGTTTATCTGATAGTTTAAATACAAATACGACCTATAGTTTACAATTTGGCAATGCTTTAAGAGACGTTAACGAAGGCAATATTGCTCAAAATTATACTTATGTATTTAGTACAGGCAATCAAATTGACACCGGTCAATTGTATGGAAAAGTTCAAATTGCAGAAACCGGTTTGGTGGATAGCACTTTAATAGCCGTCTTGCATCCTATCGAAAATGATTCTGCCATTTATAATGACAAGCCAAATTATTATAGTAGAATCAATGGGCTAGGCGTTTTTAAATTCAATTTTTTACCAGCAAAAGATTTTAATATCTACATAGTTCCAAATGATTATAATAAACTCTATGATGATTCAACAAAATTATTTGCATTCCTAAACAGGAGTGTCAATCCAACGCAAAATAAAGATAGCATTCAGTTATATGCATTTGAAGCTGCTCCAAAAAAGGAAAAAAAGTCGGCAACTGTTATCAATACAAAAAATGCTAAAAAACAATCCCCAACTTTAAAGTACAATAGTAATTTAGAAGGTAAAGAAAAAGATATTTTAAGTGCATTGATATTAAATTTCGAAACCCCTATTCGTCTTAATGATAGCTTCACTATTGGCATTACTGATACCAATTTAATAAAACAAGCAGGTGCTGTATTATCAGTCAACGCTCAAAACAAACAACAAGTAGAGATTGATTTTCCTTGGGAAGCCAACACAGATTACAAGTTAGTCCTACCACAAAAATCCATTATGGATAGCCTTTCTAATTTTCTAGTGAAGGCAGACACCATCAGATTTAAAACCAAACCAGAATCAAGTTATGGTTCAGCCATTATAAGAATCAATGGCTATCAACAATTCGAACATCCTGTGTTGTTATTAATACAGGATCAGAAAGTGAAATTCAGTTACCCAATCACTCAGAATCTTTTACGAATTCCCTTGTTGCCACCTGGAGATTACCAATTAAAATTATTAACAGACGCCAATCAAAATGGGCGTTGGGATACAGGCAAATTCATGGGTAGTCAAATTCAGCCAGAACTGGTACGCAACCTGAAATTAATTTTAAATATCAAGTCTAATTGGGATAATGAAATGAACCTCATTTTAAAACCCTAATTTTGTTTTTTACAATTGTATGCAACTACCCTCTTCCTTACTTGAAAATGCTGTAGCAGAATTTTCCAAACTTCCCGGTATTGGTAAAAAAACTGCATTACGATTGGTATTGCATTTATTGAAACAAGATGCATCCAGCACCAACCAGTTTAGTGAAGCCTTAGTTAGAATGCGAAAGGAAATTCAATTTTGTAAAAACTGCTATAATATTAGCGATGGTCCTATCTGCTCTATCTGCTCAAATGCATCTAGATCCAAAGAAACCATTTGTGTGGTAGAAAATATCAGAGACGTCATTGCCATTGAAAATACAAGTCAATACCATGGTACATATCATGTATTGGGCGGTATCATTTCTCCATTGGATGGCATTGGCCCAGAACAATTAACCATTGAACCTTTGATGGAACGCATTCAAAATGATGCCGTATCCGAATTAATATTTGCATTAAATCCAACTATACAAGGCGATACCACCATTTACTATATTCAAAAGAAGATGAGTGGAAATGCTTGCAAAGTCACCACCATTGCAAGAGGTATTGCTTTTGGGGGCGAATTGGAATATGCCGACGAAATGACCTTGGGCAAGAGCATCTCCAACCGCCAACCCATCCAACAATACATCAAGTAAATTATTATTCAATCCATCTATCATCAAATATTTGGCTGATCCAATAAAAGAATCTAATTTTAATGTTTAAACATTGATATATGACAATAAGAATCTTCACCCTGTTACTAGCCTGCATTGCATTTGTACAAGTAGATGCACAAAAAGTATATAGTACGAAAGCTGCAACAGTAAGATTCATTGCAGTAGATGATAAAGACATTGACGCCACCAATACAAAAGCAGTTAGCCGCCTAGAAACCAATGGTAAATTGAGCTTCATCATGCTCATGAAAGATTTTAGTTTTGAGATGGATCTGATGCAAAAGCATTTTAATGAAGAATATGTAGAATCGGATAAATTTCCTCGTGGTTTTTTCAATGGTCAAATCACCAATATGAAATCTGTCAATTTTGCGAAGGACGGCACCTATCCAATCATTGTAAAAGGCAATATGGAGGTGCATGGTGTCAAAAAATCCATCGATACAAAAGGCGTCATCGTTGTAAAAAAAGGATTGCCTAAAGCGACTGCAAAGTTCACCGTAACACTCAAAGATTTTGGCATAGGTGGTGTATTAATTAAAATGGTCGCCGATCAAGTGGATGTGGAAGTCGTAGCAAACTATCAATAACCAATATCCATAGCCTTTATTTTGGCCATCATTTGATTGTACCCTATCTTCGCAGCGCAACAGCAGGAGGATTTGTTTATTGTTCACCCTGCCATCCGAAAGGAGAAAAGAACTAATAAACGGTACACTTATCGCCCCCCTACTTCTTTTCCTATTGGATGCTGCATAAAATTTAATGTAGTATTATGTCAATTAAAGAAGCTTTACAAGAACGAATTTTAGTGATCGATGGTGCCATGGGTACCATGATTCAACGGCATAAATTAACGGAAGAAGATTACCGTGGAACAAGATTCGCCAACTGGCATTCTGATGTCAAGGGCAACAATGACCTTTTGTGTATCACACAACCAGCCATCATTACTGGTATCCATTTACAATACTTAGAAGCAGGTGCCGACATTATTGAAACCAATACTTTCAGCAGTACCTCTATCGCCATGGCGGATTATGACATGCAGGAACTAGCCTACGAATTGAATGTGGCAGCAGCAAAATGCGTACGTGATGCAATTGATCAATACAAATCAAAAAATCCTGATAGCACCGAAAAATATATTGCAGGATCAATAGGTCCTTTGAATAAAACATTGAGCCTTTCTCCGGATGTAAATAATCCTGGCTACCGCGCAGTGACATTTGATGAAGTCGTTATTGCTTATACAGAACAGATTCGTGGGCTAGTGGATGGTGGCGTAGATCTTATTTTAGTTGAAACCATTTTTGATACACTCAATGCCAAGGCTGCGATTTTTGCCATTAAAGAATATTTCAGAAAAATAGGACAACCAGAATTACCAATCATGATTAGCGGTACCATTACAGATGCCTCTGGTAGAACTTTAAGCGGACAAACTTTAGAAGCATTTTACACCTCTGTGGCACACGCAAAACCACTGAGTGTTGGATTGAACTGTGCATTAGGTGCGCAAGAAATGCGTGCACATATTGAAGAGCTTTCTCAAATTGCAACTTGTTACACATCGGCCTATCCCAATGCAGGCTTGCCGAATGCGATGGGGGAATATGACGAAGCGCCACATCAAACGGCACATTTTATCGAAGAATGGGCTAAGAATAAATTTGTAAATATTGTAGGCGGATGTTGTGGTACCACCCCCGACCATATCAAACATATGGCAGATAACGTTCGCAGCATTCAACCAAGAAAATTACCTATTGTAGATAAAACTATTTAAGATTATGAGCGATCAGCCAATACATATTAAACCTTATTTAAGATTAGCTGGATTAGAACCATTAGTGATTCGTCCTGAAACAAATTTTGTCAATGTTGGAGAAAGAACCAATGTGACTGGGTCTAAGAAATTTGCAAGACTGATTAAAGAAAATAAATACGAAGAGGCTTTATCTGTTGCCCGTCAACAGGCAGAAAATGGGGCGCAAATCATTGATATCAATATGGATGATGCCTTACTAGAAGGCGTAAAAGCCATGACCACTTATTTGAATTTATTGCAAAGCGAACCCGATATTGCAAAAATTCCAATCATGATTGATAGTTCAAAATTTGAGATCATCGAAGCGGGATTAAAATGTGTGCAAGGAAAATGTATTGTGAATTCCATTTCTATGAAAGAAGGGGAAGCCAAGTTCATAGAACAAGCGCATATCTGTAAAGCCTATGGTGCTGCAGTGATTGTGATGGCTTTTGATGAAGTGGGACAAGCAGATACTAAAGCTAGAAAAGTGGAGATTTGCGCGCGTGCCTATAAAATATTAGTAGAACAAGTTGGATTCGATCCAGAAGATATCATTTTTGATCCCAATATTTTTGCGGTTGCAACAGGTATAGAAGAGCATAATAATTATGC